>NZ_JBEPOQ010000001.1:0-512261 GCF_040546915.1 Cellulosimicrobium sp. 4261
TCCGCTCCCACTGTTCGTCCGACAAGACCTGGAACCGACTCACGCCCGTGAGTCTGGCCGCCCGCCTCCACTCAGAGTTGGGAGACACGCCCTAGCCGTCACGACATCGACCCACCGCGGGTCGATCTCGGACGCTCAGGCCGATCTCGCGGTGGCGCCACCGTCGGGCACCCCCGCGGCACCTTCGTCCGGCGGCCGTACCGCGACCGGCCCTCAGAGGCCCGTCTCGGCGTAGAACCCCTCGATGTGGGCACGCACCTCGCGGGCCGCGCGCTCGCCGTCGCCCTCCGCGACGGCGGAGAGCACGGCGCGGTGCTCGGCGCGCAGGCGTGCGGCGGTCCGCTCCCACGACGGCAGCGCCGCGCTGCCCGCGGCGACGTACGACTCGATCGCGCCGCGCAGCCCGGTCATGACGGCCTCGACGAGCGCGTTGCCCGCGAGCCGGACGAGCAGCACGTGGAACGTCGCGTCGAGCTCGCGGAAGTCGGCAGCGGGCAGCGCCGGGTCGTCCATGCGGTCGAGCAGGGCGTCGGCCTCCGCGAGCGTCGCCACGACCTCCTCGCCGTCCCCGGCGCCCCGGTCCCCCGCCGCGCGGACGGCCCACGTCTCGAGCAGGACGCGCGTCTCGACGACGTCGCGCACCGCGAGCGTCCCGGACGCGACGTGCAGGCGCACGGCCGCTCCCAGGCCCGCGGCGGGCCGGTCGACGACGGTCGCGCCGGCGTCGGGCCCGGAGCCCACGGCGGTGCGCACGATGCCCATGGCCTCGAGCACGCGGAGCGCCTCGCGCACCGAGGGGCGCGAGACACCGAGCTCCTCGGCGAGCGCGCGCTCGGCCGGGAGGCGCTCGCCGAGCGCCCAGCGGCCCGCTGCGAGGTCCGCCTCGATGCGGGCGAGGACGCGTTCGTGGGTGCGCACCCGCTCAGGGTAGGCGACCCCGGCTCGCTGTGGTCAGACCACGCGGCCGTCGTGGTCTACAGTGGACGGCCTGTGGTCAGACCACAGCCGCGGCGCCTCACCGCGGCGGTCTCGGCGAGCGGCGACGACGCGGCCCGGCGAGACTGGACCCGACTCGCCTCCCCGGAGCCCTGATGCGCATAGCCCTCACCGCGACCTGCATCGGCGACGTGATGTTCCCCCAGGCACCGCGCGCCACCGCCCTCCTCCTCGAGCGCCTCGGCCACGAGGTGTTCTTCCCCGAGCGGCAGACCTGCTGCGGACAGATGCACGTCAACACCGGGTACCTCGACGAGGCGGTCCCGGTGGTGCGCAACCACGTCGAGGCGTTCTCCCCCGTGCTCGACGGCGAGTGGGACGCCGTCGTCGTCCCGTCCGGGTCCTGCACGGGATCCGTACGGCACCAGCAGGCGATGGTCTGCCGACGGGCCGGGCTCGACGACCTCGCGCGCACCGCCGACGCGGTCGCCGCGAAGACGTACGAGCTGTCCGAGCTGCTCGTCGACGTGCTCGGCGTGACCGACGTCGGCGCCTCCTTCCCCCACCGGGTCACCTACCACCCGACGTGCCACTCGCTGCGCATGCTCCACGTCGGCGACAAGCCGCTGCGCCTCCTGCGCGCGGTCGAGGGCATCGACCTCGTCGAGCTGCCCGCGGCGGAGGCGTGCTGCGGGTTCGGCGGCACCTTCGCGCTGAAGAACGCCGAGACGTCGACGGCGATGCTCGCCGACAAGATGACGCACGTGAAGTCGACGGGCGCCGAGGTCCTCACCGCCGGCGACGCGTCGTGCCTCATGCACATCGGCGGCGGCCTGTCGCGCATCCGCGCGGGCGTCCGCACGCTGCACCTCGCGGAGATCCTCGCCTCCACGAAGGACACGCCCGCCCCCGCCGGGGTCGGCCCGTCGACACGTGGGGGTACCCGGTGAGCCGCACGTTCCTCGGCCTGCCCGTCCGGCGGGGCGCGCGCACCCTGCCCGACGACGTCGCCCACCCGGGCGGCCACGGCACCTCGGCGGGTGCGGGGGCGGCGTCGGACGCGTTCGGCGACGTCCCGCGCCCGGACGCCCCGCTGCGCTGGGGCGGGTGGTTCCCCGACGCGGCGCGCGAGGCGCTCCAGAACACGCAGCTGCGGCGCAACCTCGCGCACGCGACGTCGACCATCCGCGCCAAGCGCGCCGCCGTCGTCGGCGAGGTGCCGGACTGGGAGGCGCTGCGCGACGCCGGCTCCGCGATCAAGACCGACGTCATGGCACGCCTGCCCGAGCTCCTCGAGGAGCTGGAGCGCAACGTCGTGGCGCGGGGCGGCGTCGTGCACTGGGCGCGCGACGCGGACGAGGCGAACCGGATCGTCGCGGACCTCGTCAAGGCCAAGGGCGTCGACGAGGTCGTCAAGGTGAAGTCCATGGCGACGCAGGAGACGGGGCTCAACGAGGCGCTCGCCGCCGAGGGGATCGCGGCGTACGAGACGGACCTCGCGGAGCTCATCGTGCAGCTCGCCGACGACATGCCGTCGCACATCCTCGTGCCCGCGATCCACCGCAACCGGGCGGAGATCCGCGAGATCTTCCTCGCCCGCATGGGTGACGCCCCGCCCGACCTGTCGGACGTCCCGCGCGAGCTCGCGATGGCCGCGCGCGCCCACCTGCGCCGCAAGTTCCTCTCGGCGAAGGTCGCGATCAGCGGCGCGAACTTCGGCGTCGCGGACACGGGGACGCTGACCGTCGTCGAGTCCGAGGGCAACGGGCGCATGTGCCTCACGCTCCCCGAGACGCTCATCACCGTCATGGGGATCGAGAAGGTCGTGCCCACGTACACGGACCTGGAGGTGTTCCTCCAGCTCCTGCCGCGGTCGTCCACGGGCGAGCGCATGAACCCGTACACGTCCCTGTGGACGGGCGTCACGCCCGGCGACGGCCCGCAGGAGTTCCACCTCGTCCTGCTCGACAACGGGCGCACCGACGTCCTCGCCGACGAGGTCGGGCGGGCCGCGCTGCACTGCATCCGCTGCTCCGCGTGCCTCAACGTGTGCCCGGTGTACGAGCGGGTGGGCGGCCACGCGTACGGCTCGGTGTACCCCGGCCCGATCGGCGCGATCCTCACGCCGCAGCTCACGAAGTCCTCCGGTGGCCTCTCCGGCCACCACGACCCGAACGCGTCCCTCCCCTACGCCTCGACGCTGTGCGGCGCGTGCTACGAGGTGTGCCCCGTGAAGATCGACATCCCGTCGATCCTCGTGGAGCTGCGCGCACGCGAGGTCGACGCCGACCGCGGCCGCCCCACCGGGTGGGGCGCCGCGATGAAGGCGGCGTCGTTCGTCATGTCCGACGCGCGGCGGTTCGAGCTCGCGGAGAAGGCGGCGGGGGTCGGACGCCTGGTCGCCGGGCCGAAGGGCCGGATCTCGACCCTCCCGCCGCCCGCGTCCGCGTGGACCCGCTCGCGCGACCTCCCGGCGCCCGCGAAGCAGACCTTCCGCGACTGGTGGCGCGACCGCCCGTCCGACGAGCCCCGCACCGAGGGAGGCGAGGACCGGTGAGCGCGCGCGACGACGTCCTCGCCCGCGTGCGCACCGCGCTCGGCGGGTCGACGGCGACGGCCGGCCTCGCGGCGTCGGGCACCGCCCCGCGCGCCTACCGCGAGCACGGCGAGCTCGCCCCCGGGTCGCCCGAGGTCGTGGACGTGCTCGTCGACCGGCTCGTCGACTACCGGGCGCACGTGCACCGCGCGGAGACGTCGGCGGACGTGGCCACGGTCGTCGCCGACCTGCTCGTCGACGCGACGTCCGTCGTCGTCCCGGCCGGTCTCGACGCGGCGTGGCTCGCGGCCCTGGGCGCGGGGACCGCCGTCGTGCGGGACGCGCGCGACGACCCGCGCACGCCTGACGAGCTCGACCGCACGGACGCCGTCGTCACCGCGGCGCGTGTCGCGATCGGCGACACCGGCACGATCGTGCTCGACGGCGAGCCCGACCAGGGCCGCCGCGCGATCACGCTCGTCCCCGACCTCCACGTGTGCGTCGTGCGCACGGACCAGGTGGTGCAGTCCGTGCCCGAGGCCGTGCGCCTGCTCGCCGCGCACCCCGAGCGTCCGCAGACGTGGATCAGCGGCCCGAGCGCGACGAGCGACATCGAGCTCTCCCGCGTCGAGGGCGTGCACGGCCCCCGCACCCTGCACGTCGTCCTCGCCCCGCCGAGGTAGAGCTCCGGTCCGCCGAGGTAGAGCCCCGGTCCGCCGAGGTAGCGCCCTGGTCGTGACCAGGGCTCTACCTCGCGCGACCGGGGCTCTACCTCGTGGGGATGCCTGCCCGACGGCGGTGCCGCACCTCCGCGAGGACCGTCGCCAGGCGCACCGGGAAGTCGTCGGGCGTGCCGGGCGGCAGCGCGTCCACCGGGAACCAGGCGACGTCCTCGCTCTCGTCGCTGACGACCGTGCGCGCGTCCGGGTCGGCGAACGCGACGAACCCGACGTCCCAGTGCGTCCGGCACGTGCCGAACGCCGCGGCGAGGTCGTGCCGGTGCACGTCGACCGGGGCGGACGGCGCGGCGCCGGCCCGGGGCCCGGCCACGGACCCCACGCCCGCCTCGGGGTCCGCGTCGAACGGGACGCCCGGCTCGGGGTCCGGGTCGAACGGGACGAGGTCCTCGATGCCGCTCTCCTCGCGCGCCTCGCGGTAGGCGGCACCGGCGAGCGTCGTGTCCTCCGGCTCGGTGTGGCCGCCCACCTGGACCCAGAACCTGCCCTTGCGGTGGAAGCACAGCAGCACGTGGTCGAGCCCCGGGCTGAGCACGAAACAGCTCGCCGTGAGGTGCTGCGGACCGCCGTCACGCCGCACCGCCTCGGCGCGCGGCCCGGCGTCGCCGCGGACGAACGCGCGGTACTCCGCCGCGAGCGCCTCCTGACGGGGATCCACGGGCTCCCACCGGTCGAGGCGGTCGAGGGCGTCGCGGGCGAGCAGGGCGGCGGGGTCCGGAGCGGTCACCGGGGAAGGCTACGCGCCGCTCCCGACGGCGCGCCCCGTGGCTCGCGCGGGACGCTGCGACAATGGTGTCCCGTGAGCGACCCTCAGCACGACGCCGACGGCGGCCCCACCGACGCCGCCACCCGGACCGACCCGGTGCCGACCGGACCCGCCGGGGACCCGGCGCTGTTCGACCTCCCGCCGGGGTCGCGCGAGGTGCCGACGCGGATCGTGCTGCTCACCGGCGCGTCGGGCTCGGGCAAGACGTCGCTCACCCGCCGGCTCGGGCTCCCGGTCGTCGCGCTCGACGACTTCTACCTCGACCACGACCACCCCGACCTGCCGCAGCGTTTCGGCATCGTGGACTGGGACGACCCCCGCTCGTGGGACGCCGAGGGCGCGGTCGCGGCGCTCGTCGACCTCGCGCGCACGGGCCACACCGACGTGCCGGTCTACGACATCCCGACGTCGCTCCGCACCGGCACGACCCACGTCGACGTGACGGGCTCGCGCGTCGTGCTCGCCGAGGGCATCTTCGCGGCGGAGATCGTCGCGGCCTGCCGCGCGCAGGACGTCCTGGCCGACGCGATCTGCCTGTACCGTCCCCGGCTCGTGACGTTCTGGTTCCGCCTCCTGCGCGACCTCGCCGAGATGCGCAAACCGCCGCTCACGCTGTTCCGGCGCGGGTGGGCGCTGCTGCGCGCCGAGCCCACGCTCGTGCGGCACTGGGAGTCGCTCGGCTGCCGCGCGCTCACGCCCACGCAGGCCGAGAAGGAGATCCGCGCACTGCTGCGGCCCGCCTCGGCCTAGGCCTCGCCCCGGCGTTCCTCGACCGGCGCCGCCGGCGCGTGCGGAAGCCTGACGAGACGTGAGAAGCGGCCCCTCGCAGGCGCGTCCCGGGGGCCACTTCTCACGTCTCGGCGGGGAGCGTCCCGACGACGATCGTCGCGCCGATCTCGTCGTCCCGGACGACGCGCGCGACGAGGCCGGCACGGTCGAGCACCGCGACGGCGCCCGCCGCCTGACGCTCGCCGGACTCGGTGAGCAGGTGGCCGCCGGGGGCGAGCCAGGCGGACGCCTCGGCCGCGACGCGGCGCAGCACGTCCAGCCCGTCGCCGCCGCCGTCGAGCGCGACGTGCGCCTCGTGGTCGCGCGCCTCGCGCGGCAGGAGCGCAATCTCGGTCGTCGGGACGTACGGCACGTTGGCGAGGAGCAGGTCGACCCGGCCGCGCAGACCGGGCGGCAGCGGGTCGAACAGGTCGCCCGCGGACGCGGTGCCGCCGACGGCCGCGACGTTGCGCGCCGCGCACGCGACGGCGGCCGGGTCCACGTCGCTCGCGTGCAGCGAGACGGTCGTGTCGCCGCCGAGACCCACCGCGGTCGCGAGCCCCAGCGCCCCGGCGCCGCAGCACAGGTCGACGACGACGACCGCCGGCCCCGCTCGTCGCCCGAGCGCGACCGCCTCGTCGACGAGCAGCGTGGTGCGCTGGCGCGGCACGAACACCCCCGGGTCGACGGCGACCCGCAGCCCGTGGAAGTCGACGTACCCGAGGACGTGCTCGAGCGGCTCGCCCGCGACCCGGCGCGCGACGAGCGCCTCGAGGTGCGCGGCGTCGTCGGCCCGCTCGGCGAGGAGCGCGGCCTCGTCCTCCGCGAAGACGCACCCCGCGGCGCGCAGGCGGGCGGTCAGGTCGTCGAGCGGGCTCTGGTCCACGTCCCGGACGGTACTCCGCGCCGAGCCGCGTCCGCGCGGGGATTGCCGCCGCGACGGTCCACCCATCATCGCCGAGCACCTCACCCCCGCGGGAGGTCGAGCAGGCGCTGCTCGACGGTGTTGCCGTACCGAACGGACCGCGTCTCGCGCTCTGGCGACGGTGCCGCAGGGTGCCGGGACGACGACGGGCCCCGACCCTCCCGGAGGAGGATCGGGGCCCGTGTGTCAGGCGTTCAGGAGTGCGTCACTCCGCGCCGGCCTGCAGCTCGCCCGTCGGGGGCAGGTCGCGGACCGAGACGCCGGTGGGGGCGTCGAGCGCGGCGGCCGCGCCCACGCTCACCGGGCCGCGGTCGTGCTCGCCCTTCGAGACGCCCCGGAAGGTGAACTCCCCGAGCAGGCCCTCGCCCTCGGCGTCGACCAGGACGATCTCGCCGGCCTTGAGCTCGCCGAACAGGATCTTCTCGGAGAGCACGTCCTCGATGTCGCGCTGGATCGCGCGGCGCAGCGGACGAGCACCCAGGACCGGGTCGTAGCCCTTCTCCGCGAGGAGGTGCTTCGCGGGCTGCGTGAGCTCGATGCCCATGTCCTTGTCCCGCAGGCGGGCGTCGAGACGGGCGATCATCAGGTCGACGATCTGGATGATCTCGTTCTGCGAGAGCTGCGGGAAGACCACCACGTCGTCGACGCGGTTGAGGAACTCAGGCCGGAAGTGCTGCTTGAGCTCGTCGTTGACCTTCGCCTTCATGCGCTCGTAGGACGTGACCAGGTCGCCGCCGGCGTTGAAGCCGGTCTGGACGCCCTTGGCGATGTCCCGCGTGCCGAGGTTGGTCGTCATGATGATGACGGTGTTCTTGAAGTCCACGACCCGGCCCTGCGAGTCGGTCAGACGACCGTCCTCGAGGATCTGCAGGAGCGAGTTGAAGATGTCCGCGTGGGCCTTCTCCACCTCGTCGAACAGGACGACCGAGAACGGCTTGCGCCGCACCTTCTCCGTGAGCTGACCACCCTCGTCGTACCCGACGTAGCCGGGGGGCGAGCCGAACAGCCGCGAGACGGTGTGCTTCTCGGAGAACTCCGACATGTCGAGCTGGATGAGCGCGTCCTCGTCCCCGAAGAGGAACTCGGCGAGCGCCTTGGCCAGCTCCGTCTTCCCGACGCCCGTGGGGCCGGCGAAGATGAAGGACCCACCGGGGCGCTTCGGGTCCTTGAGGCCCGCACGCGTACGGCGGATCGCCTGCGACAGCGCCTTGATCGCGGCCTCCTGGCCGACGACGCGCTTGTGCAGCTCGTCCTCCATGTGGAGCAGGCGGCTGGACTCCTCCTCGGTGAGCTTGAAGACCGGGATGCCCGTGGCCATGGCCAGGACCTCGGCGATCAGCTCCTCGTCGACCTCCGCGACGGTGTCCAGGTCACCGGACTTCCACGCCTTCTCCTTGTCGGCGCGCTTCGCGGTGAGCTGCTTCTCCTTGTCGCGCAGGCCGGCGGCCTTCTCGAAGTCCTGCGCGTCGATCGCGGACTCCTTCTCGCGGCGCGCCTCGGCGATCTCCTCGTCGAGCTCCTTGAGCTCCGGCGGGGCCGTCATGCGGCGGATGCGCAGGCGCGCGCCCGCCTCGTCGATGAGGTCGATCGCCTTGTCCGGGAGGAACCGGTCGTTGATGTACCGGTCCGCGAGCGTGGCCGCGGAGACGAGCGCGGAGTCCGTGATGGACACGCGGTGGTGCGCCTCGTAGCGATCGCGCAGGCCCTTGAGGATCTCGATGGCGTGCGTGAGCGACGGCTCGGCGACCTGGATGGGCTGGAAGCGACGCTCCAGGGCCGGGTCCTTCTCGACGTGCTTGCGGTACTCGTCGAGCGTCGTCGCGCCGATGGTCTGCAGCTCGCCGCGCGCGAGCATCGGCTTGAGGATGCTCGCGGCGTCGATCGCGCCCTCGGCGGCACCCGCTCCCACGAGGGTGTGGATCTCGTCGATGAAGAGGATGATGTCGCCGCGCGTGCGGATCTCCTTGAGCACCTTCTTGAGGCGCTCCTCGAAGTCACCGCGGTAGCGCGACCCGGCGACGAGCGCGCCGAGGTCGAGCGTGTAGAGCTGCTTGTCCTTCAGCGTCTCGGGGACGTCGCCGCGGACGATGTCCTGGGCGAGACCTTCGACGACGGCCGTCTTGCCGACGCCGGGCTCGCCGATGAGGACGGGGTTGTTCTTGGTGCGGCGGCTCAGGACCTGCATGACGCGCTCGATCTCGAGGCTGCGCCCGATGACCGGGTCGAGCTTGCCCTCGCGCGCGGCCTGGGTGAGGTTGCGCCCGAACTGGTCGAGCACGGCCGAGCCCGACGGCTGGCCCTCGGTGGGGCCGCCGGCGGCGACCGGCTCCTTGCCCTGGTAGCCGGACAGGAGCTGGATGACCTGCTGGCGCACCTTGTTGAGGTCGGCGCCCATCTTCGTCAGGACCTGGGCGGCGACGCCCTCGCCCTCGCGGATGAGGCCGAGCAGGATGTGCTCGGTGCCGATGTAGTTGTGACCGAGCTGGAGCGCCTCGCGCAGCGACAGCTCGAGCACCTTCTTGGCGCGCGGCGTGAACGGGATGTGCCCGCTCGGGGCCTGCTGACCCTCGCCGATGATCTCGGTCACCTGGGTGCGGACGCCGTCGAGGGAGATCCCGAGGGACTCCAGCGCCTTGGCCGCGACACCCTCGCCCTCGTGGATGAGGCCGAGGAGGATGTGCTCGGTGCCGATGTAGTTGTGGTTGAGCATCCGCGCCTCTTCCTGGGCGAGGACGACGACCCGACGGGCTCGGTCTGTGAATCTCTCGAACATGTGCTGCTCCTCGTGAGCGGCGTACACCTGCCCGCCGGACGACGGGTACAAGCCTGACCGCATTGACTCTATGCGGTTCGAACGAGCCGCACCCCCTCCGTATGCCGTTGTTCGCCAGGGGCGTGAAAGAGAGGTCGGGCCGTGACCTGCCGGGCGGTCCCGGGAGCACGACGCAGGAGATCACCCGGTCCGACACGCGCCCGAGGCGTTGACCGCGGCCCGCGCCACGGGCAGGCTCGGGAGTGCGCCCCGCACGACGTCCAGAAGGGTGGCGAAGAGCGATGCACCAACCGGAACAGCCGCCGGAGGACACCCCCGCACCGGACGCGGACGAGCGAGAGGCACGCCCCGCGGGCTCGCCCGCGTCGTGGGAGCAGGTGGTCGCCCGGTTCCACGGCGCCGTCGCGGAGGTCGACGACCCGCTCACCTGGGGCCTCGACCTCGACGAGGAGACGCTGACGGGCGCCGGCCACGGCGCGCACGACCCGGCCGAGGAGCGCTTCCTGCGCTCCTACGTGTCGTTCACGGGCGAGACGCTCGACGTCGAGACGCTGCGGGTGCGGGCCGCGCACGACGAGCAGGCCGAGGACATCGCCCGCACCGCGCTCAGCGGTGCGCTCGCCGCGCCGCTGCACTCGGACACCCCCGGCGACGACGACTTCCTCGACTCCTACCAGGAGTACCGCGCCGCGATGCGCGCGATCGTCGAGGAGGTGGACGTCGCGCCCGTCGTGCGCACCACGTTCCGGGTCGACGGCGAGACGCGCCCCTGCCTGTACGTCACCGTGCGGGAGCACGCCGCGGTGTACGTGCCGGTCGGGGACCGGGCGCTCGTCGTCTCGGGCCCGGCGGACCTGCTCGCGCGGGTCGACGTCGTCACCCGCCCCCTGCGCAACATCCTCCAGGACGAGCCCGACCCGCGGTTCTGACCGCCTCCCCGCGGCGCGCCGCGTGCCGCCCGTGTCGACGCGACGCGGGACTCTCGTCCACCACCTCGGGACGCCCGTCCCGGGCGCGGCGCGCCCGCGCGGCCTAGGGTCGAGAGAGCACCGGCGCCCCCGACGGCGTCGGGACAGCACGCCGACGGCGCACGCGGTCGGCAGACCGGGCGGAGGTGGCGAGATGCGCGGCGTGATCGTCGGTGTCGACGGGTCGGAGGAGTCGGGCGGCGCGCTCGACTGGGCGCTGCGCGAGGCGACGGACCGGGCGGTGCCCCTGACGGCGGTGCTCGCGTTCGAGTCGCGGCAGGGACCGGGCGACGGCCCCGGCACGGTGGCCGACGAGAAGCGCGCGCTGGCCCAGGAGTGGCTCGACGCCGCGCACGCCCGCACGGGGATCGGCCCGGACGTGGTGACCGCGAGGGCCGTCGCCGAGCGCGGCAGCCCCGCGGCCGTCCTGCTCGCCCTCGCCCAGCCGCGCGTCGCGCAGCCCGCCCAGGACGACGTGCGGCCCGACGCCGCCGACGGCGACGACGCCGACCTGCTCGTCCTCGGGCGCTGCGGCCGGGGCCGCCTCGGGCGCATGGTCCTCGGGTCGGTGCCGACCGCCGGCGTGCAGCACGCGACCGTCCCCGTGACCGTGGTGCGCGGGACGCCCGACGTGCGCCACGACCACGCGCGGCCCGTCGTCGTCGGTGTCGACGGGTCGGCGACGTCGGTCCAGGCGCTGCGGCACGGCGCCGACGTCGCGCGCCGTACGGGCGCGACGCTCGAGGCCCTGTTCTGCTGGCAGATCGTCTCGCTCGCGCCCCTGCCCGACTCGTGGGGGTGGACACCGCCCATCGACGACTACGAGAAGTTCGCCGCCCAGAAGCTCGACGCCGCGCTCGAGGCGGCGGGGGTCGACCTGCCCGACGACCGCCTCGTGCGCAGCGTGCAGCACGTGCACGCCGCGAAGGGGGTCATCGAGGCGTCGTCGCGCGCCGAGCGGCTCGTGCTCGGCAACCGCGGCGTCGGCGGGTTCGACCGGCTGCTCCTGGGCTCGGTGAGCCGGCACGCGGTCGAGTACGCGCACTGCCCGGTCACGGTCGTGCGGCCCGCGGACGCGACGCACCCGTCGGGCGCGCACGACGCCTGAGGTCACTCGCGGCGCGCGGCCGACCCCCGGAACGCGAACACGAGGACGCGCACGGCGAGCACGGTCCCGACGAACCCGAGCGCAGCGCCGAGGACGGCGAACAGGCTCAGGCCCTCGACGAGCTCGGGGCCGGAGTCGGCGGAGACCAGCACGACCGCCGCGACGACGGCCGCGGCGGCGATGACCGTGGAGACGACCTGCTGCACGAGGCCGGTGAGGAACGCGCGGTCCTCGGGGTGCGCGAACGAGCGGACGGTGACGGTGAGCCGCCCGGCCTCGACGTCGCTCGTGATCTTCGCGAGCCGGCGCGGGAGCCGTTCGAGCTCCGGCGCGAGGCCGAGGAACAGGCTCGTCGCGCGCTCGCGCAGGCCCTGCGGTGTCACGACGCGCCGCACGAGCGGCTGCGCGGTCGCGCGGGCCGCGGCGACGAGGTCGAACCCGGGGTCGAGCAGGCGCAGCGTGCCCTCCAGCGACGTGAACGTCCGGAACGCGGCGGCGACCTGCGACGGGACGGCGAGGCCCGCGTCGGTGACGAGCCGGAAGAGCGCGGTGAACATCGCGCCGCTCGCGCCGGCGCCGCGGAACCGCACGATCACCTGCCCGACGGCGCGCTCCAGGCGGCGCACGTCGAGGTCGGCCGGGGCGTCGAGCAGCTCGAGGAGGGCGTCGGTCGCGGCGACGGCGTCGTCGGCGTCGACCGCGAGCAGCACCGCCGCGAGCGCGAGCCGGTCGGGCTCGCCGAGCCGGCCGACGGAGCCCATGTCGAGCAGGCCGAGACGGCCGTCGGCGGTGACGAGCACGTTCCCGGGGTGGAGGTCGGCGTGGAAGGTGCCCGCGACCAGCACCTGCTCGAGCGTCGCCGCGAGGAGGCGAGAGGCGAGGTCGGCGCGCACGTCGTCGTCGAGGCCGGAGAGCACGTCCGCGGCGCGGCCGAGGGGAACGCCGTCGAGCCGTTCCATGACGAGCAGCGTCGTCCCGGAGAGCTCGGGGTAGACGTCGGGGACCCGGACACGCGGGCCTGCGGCCAGGTCGGTGGCGTCGTCGTCGGGGCGCCGGTCCTCCGCCGCGCCCCGCGCGAGCGCCGCGCGCAGCGCGAGCGTGTTCTCCAGCTCGACCGTGTAGTCGAGCTCCTCGCGCAGCGACGCGGCGAAGCCGTCGGCGAGGTCGACGACGCCGAGCGAGCGGCCCCACGCCGTGTCGCGCTCGATGCGGCGCGCGAGCCGCCCGAGGATCGCGAGGTCCGTCTCGACCTGGGCGCGGGCACCCGGGCGCTGCACCTTGACCACGACGTCGCGCCCGTCGAGCAGGCGGGCCGCGTGGACCTGGCCCACGGATGCCGAGGCGAGCGGCTCCGGCGAGAAGTCGGCGAACGCCTGGTCGATCGGACGCCCGAGCGCGCCCGCGACGGCCGCCTCCACCTGCGACCACGGCGCGGGCGGGACCTCGCTCTGGAGCGTGGCGAGCGCGTCCGCGAACGCGGCGGGCAGCAGGTCCCGGCGCGTGGACAGCACCTGGCCGAACTTCACGAACGTCACGCCGGCGTCGCTCAGGGCGTCGCGCAGCGCGGCCGCCTGTCGCCGCTGGTCGGTGCGCGACAGGCGCGAGCCGTCCGGCTGCCGCGCTCCGCGCGTGAGCGCCCCACCGAGGCCGTGCCGGACGCCGATCCCCAGGATCTGGGCGTAGCGCCGCGTCTCGCGACGGCCCTGGCGCAGCCCTCGGAGCGCGCGCCACGGCCCCGGGACCGAGCCCGTCGGGACGAGGAGCTCGAGCACGAGCAGCACGCACAGCCCGAGCACGAACGCCCACGCGAACGCGAGCACGACGGCGACGAGCGCGACGCCCGGCTCGACCGTGAGCGTCCCGTCCGGGCGCGACCAGCCGGCGTCGAGCAGGCCGCCCGTGAGCACCCACGACGCGACCGACAGCATCGCGAGGGCCACGACCGCCGAGCGGATCCAGCCGACGGGCGCGCCCATGACGCGCCGCGCCGTCGCGGCGAGGAGCAGCAGCATCCCGACGGTGAAGACGAGGCCGAACAGACCGACGAGGAGACCGGAGACCACCTGCATGGCGGCCACTCTTCCGGACCGCACGGCAGACCACCAGCACGCGCCACCGGCGCGCCCCGCCCGCCCGAGCCGGTCGCGGCAACCAGCTCGACCCGGCCGCGGCACGGGCGGCAGCGACGTCGGCGGCGCGGCATGATGGAGCTCCCCGACAGGCCGGAGCCCCGATGACGAACGTCGACCTCCTCACGGACGCCCACCTCACGAACGCCCGCACCGCGCCGAACGGCCGCAGCGCGGAGGTCGTGCTGCACGACGGCCCGCTGCGCCAGACGATCCTCGCGCTGCGCGCGGGCGTCGAGCTCGGGGAGCACAACTCCCCGCCCGCGGCGTCGATCCAGGTGCTGCGCGGGCGGGTCCGGGTCACCGCGCTCGGCGAGGGCGACGTCGAGCTCGGCGAGGGCGAGCTGCGCGTGCTCACGCACGAACGGCACGCGGTCAGCGCGGTCGAGGACGCGGCGTTCCTCCTGACGACCGTGACGAGCATCCCGGCCACCTGAGCCCCCGGTCCTTCCGCCCGAGCCCCCGCGAGCACGCGATCCGCGACCGGATCGCGACGAGAACGGTCGCGGACCCCGTGCTCGGCGGGTGGGGTGTGCTGGCCGCAGCCGCGGCTGCGGCGGGCGTGAGGTGCTCCTGCGAGCCGAGCGCACCGCTGCCAGGGTGGTGCGGATGAGAGCCTCGACGACGACGACCGTCCTTGCCGCGAGCGCCCTGGTCCTCGCGGCCTGCACCGCAGCCCCAGGCGACACCCCGGGCACCCCGGAGCCGTCGGCCCCGGAACCCTCGACCCCGGCGCCCGGCGCTCCCGCCCCGGCGCTCCCGACGGACGCGCCCGCCGACGTCCTGCTGCCCGAGGGCGCGTGGGGTGCGGAAGGCGGGCGTGCCGAGGCGGAGGGGGTCGCGGACTGGCACCTCCCGGAGGCGTGCGCCGACGGCGGCCCCGCGGACGCCACGGCGATGCGCACCGCGACCGAGGGGGACGGCGCGGCCGAGGGCGTCGTGGGGGTCCACCAGGTCGCGGTGTTCGCCGACGCCGACGCCGCCACCGCCGAGGCCGCGCGGCTCGCGGACCTGCTCGCCGCGTGCGCGGCGCAGGGCGGCGCGGAGGGCACGACGTACGCGGTCGAGGCGGTCGACGTCGGCGCCCAGGGCACCGGGCTCGCCACGGACTACTACGGGTCCGGCGAGAGCGGCGACCTGGACACGGCGCTCGGGACCTACCTGGCGACCACGCGGCGTGGTGCCGCGGTCGCGCTCGTCGCGCTCGACGGCGGGGAGAGCACCGTCGGCGCGGCCCGCGAGACGGTCTCGGAGCAGGCCCGTGCCGCGTGGGAGCTGCTGTGCCGGTACGAGCAGGCGGGCTGCTGACGGACGGCTCCCCGGCCGGGGACCGTCCTGGGCCCCGGCCCTGGAGACGCGGAGCTCAGGCCCGGACGGCCCAGGCCGCGAGCACGAGCGCCGTGACGTCCTCCGCGACGGCGCCCGGCCAGTCGGGCCGCTCGCCGACGGCGAGGCGTCGCCACGCCGCCCCGCCCCACGTCCCGACAGCCCCGCCCGCGGCCCCCGCCGCGGCGGCGAGGACCAGCCCGACGGGACCGGTCCGGTGCCGGGCGACGAGCACGCCGCCCACGGCGCCGCTCGCGACGCGCAGGACCGGGCCGGGCGGCGCGAGCCGGCTCGGCGTCTGGGGCAGCTTGTCGCCGACCAGCTCGCCGACGACGCCCAGGAGCGCCGCGCCGCGCGCGAGCGGCCCGGGCCCGTGACCCGACCGGCCCGACCCGCCGGGGCGCGCGCGGCCGGCCAGCACCGGCGCCGCGACCCCGAGGCTGCTGCGGGAGCCCGCGGCGACACCGAGCGCGAGCGCCCGGGCGAGCACCGCCGTCGTGCCGCGCGGCGCGGCTGCGTCCTGGGACATGGGACCTCCTGCGGCGTGGTGAGGCCCGGTCGACCGGGCTCTCCCGAACGTAACCGCTCCCGGGGCGGCCCACCCGGCGACAGGGCGCCCCGCTAGCCTGGTCCCGTGCCCGGACCCACCCTGAGCGAGGTCGCTCGTGACGCCGGCGTCTCCCTCGCGACCGCGTCCCGCGCGATCAACGGGAGCGCGAACCGCACCGTGCGCCCGGACCTGCGGGAACGGGTCCTCGCGTCCGCGCGCCGGCTCGGGTACTCCCCCGACCCGAGCGCGCAGGCCATGGCCCGCGGCCGCACGACGAGCGTCGGGCTCGTCGTGCACGACATCGCGGACCCGTACTTCTCGTCGCTCGCGGCCGGGGTCGCGGAGGCCGCCGACCGCGACGGGCTCATCGTCACGCTGACGAGCACCCGGCACTCCCCCGAGCGCGAGCGCGCGTTCGTCGAGCTCATGGACCGCCAGCGCGCGCGGGCGGTGGTGCTGGGCGGCGGCCGGCTCGCCGACGACGCCGACGGCGCGCTGCGGCACGCGCTGGAGCGGTACCGCGCGTCGGGGGGCGGCGTGTCGCTCGTCGGGCAGCCGCTCGGCGACCTGCCCGCGGTGGAGATCGCGAACGCCGACGGCGCGGCGGACCTCGCGCGCGCCCTGCACGGGCTGGGCTACCGCGCGTTCGGCGTGCTGGCCGGGCCGTCGAGCCACCGCACCGCCGTGGACCGCGCGCAGGGCTTCACCGCCGCGCTCGCCGCGCTGGGGTCCCCCGTGCCGGCGGAGGCCGTCGTCGAGTGCGCGTTCACGCGCGACGGCGGCCACGGCGGGATGCGCGACCTGCTCGCCCGGGTGGGTGCCGCAGGGCCCGACGGCGCGCCCCGCGCCGTCTTCGCGGTGAACGACGTCATGGCCGTCGGGGCGATGGCGGCGGCGCGCGAGGCCGGGCTGCGCGTCCCGGAGGACGTCGCGGTGGCCGGCTTCGACGACATCGTGACGCTGCGCGACGTCACCCCCGGCCTGACGACGGTCCGCATCCCGCTGACCGAGGTCGGCGAGCAGGCGCTGCGCCTGGCTCTCGCCCCGGACGACGACGCCGAGCCCCGGCGCGTGGCCGTCCGGTGCGCGGTCGTGCTGCGGGAGTCCACCCCGGCGCTCTGACGCCACGCTCTCGCTGACGGCCCGCACCTGAACGGTTGACGGATCCGTGCCTGCGCGGCATGATCGGGAGGAGGCGATACCCCCTAGGGGTATCAGCGGCCGAGAGGAGACACGGTGGACCACCGCACGGAGCACGGCCCCGGGCGCCGGACCGGCGCGGACGGCGAGCCGGGGGAGCACGGGCACCACGGAGCGGCACCGAGCGCCGCCGTCGACCACGCGACGCACGATCACGCGACGCACGACCACCCCGGGCACGAGGCGTCCGTCCACGACGACCGCGCCGCGGCCGGTCACGGCGGACACGACATGACCGGTCACGGCGGGCACGACATGACCGCGCACAGCGGCCACAGCGGGCACAGCGGGCACGACATGACCGGGCACGGTGGGCACGGCGACCACGTCGGGCAGTTCCGCCGCCTGTTCTGGATCATGCTCGTGCTCGCGGTCCCCACGGTCGCGCTGAACGCCATGTTCGCGATGCTCCTGGGCTACGACCTGCCCGACGCAGCCTGGGTCCCCTGGGTGTCCCCCGTCCTCGGCACGGTGATCTACGCCTGGGGCGGGCGCCCGTTCCTCACCGGTGCGGTGGGCGAGCTGCGGAGCCGCAAGCCCGGGATGATGACGCTCATCTCGCTCGCCATCACGGCCGCGTTCGTGTCCTCGCTGGGAGCGAGCCTGGGCGTGCTCGCCCACGAGCTCGACGTCTGGTGGGAGCTCGCGCTCCTCGTCGTCATCATGCTGCTCGGCCACTGGCTCGAGATGCGCTCGCTCGCGCAGACCGCGTCCGCGCTCGACTCGCTCGCCGCGCTCCTCCCGGACGAGGCGGAGCGTGTCGCCGAGGACGGGAGCGTGACGACCGTCGCGCCGACGGACCTGCGCGTGGGCGACCTGGTCGTCGTCCGGCCGGGCGGGCGCGTGCCTGCGGACGGCGAGGTCGCGTCGGGCTCCGCGGACGTCGACGAGTCGATGATCACCGGCGAGTCGCGCCCCGTGCGCCGGACGGTCGGGGACGGCGTGGTCGCCGGGACCGTCGCGACGGACGACGCGCTGCGCGTGCGGATCACGGCCGTCGGCGAGGACACCGCGCTCGCCGGGATCCAGCGGCTCGTCGCGGACGCGCAGGCGTCCTCGACGAAGACGCAGCGCCTCGCGGACCGCGCCGCCGGGTGGCTGTTCTGGTACGCGCTCGGCGCGGCGGCCCTGACGATCGGCCTGTGGCTCGTCCTCGGCACGCCCGAGCAGGCGCTGATCCGGGCGATCACCGTCCTCGTCATCGCGTGCCCCCACGCGCTGGGCCTCGCGATCCCGCTCGTCGTCTCGCTGTCGACGGAGCGTGCCGCGAAGGCGGGCGTCCTCGTCAAGGACCGCCTGGCGCTCGAGCGCATGCGTACCGTGGACACCGTCCTGTTCGACAAGACGGGGACGCTGACCGCGGGCGAGCCCGTCGTCGTGCACCTCGCGACCGCGGGCGGCACGTCCGAGGCCGCGCTCCTCGCGCTCGCCGCGGCGGCCGAGGCGGACAGCCAGCACCCGCTCGCCCGGGCGATCGTGCGGGCGGCCGAGGAGCGGGGCGACGACGTCCCCCGCGCCACGGACTTCCGGTCGCTCACGGCCGTCGGCGTCGAGGCGACCGTCCCGACCCCGGACGGCGCCCGCCGCGTCGCGGTCGGCGGTCCCGCCCTCCTGCGCAAGCGCGGCCTCGCCCCCCTGCCCGACGCCGCCGCGTGGGCCGAGGACGGTTCGACCGTCCTGCACGTGGTCGTCGCGGGCGACGACGGCACCGGCACCGCGTCCGACTCGTGGTCCGGCGAGGTCGTGGGTGCGTTCGCCCTGGCGGACGCGATCCGCCCCGAGTCGCGCGAGGCCGTCGACGCGCTGCACCGGCGCGGCATCCGGGTCGTCATGATCACCGGCGACGCCGAGCCCGTCGCCCGCGCGGTCGGACGCGAGCTCGGCATCGACCAGGTGTTCGCGGGCGTGCGCCCCGAGGACAAGGACGCGAAGGTCGCGGAGCTGCAGCAGGGCGGGCGCGTCGTCGCGATGGTCGGCGACGGCGTCAACGACGCCCCGGCGCTCGCCCAGGCGGACGTCGGCATCGCGATCGGCGCCGGCACCGACGTCGCGATCGCCTCGGCCGGCGTGATCCTCGCGAGCTCCGACCCGCGCGCGGTGCTGTCGATCATCGAGCTCTCGCACGCGTCGTACCGCAAGATGCAGCAGAACCTGTGGTGGGCCGCGGGCTACAACATCGCGGCCGTACCGCTCGCCGCGGGCGTGCTCGCGCCCGTCGGGTTCGTCATGCCGATGGCGGTCGGCGCGATCCTCATGTCCGCGTCGACAGTGATCGTCGCGCTCAACGCGCAGCTGCTGCGTCGCACCGACCTCGACCCGGCGCGGCTCGCGGCGCGGTGACCCGGGCCGCGGTGACCCCGGCCGCGAGGCCCGCGCTGACCACGAGGTCGCCGTCGTTCTCCCGCGGAGGACGACGGCAACCTCGTGGTCGGCCGCGCGGAGGGTCGTGCTCGACCGCGAGGAACGTCGTGCGCGCTGCGAGACTGGGACGGTGACCACGCCGACCCCCGACGACCGGCCCGTCGCCGGCGTCCTGCTCACGCCGGGCGCCGGCGCGAGCCGCGACCACCGCGCGCTCGTCGCGATCGACGAGGCGCTGGTCGCCCTCGACCCGCCCGTCCCCGTGCGCCGCGTCGACTTCCCCTACCGGATCGCCGGCAAGCGGATGCCCGACCGTCCGCCCGTCGCGGTCGCGCACGTCCGCGCCGAGGCGGAGGCGTTCGCCGCCGAGCTCGGCACCACGACGGACCGCCTCGTGCTCGGCGGCCGCTCGTACGGCGGGCGCATGTGCTCGATGGCCGTCGCCGAAGGACTCCCGGCCGCCGGGCTGGCCCTCGTCAGCTACCCGCTGCACCCGCCGGGCAAGCCCGAGCGGCTGCGGACGGAGCACTTCCCCGACCTCCACGTGCCGGTCCTCCTCGTCTCCGGGCGCACCGACCCGTTCGCGACGCCGGACGAGCTCGCCGAGCACACCGCCGCGATCCCCGGTCTTGTCACGCGCGTCGAGCTCCCCGGAGCCCACGACCTCAAGGGCCAGGACGCCGCCGTGTGCGAGGCCGTCGTCCGGTGGCTCGCGACGCTCGGGGCCTGAGCCGCCCCCAGGGGGCGCCCCGGCGTTCGGACCGGCCCGCACGACTGCGTACGATGTGCCGCGGACCACACCCGAACGACCCGGAGGTGTTGATGCGCGCCGCTGGCCGTCTGCTCGCCCTCGCGCCCCTGGCGGTGCTCGTGGTGGCCGTCGCCGCCGCACCCGCGACCGCCGTCGGCCGGGACGGCGAGAGCGGGCTCGAGGTGAGCGTCGACGGCGTCTCGTTCGACCCGGAGCGGCTCTGGTCCGAGTGGGGCGCCGTCTCCTACGCCGTGAGCGCGCCGGACGGGAGCCGCGAGCGGTACTACTCCGACTCCTACGGCCCGCGCGACTCCGCGGACGGGTTCCTGGCCTTCTCGGTGCCGACGCGCACGTTCCCCGACGGCTACTGCGTCACGTGGGCCCAGGTGTCCGGGCTGCGGGCGCAGCACGCGCGCTGGAACGGGGACGACCCCGTCTGCACGACGGCGCAGGCCGAACCCTCCCCCACGACGCCGGCACCGGCACCGGCCACCGACGCACCGGTCGCCTCACCCCCGGCCGAGGAGCCGCCCGCCGCGGCGGCCGTGGAGGCACCCGTCGAGACGCCGGACGCGCCGGAGCCCGACGTCACCGAGGAGCCGACCGAGGAGCCGACGGAGGACCCGACGACGGCCGCTCCCGTCGAGCCGACGCCGACCGCCGCGCCCACGACCGCTGGCCCCGAGCCGGTGCGGGTCCCGCTCGCCTCCGTCGACCGGACGGCGCCGCCCCCGCCCGCGGGCGAGGCCTTCCCGACCTTCGCCGCGGTGGGTGTCGGCGGGCTCGTCGCCGCCGCGGCCGGCGGCGTGATCCTGCTCCTGCGCCGCGTCGGCTGAGGCTCGACGAGGCTCTGCGGCGGGCCGGGGGTCCACGGCGACACCGCGCTCCGGGAGCACAGAAGGCCGGGTCCGAGGACCCGGCCTTCTGCCGTGGTGGAGCCGCCTAAGGGAATCGAACCCTTGACCTATTCATTACGAGTGAATCGCTCTGCCGACTGAGCTAAGGCGGCGTGCTACGTCCCGGTCCGCTCGGCGAACCGGTGGCAACGAGCGCCTACTGTACCCAACGACCGGGCTAGATTCCAAAGCGGCCCCGCGGGCCGCCGTCGGGCCCCCTCCGTGTCAGCAGCGGAGCCCGTCCTCGGGGACGGTCCCGTCCACGAGGTACGCGTCGACGGCGTCGCTCAGGCAGTCGTTCGCGCGGCCGTAGGCGGTGTGCCCCTCACCCTCCCAGGTGACCAGGACGGCGGAGTCGAGAGTGTCGGCGAGGCCCTCGGCCCACACGTACGGGGTGGCCGGGTCGTTGGTCGTCCCGATGACGAGGATCGGCGCGGCGCCCTTCGCGGCGAGGTCGAACTCCTGGTCGACGACGGGGTACGCCCAGCCCTCGCACGTGAGCCCGCCGAACGCGAAGAAGTAGCCCATCGTGGGGGCCTCCTCCTCGAGCCGCTCGAGCTGGGCCTGCATCGCGGCCGGGTCGTCGTCCTGACGGCCGTCGAGGCAGTTGACCGCCCGGAACGCCTCGGACGAGTTCGACGCGTACGTGCCGTCGGCGTTCCGGTCGTTGTAGAAGTCGGCGAGATAGAGCAGGCCGTTGCCGGTGCCCTCCTCGATCGCCTCGGTGAGCGCCTGCGTGAGCACGGGCCAGCTCTGGTCGTTGTACAGCGTGACGGCGACGCCGTAGAAGCCGAGCGTCTGCGTCACGCGTCGGCCCGAGTCCGTCGGGAGCGGGTTCGCCTTCGCGGCGTCGAGGAGCGAGCGGATCTGACGCATCCCCGCGTCCGTGTCGCCCGTCAGGGGGCACTTGGCGCCGGCCTGGCAGTCCTCGACGTACGCGCGCAGGGCGTTCTCGAAGCCGACGGCCTGCTGCTCGGAGATCTCGTCCGGGTCGAGCGAGGTGTCGATCGCCCCGTCCAGCACCATGCGGCCGACCTTGTCCGGGAACAGCCCGGCGTACGTGGCCCCGAGCTGCGTGCCGTACGAGTAGCCGAGGTACGCGAGCTTCTCGTCGCCGAGGACGGCGCGCAGCATGTCCATGTCGCGCGCGGCGTTCTGGGTGTCGACCTGGCCGAGCAGCTCGCCCGTGTTCTCGGCGCACGCGTCGGCCCACGCGCGCCGGTCCTCCGCGAGCGCCTCGAGCCCCGCCTCGTCCGTGTCGAAGTCGCGCGAC
The DNA here is from genome assembly GCF_040546915.1 of Cellulosimicrobium sp. 4261. NCBI lineage: Bacteria > Bacillati > Actinomycetota > Actinomycetes > Micrococcales > Promicromonosporaceae > Cellulosimicrobium > Cellulosimicrobium sp. 4261. Next base: position 22,004 of record NZ_JBEPOQ010000001.1, read on the forward strand.
AGGGACTCGTCCTTGGCGGCGTCGTCGAGGCACACGACGGGCGACGACTGCCCGACCCCGCGGGGGTCGAAGCCCACGAGGTCGTAGGCCGCGGTGACGCCCTCGCCGACGGTCGGGGCGAGCGACGCGACGAAGTCGACCCCTGACGCACCGGGACCGCCGGGGTTGGTGAGGAGCGAGCCGATGCGCTCACCGGTCGCGGGCTGGCGCTTGACCGCGAGCTCGATCTCGCCCGCCGCCGGGTCCTGCCACGAGAGGGGGGCGCGCGCCGTCGCGCACTCCCAGCCGGCCCCGCACTCCTCCCACGCGAGGGTCTGCCCGTAGTACTCCTCGAAGCCCTCCGGTCCCGTCTCTCCCGTGCCCGTCGACGACGACGTCGCGACGTCCTCGACCGGTGTCTGCTGCTTCGGGGGCGCCGAGCACGCGCCCGCGACGAGAGCCAGCACGAGGGTCGCGGCGCAGGCCAGGGCGCGGCGAGCGGGGCGGGAGGAGGGGGACGTCGTCACCCGGACACGGTAGCCGCTCGCCCGCCGCGCGGGAGACGGCCCACCGGCGGCGGCCCGTCCTTTCACGCGCTCTTCACCGCGGGGGTCGTCAGCCCGCGGTCCAGGCGAACTCGCCGGCCGATCCCTCGGCCGGCGGCGGCACGACGACGGTCCCGCGGTCCCCGAGCACGACGCTCACGTCGGCGCTCGTGTCCACGTCGTCGGGCACCGCGACGACGGACGTCGCGGGGACGTAGTCCATGGTGCACGCGGTGTCGGCGGGGATGTCGACGAACGACACGACGACGTCGCTCCCCTCGACCGCGGCGTCGTCCTCGGCGAGCAGCGGGCACGAACTGGACCCGAACGTCACGACGAGCAGCAGGCCCGGCTCGGCGCTCCACGCGGCACCCGTGCCGCCCTCGGTCGGCGCGTCCGCGCCGGGCGGCAGGCCCTTGCCGTGCGCGCCCGCGACGACGTCCATCGTCGCGGCGTCGGGCAGGCCCTGCTGCTCGTCGGTGGCGTCGTCGGTCGGCTCCGTCGACGGGTCCGTCGACGGGCCGTCGTCGGGCTCAGAGGTCTCCCCGGTGGCGCTCGTGGAGTCGCCGCCCGCGTCGGTGTCGGACGCGCACGCCCCGAGCAGGGCGACCGTGGCCGTGAGCGCGAGCGCCGCGGTGAGGCGCGCGGTCCGGGCGGCGGGACGACGGGCGGGGACCATGGGGACTCCTCGGTCGGCGACGGGTGCGCGACCATCGTGGTCCGCGCCGGGACCTCGCGCGCGCCGAACCGCCGACGCGCCGCGGGATCGTGACCCGACGGTGACCCGGGGTGGGAGCATCCCCGCATGGACGCACCGCACCCGAACCGCGGCACCGATCGGCCCCCGCCGCCCTGGGGCCTGCGCACCGACCTCCTGCGGCACGGCGACGGCGGCGACTCGAGCCGGGTCGGCTACGTCGAGCTGTTCTTCGACCTCGTCTTCGTCTTCGCGGTCACCCAGCTCTCCCACGGGCTCATCGCCCACCCCGGCGTCGAGGCGCTCGGCCACACGCTCCTGCTCGGCGTCGCCGTCTGGTGGGTGTGGGTCGACACGATGTGGGTGACGAACTGGCTCGACCCCGAGCGCCTGCCCGTGCGCGCGCTGCTCGTGGTGCTCATGCTGCTGGGCCTCGTCCTCGCGAGCGCGATCCCGGAGGCGTTCGGCGACAAGGGCCTGCTGTTCGCCGTCATGCTCGTCGCGATGCAGGTGGGGCGCAGCGTCTTCACGATGGTCGCGATGGGCCGCGTGTGGCCCGAGAACGCGGTGAACTTCGTCCGCATCACGACGTGGCTCGCGGCGTCAGGCGCGCTGTGGGTCGCGGGCGGCCTCGTCGAGGAGCACCGGCTGCTGCTGTGGGTGGCCGCGGCCGCGATCGACGTCGCCGGGCCGCGCGCCATGTTCTGGCTCCCCGGGATCGGGGCGTCGCGTGCGAGCACGTGGGTGGTCCGCGGCGAGCACATGGCCGAGCGCGTCAGCCTGTTCGTCATCATCTGCCTGGGCGAGTCGATCATCGTCACGGGCGCCGCGTTCGCCGAGCTCCCCCTCGACCTCACGACGGTGTCCGCGTTCTGCTCCGCGTTCGCGAGCACCGTGCTGATGTGGCTGCTGTTCTTCGACCGCTCCGAGCGGCGCGCCACCGAGTACTTCACGTCGCGCGCCGAGCGCGGCATGGTCGCCCAGACGGCGTACACGTACGTCCCGTTCGTCATCGTCGCCGGGATCGTGCTCACCGCCGTCGCCGACGAGCTCGTGCTGCTGCACCCGCTCGGGCACGACGGCGGCCACGCCGACGCCTGGACCGCGGGGCTCGTGTGCGGGGCGGCGGCGACGTACCTCGTGGGGAACGCGCTGTTCCGGCGCGCGACGGGCGGGCGCTGGTCGCTCCCCCACGTGCTGGGCGCGGTCGCGGTCGGCGTGCTCTTCGCCGTCCATGCGTGGCTCTCGCCGCTCGCCCTCAACTGGGCGACGGACGGCGTCCTGCTCGCGGTCATCGTGGGCGACGTGGTGCGCGCGCGGCGGGCCCCGGGCGAGCGGTCGGAGGCCCCGTCGGACGAGCCGTCGGGTGCGCCGTCGGACGGGCCGGACGCGCCGTCGGGGCCGTCGCCCGCGGCGCCGGCCGGGACGCCGTGAGGCGGGGGGCGCGCGTCTCGCCGGGCGCGATCGTCGCGACGTCGCTACGTTCGCCCTGATGGCGCGGGGCAGCAGGCCGTCGCGTCGCGGTACCCGTCGAGAAAGGGCGTGACCGTGGACTTCTGGGACTTCTTCTGGCTCCTCGTGTGGAGCTTCTTCTTCATCGCGTACCTCATCGTGCTCTTCCAGATCATCGCGGACCTGTTCCGTGACCGGGAGCTGTCGGGGTGGTGGAAGGCGGTCTGGATCATCTTCCTCATCTTCCTGCCCGTGCTGACGTCGCTCGTCTACCTCATCGCGCGCGGGCGCGGCATGGCGGAGCGGCAGGCCGCGGCCGTCGTCCAGGCGAAGCACGACACGGACGCCTACATCCGCCAGGTCGCGACGACGTCGCCGGCCGAGCAGATCTCGCACGCCAAGGCGCTCCTCGACTCGGGTGCCATCACCCCCGAGGAGTTCGCGCAGCTCAAGGCCAAGGCGCTCGCCTGAGCGTCGGCCCGCCCCATCGGGCCGGGCGCACCCGCGTGCGGGTGGGCCCGGCCCGTCCCACGATCGAGACATGACCCGCTTCGGCTACACCCTCATGACCGAGCAGTCCGGCCCTCGCGCGCTCGTGGAGCACGCGGTCGACGCGGAGCGCGTCGGCTTCGACTTCGAGGTGATGTCCGACCACTACTTCCCGTGGCTCGACGCCCAGGGCCACGCCCCGTACGCGTGGTCCGTGCTCGGGGCGGTCGCCCAGGCGACCGAGCGCGTCGGCCTCATGACGTACGTGACGTGCCCTCTCCTGCGCTACCACCCCGCGGTCGTGGCGCAGAAGGCCGCGACCGTGGCGCTCCTGTCCGACGACCGCTTCACCCTCGGGCTCGGCGCCGGGGAGAACCTCAACGAGCACGTGGCGGGCGAGCGCTGGCCCGCGGTCGGCGAGCGGCACGACATGCTCGAGGAGGCGGTCGAGATCATCCGCTCGCTGCTCGACGGCGAGCGCCTCACGTTCGAGGGCGTCCACTACCGCGTCGACTCGGCCAAGCTCTGGGACCTGCCCGACGAGACCGTCGAGATCGGGGTGGCCGTCTCCGGCCCGCAGTCGATCGAGCGGTTCGCCCCGCTGGCCGACCACCTCGTCACGACCGAGCCCGAGGCCGACGTCGTGCAGCGGTGGTCCTCCGTCCGCGAGCGCGACGAGCTCGCGCCGTCGCGCGTCGTCGGGCAGATGCCGATCTGCTGGGACCCGGACGAGGAGACGGCCGTGGCGCGCGCCCACGAGCAGTTCCGGTGGTTCGGCGGCGGCTGGCGCGTCAACGCGGACCTGCCCACGACCGAGGCGTTCGAGGCGGCGACGGCGTTCGTGCGGCCCGAGGACGTGGCCGGGTCCATCCCGTGCGGCCCCGACCTGGACGGGGTCGTCGAGGCGGCGTCCGCGTGGTGGGAGGCCGGGTTCACCGACCTCGCGCTCGTCCAGGTGGGCGAGGTCGGGCAGCGCGAGTTCCTCGAGACCGCCGCGGGACCGCTCCTGGAGAAGCTCCGCGCGGCGGCGCCGTCGAGCTAGCGACCGTCAGCCCTGAGGCCGCAGGGCGACGACCATCGCCTCCACGGCGAGCAGCGGCGCGACGTTGCCCTCGAGGCGCTCGCGGGCGACGCCGATCGCGTCCATGCGCCGCACCGTCTGCTCGGGCGTCGAGTCCTCCGCGAGCGCACGCACCGTCTCGGCGAGCTCGCTGTTGACGAGCTCGACCTGCGCCCCGAGCTGCACCACGAGCACGTCGCGGTACAGGGAGAGCAGGTCGACCATCGCGCGGTCGAGCACGTCGCGCTGGTGGCGCGTCGCCCGCCGCTTCTGGTCGGCCTCGAGGTCGCGGAGCTGGGAGCGCAGCCGCGGGGGGAGCGTCTCGCCGTCCGCGACGCCGAGGGCACGCAGGAGCTCGGCCTTCTCCGCGGCGTCGCGCTCCTCCGTCGCGGCCTTCGCCTCGGCCTGCGCGAGGTCCACGAGCTCTCCCGCCGCGAGCACGGCGTCGCCCACCCCGCGGACCCGCCGCGCGAGCGAGAGCACCGACGTGCGGCGCTCGCGCGCGCCCGCGTCCCGCGCGAGACGCCGGGCGAGGCCGATGTGGCTCTGGGCCGCGCGCGCCGCGACGAGGGCGACGTGCTCGTCGACTCCGTCGCGCTGCACGAGCAGCCCTGCGACGGCCTCGACCGGCGGCACCCGCAGCACGACCCCGCGGCAGCGCGACCGGATCGTCACGAGCACGTCCTGCGGGCTGGGTGCGCAGAGGATCCACACGGTGTGCGGGGCGGGCTCCTCTATCGCCTTGAGGAGGACGTTCGTGGTGCGCTCCGCCATGCGGTCGGCGTCCTCGACGACGATGACCCGGCGCCGGCCCTGCGACGGGCTGCGGCTCGCGACCGTCACCAGGTCGCGCACGTCGTCGATCTTGATGGTCACGAGCTCGGTCGCGACGAGCGTGACGTCCGGGTGCGTCCCGGCGAGCGTCGTGCGGCAGGCCTGGCAGCGCCCGCAGCCGCCCTGCTCGCACTGGAGCGCGGCCGCGAACGCGCGCGCGGCGTTCGAGCGGCCGGACCCCGGCGGGCCGGTGAGCAGCCACGCGTGGGTCATCGCGGCGGGGTCGGTGGCCGCGGCACGGAGAGTCGCGACGGCCTGCTCCTGCCCGACGACGTCGTCCCAGACGCTCATGCGTGCGCGTCCCCGGCCGGCCGCGCCGGGGCGCCCGGCAGCAGGTCCGTGCCCGGCGCGTAGCCGATCGCGCTGTCCGTGTCGTCGAAGCCGTCGTCGGGCAGCGCCGCGACCGTGTCCTCGGCCTCCTCGACGACGGGCGTGAGCTCGAGCCGCGCGGCGACGTCGACCCGGATCTGCGCCTGGAGGTCGTCGACCGACCCCGCGGCGTCGAGGACCACCCAGCGGTCCGGGTCCGACGCCGCGCGCGTGAGGAACGCCTCGCGCGTGCGGCGGTGGAACTCCGCGCCCGCGCGCTCGAGGCGGTCGTGCTGGCGGCGGATGCGCCCGGCGGCGACCGCCGGGTCGAGGTCGAGCAGGATCGTCACGTCCGGGAGGAGGTCCTGCACGGCCCAGCGCGAGATGAGCTCGACCTCGTCGGCGCCGAGCTCGCGACCGCCCGCCTGGTACGCGACCGACGAGTCGAGGTAGCGGTCCGTGACGACGATCGCCCCACGCTCGAGCGCGGGGCGCACGAGGCTCGCGACGTGGTGTGCGCGGTCCGCGGCGTAGATGAGCGCCTCCGTGCGGGGGTCCATGTCCTGCCCGTGGAGCACCGCGGCGCGCAGCTCCTTGCCGAGCTCCGTGCCGCCCGGCTCGCGCGTCAGCACGACCTCGCGCCCCGTGAGCTCGCCGAGCCACTGCCCGAGCAGGCGCGCCTGCGTCGACTTGCCGACGCCGTCGCCGCCCTCGAAGGAGATGAAGTACCCGGGTGCGCTCACGGCGACCACCCTAGTCGCGACGTCGGACACGGGCCGGTCCCCCGGCCGCCGGACGTGCGGACAGCCGCGGGCGCCGGACGCGCGGGATAGCCTCGGGCCATGCCCGATCCCGTGACCGCCCCCGCGACGGACCCCACGCCCGCTCCGCTGGCCACCCCCGGCGTCGCGTTCGCCGGCCGGACGTTCGACGCCGTGCTGTTCGACATGGACGGCACGCTCATCGACTCGGTCCCGGCGGTGGACCGGAACTGGCGTCGCTGGGCCGCGGAGCACGGCCTGCCCGACGCCGAGGACTTCCAGATCCAGCACGGCACCCCGGCGCGCACGCTCATCGCGACGCTCCTGCCGGCCGACCAGGTGGAGCCTGCGTACGAGCGCATCCACGAGCTGGAGCTCGAGGACAACGAGGGCGTGACGATCCTCCCGGGGACGCGCGACGCGCTCGCCGTCCTGCCCCCGGAGCGGCAGGCGATCGTCACGTCGTGCACGCGCCCCCTCGCGGCGGCGCGCATGGCCGCGTCGGGCCTCGTCGCGCCGTCGGTGGTCGTCACCGCGGACGACGTCGCCCGCGGCAAGCCCGACCCGGACCCCTTCCTCCTCGGCGCGGAGCGCCTGGGCGTGGACCCGGCGCGGTGCCTCGTCGTCGAGGACGCCCCGGCCGGGGTCGCGTCGGCCCGCGCCGCAGGGTGCGCCGTGCTCGTCGTGACGGGCACGCACACGGCCGACGAGCTCGCGTCCGCGACCCCTGCACCCGACGCGCTGGCGGCGGGCCTGGCGCGGGTGCGCTTCGCCGCAGGCCCGGACGGCATCCGGATCACGGACGCCTGACCACCCCGCCGACCATGCGGTCGTCTCCCGTCCTCGTCCCCGGACGGGCCAGAACCGCATGCTCGGCGGGCCGCCGTCGGTCAGTAGACCCCGGCACGTCGGGCGGCCGCGACGACCTTCGACGCGGCGACGTGGATCTCCGCCAGCTCGTCGAGGGTGAGGCCCGTGGCGGCGACGATGGCGGGCGGGATGCGCTCCGCGTCGCGACGCCGCGCGCGCCCCTCGGGCGTGAGCGTCACGCGGACCTGGCGACCGTCGTCGGGCGACCGGGAACGGCGCACGTACCCCAGGCTCTCCAGCCGCTTGAGGAGCGGCGAGAGCGTCCCCGCGTCGAGGTGCAGCCGGGCCGCGAGGTCGCCGACGGTCGACGTCGTGCCCGCCGCGTCGTCCTGCCACAGCGCGAGCAGCACGAGGTACTGCGGGTGGGTGATGCCCAGGGGCTCGAGCAGCGGCCGGTACAGGGCGACCATGCCGCGGGCCCCCGCCGAGAGCGCGAAGCACACCTGCGCCTCGAGCGCGAGCGGGTCCGCGAACAGCGTCGCCGCGCCCGGTGCGGACGCCCCGCCGTGCTCCTCGCTCGCCATGGCGCCATGCTACCGAGGATCGCGCTATTCTTGGTACGCCAATCATTGGTGCACCAACCATCAGCCGACGAGCACCAGCCACCGGCCCCGGCCGGCGACGCGACACCAGCGGAGGACACCGTGGCGCGCAAGAACGACAAGCGCACGCTCGGCATGCGCATCACCGAAGGCTTCCTGCCGATCTTCGGCCCGGCACAGCTCGGGCGACAGGAGGCCGACGGCCGCGGCGTGTCCGACGCCGAGCGCGAGCGCGACCAGGAGCTGCGCACCCGCTTCGAGCGGGTCACCGGCCCCGACGGCCGCAGCTACGTCGTCGAGCACACCGACTGACGCGACGCCCGCCCGCGGGCGTCACTCCCCGGGGTAGACGACCCCGACCTGGCGGCGCACCTCGTCGAGCGTGCGCATGACCTCGAGCGTCGAGTCCCACGACATGCGCGGGCTCTGCGTCTCGCCGGCGGCGACGCGGCGCGCGACCTCCGCGGCCTGGTACTGCTTGCCCTCGCCGGAGAAGCCGTCGTAGTACCAGGACGCGCCGTCGTGCCGGACGACGCGGAACGACGTCGGCGCGTAGAACGTGCCCTCGACCTCGATGCGGCCCGCCGTGCCCGAGATCACCGCCGTGTTCGCGGTGCGCGACCACAGCGTGGTCGAGAGCGTCGCCTGCGTGTCGCCGTAGCCGAGCACGATGCTCGCCTGCCCGTCGACGCCCGTCTCCGTGAGCGCGCCGACGGCCGTCACGGTCGACGGCGCGCCCAGCAGGTCGTGCGCGAACGACACCGGGTAGACGCCCAGGTCGAGCAGCGCGCCGCCCGCCAGCTCCGGCGCGTAGAGCCGGTGCTCGGGGTCGAACGGGAACCACTGGCCGTGGTCGGCGCTGAGGTTCACGACGTCGCCGATCTCGCCGCGCGCGATCACGCCACGCAGCGCGGCGACGTGCGGCAGGAACCGCGTCCACATGGCCTCCATGACGAACACGCCCGCCTCGCGCGCGGCGTCGAGCACCTCGACCGCCTCGGCCTCGTTGCGTGTGAACGCCTTCTCGACGAGGACGTGCTTGCCCGCGCGGATCGCGAGCAGGGCGTGCTCGTGGTGGTGCGAGTGCGGCGTCGCGACGTACACGACGTCCACCTGCGGGTCCTCGACGAGCTCGTCGTAGCCGTGGTGCGTCGTGGGGACGCCGTGCGCGGTCGCGAAGCGCTCTGCCCGCACGCGGTCGCGCGAGCCCACCGAGGCGACGCGACCCTGCGTGTGCAGGCGCACCGCCTCCGCGAACGACGACGCGATGCCGCCCGCGCCGAGGATGCCCCAGCGGATCGGGGGCGCGCTGCGCGGGTCGGGGACCGTTCCCGTCACCTCCGCGGACAGGTCGGGGAACGGGTGGACGCCGGAGGCGGCCGGGGACTCGTCGGGGTGCGAGGCGGGCGGCGGGGCGACGGTGCTCATGAGGCCCACGCTATCGCCCCGCGGGCGCCCCACCCAGGCTCGTCCACAGCCCGCACGACGGGCTCGGCACCGCCCGCACCAGCGCCTCCCTCCGCACCGTCCACCACACCTCCCCCGTGCGGGTGGTGCGCGCGGCGGTGCAGCACGTCACGATGGGGGCATGACACCCCCCGCGCCCCGGACCGAGACCGCCGACGCCGACGCGCGCGCGCCCGAGGCGCGGGCGAGCGCGCGCGACCTCGTCAAGGTCTACGGCTCCGGCCCGACGGCCGTGCGGGCGCTCGACGGCGTCGACGTCGACTTCGCGCGCGGCCGCCTCACCGCGATCATGGGGCCGTCCGGCTCCGGCAAGTCGACGCTCATGCACTGCCTCGCCGGGCTCGACTCCCCGACGTCCGGCAGCGTCGTGATCGACGGGCAGGAGATCAGCCGGATGTCGCAGCGGCGGCTCACGGCGCTGCGCCGCACGCGCGTCGGGTTCGTCTTCCAGGCGTACAACCTCGTCCCGACGCTCACTGCCGCGGAGAACATCACGCTCCCCCTCGACATCGCGCGCACGCGCGTGGACCGCGACTGGTTCGACGAGGTGACGACCGCCGTCGGGCTCACCGACCGCCTGCACCACCGCCCCTCCGAGCTGTCGGGCGGGCAGCAGCAGCGCGTCGCGTGCGCGCGGGCGCTCGTGTCACGGCCCTCGATCGTGTTCGCCGACGAGCCGACCGGCAACCTCGACTCACGCTCCGCAGGGGAGGTGCTCGCGTTCCTGCGCCGCTCCGTCGACGAGCTCGACCAGACGGTCGTCATGGTCACGCACGACCCGCGCGCGGCGTCGTACGCGCACCGCGTCGTCTTCCTCGCGGACGGTCGCCTCGCGGGCGAGCTGCACGACCCCACGCAGCAGGACATCCTCGACGCGCTCGCGCTCGCCGCGGACGACGCCGCATGATCCGCGTCGCGCTGCGGGGCGTGCGCGCGCACGTCGTGCGCTTCGTCCTGTCGGTGCTCGCCGTGACGCTCGGCGTCGCGTTCGTCGTCGGCACGTTCGCGTTCCGCGGCATGCTCTCCTCGACGTTCGACGACATCATCGCGACGACGCTCACGGCCGACGTCTACGTGCGCGGCGCGCAGGAGGTCGAGGGCGACGCGTCCGGACCGGCCGGCGGCGGCGCGGCCGGCGGGGGCGGGTTCGTGGGCGACCGCACCCTCGTCCCGACGGACCTCACGGCGGAGATCGAAGGCGTCGACGGCGTCGAGCGGGCCGTGGCGGACGTGTCCGGGCCCGTCGTGCTCGTCGCGGCCGACGGCACGGCCGTCGTGACCACCGGGCCGCCGAGCACGGCGTTCTCCGTCGACCCGGAGGACCCGAGCCTCACGCTGCTCGACGGCGCGTGGCCCGGCGCGGGCGAGATCGCGCTGGAGCAGAGCGCGGCGCAGACCGCGGACCTCGCCACGGGCGACGAGACGACGGTCGTGCTCGGCGGGGAGCCGCGCCCCGTGACCGTGTCCGGCGTGTTCGGCATCGAGGCCGCCGCCGCGGGGGCGGTCCTCGTCGGGATCGACGGCGACACCGCGCGCGAGGTCTACGCGCCCGACGGGCTGGTGCCCCAGATCGCCGTCTGGGCCGACTCGTCCGGACCGGTGGACGAGGACGTGCTCGCGGACCGCGTCGCGTCGGTCCTGCCGTCCGGCGCGGAGGCCGTCACGGGCGACCAGGCGCGCGCCGAGGCGAGCGAGGCGGTCGAGGAGGTGCTCGGGTTCGTCGAGACGTTCCTGCTCGTGTTCGCCGCCATCGCGCTGTTCGTCGGCGCGTTCATCATCGCGAACACGTTCGCCATGTCGGTGCGCGAGCGCCTGCGCGAGCTCGCCCTCCTGCGCGCGCTCGGCGCGTCGCCCGGCCAGGTGTTCGCGTCGGTCCTCGTCCAGGCGCTCGTCGTCGGGCTCGTCGGTGGTGGGTTCGGCGTGCTCGCCGGGGCCGGGCTGGTGCGCGTCATCCGGTGGGGGCTCGCGCTCGCGGGCATGGAGTTCTCGGGCCGCGTCCCGCTCGGCGCGCCGCAGGTCGTGGCCGCCGTCGCGCTCGGGGCGGTCGTCAGCGTCCTCGCGGCGGTGCTGCCCGCGCGGCGGGCCGCCGCGATCCCGCCCGTGCAGGCGATGCGCGACGACGTCGCGCCCGACCGCGGCACCGGCCTGCGGGCCGTGGGCGGCGTGGTCGTCGTCGCGGCGGGCGCCGGGGTCCTGTGGCTCGCGGCGTACCTGGGGTCCTCGGTCGTGGACGCACCGACCGGCTGGGCCTGGGTCGACGGCCTGAGCCCGCGCGTGCTCCTCGGCGTCGGGGCCGGGCTCGTGCTCGTCGGCGTGCTCGTCGGGTCGCCGGCCGTCGCGCGGGGCGTGCTCGCGGTGCTCGCGTGGCCGCTCGTCGTCACGCTGCGCCCGCTCGGCCGCCTCGCGCGCGGCAACGTCACGCGCAACCCCCGCCGCACCGCGAGCACCGCCGGGGCCCTGCTCATCGGCATGGCCCTCGTGTCGGTCACGGGCGTCATCGCCGCCTCGACCCAGGCGTCGGTGCGGAGCATCGTCGAGAACGAGGTGCGGGCCGACCTCGTGGTCGACTCCGCGACCCTCGTCGTGCCCGAGGGCGCGGTCGAGGCCGTCACCGCGACGCCGAGCGCCGCCGTCGTGGACACGGTCCGGCTCGGGTCGGCGTCGGTCGCCACGGTCAGCTCCGGCTCCGACGACAGCACGGCCGACGGCACGGACGACGGCGCGCGCGGGACCGACGTCGCGGGCGTGCCCGCCGGGTTCTTCGACACCGCGCTCGAGCCCGTGACGCTCGCCGGGGACCCGACGTCCACGCTCGAGGACGGGGACGTCGTCGTGCACCGGCGCACCGCGCGCGAGCGCGGCTGGGAGGTGGGCGACACGCTGCGGCTCGGCGAGGGCGATGCCGCCGTGGAGGCGCGCGTGGGCGCGGTGATCGACAGCCAGCTCGTGGGGACCGGGGTCCTCGTGCGCGACGACGTGTTCGACGCCGTCGTGCCGGCCGCCCAGACGAGCGTGCGGATCGTCTACGTGTCGGCGGCCGACGGCGCGGGCCCCGCGGAGGTCGAGGAGCTGCGCACCGCGCTGACGTCGGCGGTCGAGCCGTTCCTCGTCGTCACGGTGCTCGACCGGGAGCAGACCGCGTCCGCGTTCGCCGACCAGGTGAACCAGGTGCTCGTCATCCTCTACGCCCTGCTCGCGCTGTCGATCGTCATCGCACTGCTCGGGATCGTCAACACGCTCGCGCTGTCGATCATCGAGCGGACGCGCGAGATCGGGCTGCTGCGCGCCGTCGGGCTGGGACGGCTCCAGCTCGCCGGGGTCATCGCGATCGAGTCGGTCCTCACGGCGGTGTACGGCACGGTGCTCGGCGTCGCGACGGGCATCGGTATCGGCGCCGCCCTCCCGGGCGTGCTCGCCGACGAAGGGCTGAGCACGCTCGCCGTGCCGTGGGGCCAGGTGCTCGCGATCCTCGGCGTCGCCGTCGTCATCGGTCTCGTCGCGAGCGTCTGGCCCGCGATCCGCGCCGCTCGCCTCCCGGTCCTCGACGCGGTGACCGTCGACTGACCCTCGTCCCGCCGAGTGCGTGAGCTCGTCGCGTCCCGGAGGCCCGGGCGCGACCGTCTCACGCACTCACGGGACGGGGAGGGGGTCCGGGGTCGGGGTGCGGTAGCGGCGCAGCGGGGCGTTGCGCCACGCGACGAGCCCGACGACGGCGCTCGCCACCAGCCCGCCCGCCACCAGCGCGACGGGCGCGGACGTCAGCGACGCGAGCACTCCCCCGCGGAAGTTCCCGACCTCCGGGCCGGCGACGCCCACCACGTGCTCGACCGAGGACACCCGTCCGCGGAACTCGTCGGGCGTCTCGAGCTGCACCAGCGCACCGCGCGTCACGACCGAGACGGTGTCCGCCGCGCCGGCGACCGCCAGGCACGCGAGCGCGAGCCACAGCGGCCCCGCGAGCCCGAACCCGGCGAGCGCGACGCCCCACGTCGCCGCCGCGGCGAGCTGCAGCGCGCCCGAGCGCGGCGCCCGTGTCACGGCCCCCGACAGGAGGCCGGCGCCGATCCCTCCCACCGCGACCGCCGAGAGGAACAGGCCGAGGGTGCGGGGGTCGCCGTCGAACCGGATCTCGTTGACGAGCGGGAAGAGCGAGACGGGCATGGCGAGCACGGTCGCCGCGACGTCCGTCGCGAACGCGCCGCGCAGCGTCGGCCTGCGCCACACGATCGACCACCCGCCCGCGGCCGCCCGACGGCGGGGCGCGGGCTCGGGCGTCGCCGCGGCCGGGCCCGTCGTGGCCGAGGGGCCGCCGGGGAGCGGGGGCAGGGGCGGGAGGCGCACGAGCCCGAGCAGCGCGACGACGGCGGCAACCGCCTGCAGGCCGTACGCCGCGGGCAGGTCCCAGCGCGCCAGGACGAGGCCTGCGAGCGCGGGCCCGACGAGCATGGCCACCTGGAACGCGAGGTTCTGCAGCGCGAGCCCCGCCGCCACCTGGTCGGGCGGCAGCAGCCGGGGCGGCACGGTCCGACGCGCGGGCGAGCCGAGCGCGTTGCACGCCGCGCCCGCCGCGACGAGCCCGAGCAGGAGCCACACCGACCGGTTCCCCGCGAGCGCCTGCGCGGCGAGGCCGGCCGCGGCGAGCACCTGCCCGACGGCGGCGAGACGCATGAGGGTGCGACGGTCGTGGACGTCGGCGAGGTGCCCGCCCACCAGCCCGAGCGTCAGGAGCGGGACCGCGGTCGCGAGCCCGATCGTGCCCGTCCACAGCGGGCTGTGGGTGAGCTCCCAGACCTGGAGCAGCACCGCGACGTTGGCGATCTGGAAGCCGAGGCCACCCACGGCCGACCCGGCCCACAGGTCGCGGTACGCGCGGCTCGCGCGCAGCGGCCGCAGGTCGAGGACGTGGTCGCGCACCTCAGCCCTCCCGCGGTGCGGGGTGGCCGGCCGCGTCGAGGCGCTCGACGAGCCGCTCGCGCAGCGACCTGCGGGCGAGCACGCGCTCCAGCTCGACGACGACCGCGCTCAGGGCGTGCGGCAGCTCGTCGTCGATCTCGGCGACGGACTCCTCGGTCGCCCGCCACTCCGCCTCGAGGAGCGGGACGAGCTCGCGCGCCCGGTCGGTGAGCGCGACGCGCCGCGTGCGCGCGTCCGCGCCGGGCTCGGTCTCGACGAGGCCCTCGCGCCGCATCGCGGTGACCGTCTGGCTCATCGCCGAGTGCGTCCGCCCGAGCGAGGCCGCGAGCTCCCGGATGGTCAGGGGGCCGGTGTGCGCGAGCCGGATGAGCGGGTAGACGAAGCGCGGGCGCACGCCCACGATCCCGCGGTCCGCATAGACGGTCTCGATCTCGTCGTCGAGGCGTCGGAGCACGGCGTGCAGGGAGTCCCAGCGGCCAGGGACCGTGGTCGGGTCCAGAGAAGTCATAGCACTGTTATAACAGCACTCATGCGAATCGCAGGACGCCGGTCCGCCGATCACTAGGTTGCCGCCCTAACTAGATAGCCGTACTGTCTAGCCCATGACGTTCGACGAGCGGCTCGACCGCGAGCTCCTGCGCGGCGTGCTGCCGCTGTGCGTGCTCGCGGTCGTCGCAGCCCACGGCCCCACCTACGGCTACGCGATCACGCGGTCGCTCGCCGACGCGGGCCTCGGCACCGTGAAGGGCGGCACGCTCTACCCGCTCCTGCAGCGGCTGGAGGACGACGGCCTCGTCACGACCTCCTGGCACCAGGGCGAGCGCGGGCCGAGCCGTCGGTACTACGCCGTCACGGACCAGGGTCGCGTCGCGCTCGCCGCGGCGACCTCCCGCTGGGACGCCGTGACGACGGCGGCGACCACCCTCGTCGCGGGCGCGTCCGGCGCGCCCTCGCCAGAGGGCGCGATCCTGACCGACGCACCCCCTCCCGACCCCACCCCGACAAGGACCCCCCGATGAGCGACACGACCCGCTACACGATCGAGCGCCGCCACGCGCCGCACGTCGACCCGCGCTGGGCCGAGGCGCTCCTGCTGGAGCTGCGGCTCCAGGGCGTCGCCGGCGCGCGCATCGGCGCGGTGCTCGCCGAGGTGGACGCGCACGTCGTCGACTCCGGCGAGACCGCCCAGGAGGCGTTCGGCGATCCCGTGGCGTACGCGCGCTCGCTCGACCTGCCGGAGGACCCGGCCCAGTCGAGCTCCTCGATCGGCCGGACGGTCGCCGCCTCCGCCGTGCAGACGGTCGGGATGCTCGGCGTGCTGTGGACGCTGCGGCCCGCGCTCGACGGCGCCGCCCTCGTGGTCCCGGCCGGGATGCTCCTCGTCCTCGTCGCCGCGCTCGCGGGGTTCGTCGGGCTGTGGCGCGCCGGCGACCGGCTGCTGCGTGCCGCGCTCGCCCACCCCGTGCTGACCGTCCTCGGGAACGTGGTCGTGACGGCTGCCCTCGCGGCCGTCGCAGTCACGCTGCGCGCCCCGGTCGCCGCCCTGCCCGCGGGCCCCGTCCTCGTCACGGCCGCGCTCGCCCTCGTCGCAGGGACCGTCTGGGGTCTGCGCGAGCAGGGCTCGGGCGATCCCGTCGTCGACCCGCTCGACGACGCACCGCGCGTCCGCACCGACCGCACCGGGCGCTGGGGTGTGCTGCTCCTGCCCGCCGTGACGGTCGTGCTCGGCGCGGTCACCCTGCTGGCCCGCTGACCCGAGCGGGACCAAGGTCACGCGCCCCGGCGTCCCGGTGGTGGTCCCCGGGGACGCGTGACACGGTGGGGAAGGCCGGCGGGCACCGGCCTCGCACGGCTGCGGCGCGCCCGACGGCGACCCACCGACTCCACAGGAGGCCACGATGTCCGAGGTTCCCGTCCGCACGCTCATCAGCCCGCTGCGCTACGTCCAGGCCCGCGGTGCGCTCACGCGGCTCGGCGAGTTCGTCCGACCGATCGGCACGAAGCCGCTGCTCGTCGCCGACGACGTCGTGTGGGGCATCGTCCAGGACACGGTCGCCGTGTCCTTCCAGGAGCAGGACCTCCCCCGCCACCGCACCGGCTTCGGCACGTACGCCACCGCCGCGGAGGTCGACCGGCTCGCGCGCGAGATCGACGAGCTCGGCGCCGACGTGATCGTCGGCATCGGCGGCGGCTCGACCATCGACGCGGTCAAGGCCGCGGGCCACCTGCGCGGCATCCGCTGGGTCTCCGTGCCGACCGTCGCGTCCACCGACGCCCCGTGCTCCGCGCTGTCCGTCATCTACACCGAGGACGGCGCCTTCGAGGAGTACCGGTTCTTCCCGCACAACCCGGACCTCGTGCTCGTCGACACGGGCCTCGTCGCGAACGCGCCCGTGAGGTTCCTCGTCGCCGGCGTCGGTGACGCGCTCGCGACGTGGATCGAGGCGCGCGCCGTCGCCGAGGCGAACGCGTCGACCATGGCCGGTGGGCTTCCCCTCGTCACGGGCACGGCGCTCGCGCAGCTCTCGTGGGACATCCTCTGGGAGAACGCGCTGCCCGCGATCGACGCGGTGCAGAACCACCTCGTGACGCCCGCGGTCGAGAAGGTCGTCGAGGCGAACACGCTCCTGTCCGGGCTGGGCTTCGAGTCCGGCGGCCTCGCCGCGGCGCACGCGATCCACAACGGCCTCACCGCCGCGCCCCAGACGCACGGGCTCACGCACGGCCAGAAGGTGAACATCGGCTCCGTGACGCAGCTCGTCCTGGAGGGCGCGCCGACCGAGGAGATCGAGGAGTTCGTGCGCTTCACGACGCGCGTCGGCCTGCCGAACACGCTCACCGAGATCGGCCTGACCGCCGACGACGTGCACGACCTCACGCGCGTCGCGGAGGCCGCGACTGCCGAGGGCGAGACGATCCACGCCATGCCGTTCCCCGTGCGCGTGCCCGAGCTCGTCGACGCCCTGCGTTCCATCGAGGGCTTCTCCCGCCGCGTCCGCGCGGAGGCCGGCCTCCCCGAGCCGGTCAAGCACACCGCCCACTGACGGTTCCCCCGACCAGGCGGTACTGGCCCCGCGACCAGGCGATCGTGGCGCGTCCGGCAACCCGGACGCGCCACGATCGCCTGGTCGACCGATGGGCGACGGGTGACGGTGACGGGTGACGGCCGCGAACGGCCGCTACTTCTTCGCGGCCGTCTTCTTGGCGGGGGCCTTCTTCGCGGCCGGCTTGCGAGCCGTCGTGCGCTTCTTCGCCGGGCCCTGCGCGCGCTTCTCCGCGAGGAGCTCGATCGCCTGCTCGGGCGTGATCGACTCGGGCGTGACGTCGCGGGGCAGCGTGCGGTTGGTCTCGCCGTCGGTGACGTACGCGCCGAACCGGCCGTCCTTGACGACGATCGGCTTGCCGCTGTTCGGGTCGTCGCCGAGCTCGCGCAGCGGCGGTGTCGCGGCACGCTGGCCGCGCCCTCGCTTGGGCTGCTTGTACAGCTCGAGCGCCTCGTCGAGGGTGACGGTGAACATCGACTCCTCGTCGGGCAGCGACCGCGAGTCGGTGCCCTTCTTGAGGTACGGGCCGTAGCGGCCGTTCTGCGCCGTGATCTCCTCGCCCGACTCCGGGTCCGTCCCGACGACGCGCGGCAGCGACAGCAGGCGCAACGCGTCGTCGATCGTGATCGTGTCCAGCGACTGCGTCTTGAGGAGCGACGCCGTGCGCGGCTTGGGCTGCGCGGCCTTCGCCTTCTTCTGCGCGGCGGCCGAGAGGCTCGTGTCGATCGGCGGGAGGTCGAGCACCTCGGTCACGTACGGGCCGTAGCGGCCCGCCTTGGCGATGATCTCGTGGCCGGACACCGGGTCGGTGCCGAGAACCTTGCCGTCGTCGGCGCCCGCGGCGAGCAGCTCGCGCGCCTTGGCGACGGTCAGCTCGTCGGGGGCGACGTCGTCGGGCACGGACGCGCGCGGCGGGTTCTCGCCCTCCTTGACGGGGACGGAGAGGTCCTCCACGTACGGTCCGTACCGCCCGACGCGGAGCTGGATGCCCTCGCCGATCGGCACCGAGTTGATGCCGCGCGCGTCGATGTCGCCGAGGTTCGCCACGAGGTCGCGCAGGCCCTCGGCGTCCTCGCCCTTCGCGGCGTCGCCGAAGTAGAACTCGGTGAGCCACGCGACGCGGTCGCGGCGCCCGGCGGCGATCTCGTCGAGGTCGGCCTCCATGCGCGCGGTGAAGTCGTAGTCGACGAGCCGGTCGAAGTGCTCCTCGAGCAGCCGCACGACGGCGAACGCGAGCCAGCTCGGCACGAGCGCCTGCCCGCGCGACAGCACGTACCCGCGGTCCTGGATCGTCGAGATCGTCGAGGCGTACGTCGACGGCCGCCCGATCCCGAGCTCCTCGAGCGCCTTGACCAGGCTGGCCTCGGTGTACCGCGGCGGCGCGGACGTGGAGTGCCCGTCGGCGGTGAGGTCGTCGGCTCGCAGGGCGTCGCCCTCGCTCATCTGCGGCAGGCGCGCGTCGTCGTCGCCCTTGGCGCCGACGACGGGCGCGTCCTCCGCGTACCGGTCGACGTCCGAGCTCTCCTCGTACGCGGCCAGGAACCCGCGGAACGTGATGACGGTGCCCGACGCGGCGAACACCGCGTCGCGGCCCGCGACGTCGCCCGCGGCGGACGAGAGGGTCGCGCCGAGGCGGACGGACGCCGTCGACCCCTTCGCGTCCGCCATCTGCGACGCGACGGTGCGCTTCCACACGAGCTCGTAGAGCTTGAACTGGTCGTCGCTCAGCTCGCGCTTGACCTGCGCGGGCGTGCGGAACGAGTCGCCCGCGGGGCGGATCGCCTCGTGCGCCTCCTGCGCGCCCTGGTTCTTCGCGGCGTAGACGCGCGGCTTCTCCGGGACGAACTCGGGGCCGTAGAGCTCGGCCGCCTGGCGGCGGGCGGCCGTGGTGGCCTCCGCCGACAGCGACGGCGAGTCCGTACGCATGTAGGTGATGTAGCCGTTCTCGTACAGCGACTGCGCGGTGCGCATGGCCTGGCGCGACGACATGCGCAGCTTGCGGCTGGCCTCCTGCTGGAGGGTCGACGTCGTGAACGGCGCGGCGGGACGGCGCGTGTACGGCTTGGTCTCGAGCGACCGCACGGCGAACGCCGCGTCCGCGAGGCCCGTCACGACGGCGCGCGCCGTCGTCTCGTCGAGGTGCGCGACGCCGTCGCGCGCCGCCGCGGGCTTGAGCTGCCCGCGGTCGTCGAAGTCACGACCCGAGGCGACGCGCTTGTCGCCGAGCTGCACGAGCCGGGCGCCGAACGCCTTGCCCGCGTCCGGTGCCGAGGCGTCGGCGTGCTCGAAGGTCCCCGTGACGTCCCAGTACTCGGCGGGGACGAACGCCATGCGCTCGCGCTCGCGCTCGACGACGAGGCGCGTCGCGACCGACTGCACGCGGCCCGCCGAGAGCCCCTGGGCGATCTTGCGCCACAGCACCGGCGAGACCTCGTAGCCGTAGAGGCGGTCGAGGATGCGACGGGTCTCCTGCGCGTCGACGAGGTGCTCGTCGAGGTCGCGCGTGTTCTGGAGCGCCCGCTGGATGGCCTCGCGCGTGATCTCGTGGAAGACCATGCGCTTGACCGGCACCTTGGGCTTGAGCGCCTCCAGGAGGTGCCACGCGATGGCCTCGCCCTCGCGGTCCTCATCGGTCGCGAGGTAGAGCTCGTCGGCGTCCTTGAGCGCGCGCTTGAGCTCGGCGACCTTCTTCTTCTTGTCCGCGTAGACCTCGTAGTACGGGTCGAAGCCGTGGTCGACGTCGACCGCGAACTTCCCGTACGGGCCCTTCTTCATGTCCGCGGGCAGCTCGGACGGCTGCGGCAGGTCGCGGATGTGCCCGACGCTCGCCTCGACCTCGTAGTCGTCGCCGAGGTAGCCCTGGATCTTGCGAGCCTTGGCGGGCGACTCGACGATCACGAGCTTGCGTGGCATCCGATCCTGCTTTCGTCCGTGCGTACGTGTCCGTGGCGGGCGCTCCCTGCCCGACGGCGGCGGGCCCCGCCGGGGCCCGGCGACCCGGGACGACCCTCCGGTCGCCCGCCGTGGCAGCCTACGACGTTACTCCCGTCGCGCCAGCCGCACGCACCCTACCCCCGAACGGGACGCGGGTCGGGGCGGGCTGTGGACTGACGGACCAGGAGCAGCACCGCGAACGCCGCGGCCGTCACCGCCAGCACCCCCGCGACGCCGCCCGCGTAGGCCGTCACCTCCTGCGCCGCCGTCGTGCCCCAGGTCGCGGGCGTCGCACGCAGCGCGAGCAGCGCTCCGACGCCCGCGGCGGCCGCGCCGAGCAGGAGGAGCACCGCCGTGACGGTCGAGCCGGGCGTGGGCCCGGCGCCCGGGTCGAGCGCCGAGCGCGGCGTGAAGACGCACACGAGCGCGGCCCACGCGAGGACCACGAGGACGGCGGCGACGACGTCGCTCGGGCGGTGCCACTGGCCGACCAGGGTCGAGATCCCCGTGGCGGCGGTGTACGCACCACCGAGGACGGCGACGAGCGGCCGCGCCCCGCGCGGCACGACGAGCAGCAGGGCGGCCGCGACCGACCCCGCGACGGTGGTGTGGCCGCTGGGCAGCGAGTTCTCCCAGTGCCAGCCGCCGATGAGCTCCTCGCGGCCGAGGAGCGAGTGCTTCACGAGCTGCGTCGTGACGTTCGCGCCGACGACGAGGAACGCGACCTGCACCGCGAGGCCCCAGCGGCGGCGCAGCAGCGCGATGCCCATCGCGGCGCCCAGGCCGCCCACGACGAACGCGACCGAGACCGTGTCGAGCACCGGCTCGGCGACCGCCCAGAGCTCGCCCTGACCGGTCACGGCGCCGTCGAAAGCCGCCCGCTCGAGCATCTGCCCGGCGAACGTGTCGACGAAGAACCGCCACACGAGCCACGCCCCCGCGACCGCGAGCAGCGCGACGACGCCCGCGACCACGCGCGAGCCCGTGCTCGGCCCGCCGGGCCCCGGGACGGCGTGCGCGTGCGGCATCCTGCGCGGCGCCGGGGCGGAGGGACCGCCCGCGGCGGTCTGCGGGACGGGCGGGTACGGGGTCCCGGGGGGCGCTGCCGCAGGCGGCGGCGCGGCCGCCGGTCCGGGCGTGGGCGGCATCGGCTGCGTCGCCGGGAGCGGCCGCGTACCCGCCCCGCCGCTGGTCGGCAGCGGCCGGGTCGGGGCGTGGTCGGAAGGCATCCCACCACCGTAGAGGACGCGTGTGCGCATTCGGGGAAGACGGCGGGAAGAGCTCCGGGCGCTGCCTCGGACCGGTCCGGCCTCGTGGTCCGGACGCCCCGGTCGACGGTCCCGGTCGACGGTCCCGGACGACGCGCCGCGGGCCGCCAGTAGGGTGACGCCATGACCGACGCCTCCCCCGCGCCGAGCGCCACCGACGACGCCGACGGCGACGCGAGCGGCCCCGCGTCCTCCCCCGGTCCGCGGCCCCGGCGCCCGCGCCCCGGGACGGCGGAGCGCAGGGAGGAGATCCTCCGCGCGGCGACGCGCGTCTTCGGGTCGCGGGGCTACCACCAGGGCTCGCTCGCGGAGGTCGCCGAGCAGGTGGGGATCACGCACGCCGGGGTGCTGCACCACTTCGGCTCGAAGGAGCGCCTCCTCACCGAGGTCCTCGCGGCCCGCGACCGCGACGGCGTCGCGCACCTCGAGGGGCAGCACATGCCGGCCGGGCTCGACCTGTTCCGGCACCTCGTCGCGACCGCGGCGGCCAACACCGAGCGCCCGGGGATCGTGCAGACCTACACGGTCCTCACCGGGGAGGCCGTCACGGACGACCACCCGGCGCGCGCGTGGGTCACCGCGCGCTTCGCCGGGCTGCGCGCCGACGTCGCCGGCGCGCTCCGCGAGGTCGTCGAGGAGCGGCGGGCCGCGGGCGACGAGACGGCCGCCGTGCCCGACGACCGCGCGCTCGACCTCGCCGCGTCGACGATCATCGCCGCGATGGACGGCCTCCAGACCCAGTGGCTGCTGGACCCCGACGCCGTCGACCTCGCGGAGGCGACCGCGTTCGCGATCGAGGCCGTCCTCGCCGCGACCCTGGCGGGCGCCCGGCGGCCCCGCCCGCTCGCCTGACGCGCTACGTCGCCACGCTCTCCGGCAGGGTCTCGGGCACCGCCTCGACCGCGCGCTCGGCGCCGCCCTCCGACGGCGCGGCGTCGCCCTCCCGGCGGCCCTCGCGGTACGCGGCGATGGACAGCGTCCGCAGGCGCGACGACCGGCCGGTCGGGTTGTCCACGAACCCGACGGCCGAGATGTACGGCTCGATGACGTGGATCTTCTGCAGCGGCGTGACGATGAGGAGCTGCAGCCCGAGGCGGCGGAACAGCTCGAGCGCGAAGCGCGTCGACTCGTCCGACCCCCGGCCGAACGCCTCGTCGATGACGACGAACCGGAACGCCGTCGACCGCACCGCGCCCCAGTCGAGCTTGAACTGGTAGGCGAGCGACGCCGCGAGCACGGTGTACGCGAGCTTCTCCTTCTGGCCGCCGGACTTGCCGCCGGAGTCGGAGTAGTGCTCGTGCTCGGAGTCGTCGGCGCGGGACCGCTCGGACGCGGAGAGCACGAACCAGTTGCGGACGTCGGTCACGCGGCGGCGCCACGCCTCGTCGAGGTCCGTCATGCCCTCGCGGCCGCGGAACCGCTCGACGAGCGCCTTGACCCGCAGGAACCGGTCCTCCGAGTACGACAGCGCGCCGTCGGCGAGCGACCCGTCGCCCTCGGCGAGGGCACGGTCGTCCTCGGCGAGGATCCCGTCGCCGTCGGTGCACGCGCGCAGGTCCTGCTGGAACTCGCGCACCTCGAGGTTGGGCGTGCGCGACATCTCCAGGCGGATGTACCGGCCCGGGTTGTAGTCGATCGCGCGGAGCGAGTCGTTGATCGTGTCGATCCGGTCGCGGATGACGTCGGCCTGCTTGGCGAGCTCGGCCGCGAAGCCCGCGATGTCGCGGATCGCGTTGGTGTTGAGGTACGCCTTGAAGTCGGCCTCGAACCGCGGGAGGTCGTCGCGCACGAGCCGGTCGTGGATCTCGCGGTAGCCGTCGGCCGACCGCACGTCCGCGTCGAGCTCCGCGGTCTCGACGGGGTACGCGGACCGGAACGAGGCCATCTGGCCCGCGATCCGGGTCCCGAGGTCCGCGCGCTCGCGCTGCGCCTGCTCGGCCTCGGCGGTGAGCCGCGAGCGCACCGCGTTCTCGACGGCGTCGAGGTCGGCCGCGCGCGTCGGGCCGTCGGCCCCGCCGTCCGGTCCCGCGCCACCGAACCCCGCGAGCTCCCGGTCGAACTCCGCGGCGAGGGCCGCCGTCGTCTCCGCGTCGAGCGTCTCGCCCGCGCCGTCGAGCACGGCACGCGCCCGTTCGCGCGCCGTCCGCGCCTCGTCGAGCGCGTGCCGGTCGGCGCCGAGCGTCGCGACGACGCGGTCGCGCTCCGCCTCGAGCTCCGCCTGACGGCGCGCGTTGTCGTCGAGGAGCGCCGCGAGGCGGCCGAGCGCGTCGCTCGCCTGCTCGAGCCGCCGCTTCTCCTCGGCGAGCTCGGCGATGCGCGCCGTCTCGGCGCCGCGGTCGAGCTCGTCCCAGTCGCGGTAGACGTCGAGCCGCCCGAGCGCGGCGGAGCGGGCCTGGAGGACCTCGCGCGCGGCGGCCGCCTCGTCCCGACGCCGTGCGAGCGCGTCGCGACGCGCCGTGACCTCGGCGGCCTGCTCCAGCAGCGCGTCGATCTTCGCCTGCGTCGACCAGCCCAGCACGTAGCCCCGACGGTCGTCGACCGCGCGCGTGTCGTTCTTCTCGTGGTGGTCCGGCGAGTGCTTGACCTGCCCGGCGCGCGTGATCGCGCGCGGGAGGCGGCGGAACGCGTCGAGGTCCGGGGCGCACGCGTGGTCGGCGCGGCGCTCGAGCTCGGCCTCGACCCAGGCCGTGAGGGTCGGCGCGTCGTCGAGGCGGCGCACGTCGAGCAGGTCGGCGAGGAGCGGGACGCCGTCCTCGCGCGGCGCCGGCCGGGCGGCGGGGACGCGCTCGGGCACCCGGTGGTAGACGAGCCGCAGGCCGAGGTGCTCGCGGTCGACCCACGCGGACACCGCGTCGTAGTGCGCCGCCGGCACGAGGAGCGAGAGCGCGAAGCCGCGCAGCACGCGCTCGGCCGCACCCTCCCAGTCGGCGTGCTCGGGGCGGACGGCGAGCAGCTCGCCCACGAACGGGACGTCGCCCGGCGCGAGCCCGACGCCGGCGCACAGCCGGTCCCGGACCTCCAGGTGGGTGCGCGGCAGGTTGGACCGGCGGTCGGCGAGGCTCGCGAGCTCGGCCTTGACGTCGGCCGTCTCCTGCTCGACGGCGCGGACCTGCGCCGCGACCTCGCTCGCGTGCTCCTCCGCCCGGGCGAGCTCGTCGCGCACGCGCACGGCGGCGTCGTCGGCCTCGCGACGGAGCGCGGCGAACGCCTCGGCGTCGACGAGCGCGGCGGCCACGCGTGCCGCGTCCCCGACGGCGCGCGTCCCGCTCGCCTCGGCGCCCTGCGCCGCGCCGAGCGTCAGACCGGCCGCCGCCGCGTACCCGGCGAGCTGGGCGACGCGGCGCTCCCGCGCGGCGCGCTCGACCTCGCGGCGCGCGACCTCGCCCTCGATCGCGGCGAGCCGGTCGCCGCCGTGGCCCGCGCGCTCCAGCTCGAGCCGCTGCCGCTCGGCCCCGAGCAGCCCGAGCTCGTCCACGAGCCGGCGGCGCCGGGCCTCGCCGTCGGCCACGCGCTCGTCGAGGGCGCCGATGAGACCGTCGAGGTCCGCCACGCGGCGCGACGCGGTGAACGCGCGCAGGGCGTCGCGGCGCGCGACGAGCGCGTCGGCCCGCTCCCCCAGCGCGTCGTGCGCGTCGCAGTCCGCCAGCAGGGGCGCGAGCCGCTCGATCTGGGCGGTGGCCCGCACGACGGCGTCGTGGGCGCTCGTCAGGTCGTCGAAGTGCGCGACGAGCCGGTCCGTCCAGCGGTCGGCGTCGAACGGCTCGAGCATGTGCTCGCGCACGAACTCGCCGAGGTCACCCACCGACTTCATCGACACCGTCTGGTGGAACAGGTCCATGGCCTGCTCCGACGGGATGCCGAGCAGGCGGCGGAAGTCGCGCCCGTAGTCGGGGAAGTGGTCGCGCACCTGCGCGCCGGACTCGCGCAGGCGACGGCGCAGCGCCGCGACGTCGCCGCCGAAGCCCGCGAAGTCCTCGGTGATCGTCAGCGGACGGTCCGCCGTGACGAAGAAGCGGTCCGGCTGGCCCGCCTGGCCCGGGGCGAGCCAGAACACCTGCGCGAGCGTGACCTCCTGGTCGAACCCGCGGTTGGAGAACCTCCCCAGCACCACCGAGTACGTGCCGCGCTCGCGCAGGCCCACGTGGCGCGTCGTGCCCGTCGCCTCGTCGCGCTCCGACTTGTAGTGCCCCGCGACGTACGACCGCAGCGACCGCTCGCGCGCGCCCGCCCCGGCCGCCTTGTTGTACGAGATCCGGTGCGACGGCACGAGCAGCGTCGTGACCGCGTCGACGATGGTCGACTTGCCCGAGCCGATGTCGCCCGTGAGGAGGGCGTTGCGCCCGTCGAGGTCGAACGCCCACACCCGCTGGTCGAAGGTGCCCCAGTTGAGCACCTCGAGGCGCTCGAGCCGGAACCCGGCGCGTGCGTCGAGGTCGGCCGCCGGGTCGTGCAGCTCGACCGCGCTGAACAGGCCCTCCATCACGCCACCGTCCTCGTCGTCGTGCCCGCCGTGCCCGTCGCCAGGCCTGTCCCCGCGCCGGCCCCGGCGCGCGCCCCCGACCCCGGGCCGCCGCCGTCCGCGGCGAGCTCCAGGTACTGCGCGAGGCGCGCGTCGAAGTCCGCGAGCCACTGCGCGTCGACGAACGCCTTGAGGATGCGGCGCACCTCGTACCGCCGGGCCTCCCCGTCGGCCGTGTCGCCGC
Organism: Cellulosimicrobium sp. 4261; assembly: GCF_040546915.1. NCBI lineage: Bacteria > Bacillati > Actinomycetota > Actinomycetes > Micrococcales > Promicromonosporaceae > Cellulosimicrobium > Cellulosimicrobium sp. 4261. The sequence continues at coordinate 47,872 of NZ_JBEPOQ010000001.1, forward strand.
CGTCGGGCGACGCAGCACCGTCGGGCCCGTCCGGGTCCGGGCGACCCGCCGGGCGCAGGAAGCCGAGCTCCACGACCCGCCGGACGAGCGCGTCGACCCGGTCCACGAGCCGCGCCTCGTTCGCCGCGGCGCCCGCGTCCTGGGTGAGGAAGACCCGCAGCAGGTCGACGATCTCCGAGCGCGTGAGCACGAGGCGTGTCTCGCCGCCCTCCGAGTCCGCCTGCGCGAGCCGCTTGCGCAGGAGGGCGAGCAGCAGGCTGACGTCGAACGGCAGCTCGCGGCGCGGGATCAGGCGCGGCACCCGCTCGTCGCGCTCGTGCTCCGGCTGCGAGCGCAGGTAGGCGTAGCCGTCGCCCTCGTCGACGACGACCTGCAGCCCCAGCATCGCGACGGCGTCGCGCACCTGCGCCTCGCGCGCGAGCAGGTCGCGCCACAGCGCCTCGCCGGACTCGCGGTAGACGACGCCCTTGAGCAGCGACGTCACGACGACGGACAGCTCCGGGTCGCGCGCGGTGCGGGTCGTGCTCACGGGGTCTCCTCCGGGCTCGGGTCGGGGACGGCGTCGGGTCGTGCGTCGGGGTGCCGGGCGGGGGGCCCGCCGGGCGGCGAGCCGCTCGTCCGCCGCGCGTACGTGACGCGGGGCAGGCGCGCGACGCGCACCACCGGGTCCGGCGCGCCGTCCTCGGCGACGGGCCCCGCCGGGGCCTCGCCCTCCCAGCGCACCTCGTCGGTGCGCTCGTCGTCGTGCACGACGACGAACCGCGGGTCCTCGAGCGACAGGTACGTCACGAGCTCGGCCAGCCCGTGCTCGAGCGGGGCCTCGGCGAGCAGGTCCGCGAGCGCGACCTCCCCCGGGCCCCCGGGCCGCGAGAGCGTCGCGCGGACCGTGCGCGCGAGGCGCTCCGGGTCGACGTGCACCTGGTCGTACAGCGCGTCGACCTCGAAGTCGTCGTCGCCGACCTCGACGTGGTCGGAGTCGAGGCGGGCCGTGGGCCGCGGCGTGAAGAGCGGCCGCTCCGTCGGCAGCACGACCTCGGGCGCGACGGCGTCCACCGGCATCCCCGGCGGGGCACCGGCGCGGCCTGCCGCGCGGGCGACGTCGCGCGCGGCGAGCGCCTTCGCCTCGACGCCGCGCAGGATGTCCATGACCCGTCGGTTCTCGAGCCACACCTGGTCGTCGAGGAAGCGACGGAGCTGCTCGGAGAGGGTCCGCACGGTCGCCTGGGTCCGCTCCCCGGCGTCGAGCCAGTCGTAGTGGACGCGGCGCAGGCGCCGGTGCTCCTGCTCCCGGGACGCGGCCTGCGCGGCGGCGTCCACGACCGGGCCCGGCGTCCCGGGGGCCGGCCGGACGACGTCGGGCGCGATCGCGTCGAGGGACTGGACGCGGTCGACGAGCGCGGCGAACTCCTCCTGGCGGCGCCGGTCGAGGAGGAAGTCGTAGAACGCGTGGAACGACCGCCCCTGGTCCGACTCCGCGATGGCCGTGCGCGACCGCACGACCTCCTCGAGCAGCTCGCCCTTCGCGCCGTCCCAGCCGGTGATGCGCTCGCGCAGCTCCCGGTCGAGGGAGCGGAAGTTCGCCTCGACCTCGCGGAAGTCGGAGAGCAGGTCGGCCGCCGTCTGGGTGAGCTGCTGGTAGCGGTCGCGCTGCGCCGCCGCGTCGAGGACAGCGACGCGCCCCGCGCGGACCTGGGCGATCTCGTCGTCGATGGCGGCACGGCGCTCCTCGAGCTCGCGCAGGCGCTCCGCCGGGTCGGTCTGCGTGCCGACGGCGAGCTGGCGCAGCAGCTCGAAGACGGTGTTGAGCCGCGACTCGGTGCCGACGAACCCGCGCCCGCGCAGCGACGCGACCCAGCGAACGGCCTGCTCGACGGCGGGCGTCGCGTCGTAGTGCGGCTCGGCCGAGCCGGGCGGGTACCAGGCGCGCAACCAGCCCTGGTCCGGGTGCGTCCAGTGGTCGACGTACGCCTGCGGGGCGCGCGGGTACCGCGGCTCCGTGCCGGAGGCGCGCGCGGCCCGGCCGTCGACGGCCCACAGGTGGTCGTCGAGGCGCGCGACGAGCTCGCTCTCCGGGATGGCGCGCACGTTGTCCTCGACGAACAGCGTGCCGAGGAACGAGAGCACGAGCGGCGCCGTGTCCGCGCGCAGGAGCCGCCACGCCGCGCTCGACCGTCGCAGGGAGTCGACGTCGTCGTGCTGCACGCAGGTCCTCTCGGGCGGGGTGGGTCGGTGCCCGGCGGCGGCCGGGGCGCGCCACACGCGGGGGCGCCCCCAGATCTTAGGGCGGACCGCCCCCACCGCCCCCACGACCCACCGCGGGCCGCCCTCCCGACGGGCTCGGCGGGCGTCCGACCGGGCGGCCCGGGACCACCCGAGAAGCGCCCCGGATCCGGGACCATGGTCCCTGTCGGGGCCGCCGCGCGCGTTCGTACGCTGGGGGCGGCGCCGGGCCGGCAGCGCGCCCACCCTGCCGGCCGGCGCCACCTTCTGCCCGCCCGCCGGACCGATCCGGCGGGGCCCCGCGGACCCGAGGACCGCCCGTGACCGGAACGACCACCGCGCTCGCGGACGACGCCCGCTCGGCCGGCCCGACGGCGTCGGGCACCACGCCGGACGCGGGCTTCGACCCCTTCGCCCGGCCCACCGGCTGGACCCACTCCCGCTCCGTGCTGTTCGGCGAGATGCTCCTGTTCGGGCTGCTGAGCCTCACCGCGGCGTTCGTGCTGTCGTACGACGCCGTCCTCCTCGCCGGGGACCCCGGCGCGGTGCTGTCGTGCGACGTCAACACCGTGCTGTCGTGCGGGACGGTCGCGCAGTCGTGGCAGGCGCAGGTGTTCGGCTTCCCCAACGCGTTCCTCGGGCTCGTCGCGGAGCCGATCGTCATCACGACGGCGGTCGCGGCGCTCGGCGGGACCCGCTTCCCCCGGTGGTTCCTCTTCGCCGCGCAGTGCGTGTACCTGCTCGGGGTCGTGTTCGCGTACTGGCTCTTCTACCAGTCGATGTTCGTCATCGGGGCGCTGTGCCCGTGGTGCCTGCTCATCACGGTCTCCACGACGCTCGTGTTCGCGTCGCTGCTGCACTGGAACGTCCTGGAGGACAACCTCTACCTGCCGCGCGGCGCCCAGGCGCGCCTGCTCGGGTTCGTGCGGTCGGGCGCGTACGGCTACCTCGTCGCGGCGTGGCTCGTGGGCCTCGCCGCCCTCGTGCTGCTCAAGTACGGCCCGGCGCTGCTGGCCTGACGGCCCGCGCGGCCGAGCACGAGGCTGCTCCCGGGAAGCGGACGGGAACGACGGCAACCTCGTGCTCGGCGCGCGGCGGGCGGGTCAGGGCGTCGTCGCCCCCAGCGTGTAGGCGCCCGAGCCGGAGTACGCCTGGACGACGAACCGGTAGTAGCCCGCGGCCCCCGAGTAGGAGACGGACTCGTTCGCGCCCGGAGAGGTCGACTGCGCGACCGTCGCCCACGTCGACCCGTTCCAGCGCTGGAGGTAGAGGTCGAAGTCGGCACCGCTCGGACCGCTCACGCACGCGCGGTGCGTCCCGGCGGCCCCGGCCGTGTAGTACGACCCGTTGGGCTGCACGGCCGTCGTGCCCGCGGCGAGCGACCCGGTGTACGTGCGGGCGTAGCCGCTGCAGCCCGCCGGCGGCTGCGGCGTGCCGCCCCCGCCGTCGCTCGTGACGAGCGTCAGGCCGTACGCCGAGAGGATCTCGCCCACCGGCTGGAAGTACGTCGTCCCGCCGGAGCTGCAGTTCCCGGAGCCGCCGGACGTGACGCCCTGCGCCTGGTTGCCCGCGAGGAGCGAGCCGCCGGAGTCGCCCGGCTCGGCGCACACCGTCGTGCGGATGAGCCCGGTGACGGTCCCCTGCGGGTAGGTGACGGACGCGTTGTACGCCTGGACGGTGCCGCAGTGCCAGCCGGTGGTCGAGCCCGAGCGGCAGACGGAGGCCCCGACCGGCGCCTGCGTCGCGCCCGCGACCGCGACGCGGCCCCCGGCGTAGTTGTTCACCGCGCCCACGGGCGTGTTCCCCGCGTCGACCTGGACCCACGCGTAGTCGTTGCCCGGGAAGCTCGACCCGCGGAACGTGCCCGCCGGCCCGGACGTGCGCGCGCCGGTCGAGCCGCAGTGCCCGGCGGTGACGAACCCGCCCTGGACCGCGAACCCGACGGAGCACCGGCTGCCCCCGCCGATCGTGTACGCGTTCCCGCCCACGACGTCGATCAGCGGCTGCGGGGACTCCGTCGTCTCCTCGTACGCGACCGCGTCGGCGGGGACGCCCGCGGCGGCGACCTGCGCGGCGACGTCGGCCTGGCCGCCCTCGCGCACCGAGACGACGACGCGGTTGCGCGTCACGTCGACATACCAGCCCGGCAGCGCCGCCGGGTCGTCGGCGAGCGCGCCGTCGAGCGTCGCGCGCCAGGTCTCGAGGTCGGCGAGCGTGTGGTCGACGTCGACCGCGGTGGCGCCCTCGGCGCGCACCGTGCGCGCGTCGGCGGCGTCGGTGACGCCGACGTAGAGGACGTTCGCGGCGGCGTCGACCCAGGCGCCCGCATAGTCGGCGCCGAGGCGCCGCTCGAGCGCGGCCTCGGTGCCCGCGGCGTCGGACTGGAAGGCGAGGCGCGTCCGTGCGTCCCGCGCGCTGAGGCCCAGGTCGCGCTCCAGCGCGCGCTCCAGGCCGGGGGCCGTCTTGGGGACCGCGCGCACCGTCGCGCGCTGGTCGTCGGGTGCGGGCGTGGCGGCGACGGCGTGCGTCGCGGCCCCGCCCGCCAGGAGCGTCGCCGCGGCGGTGACCGCGGCGAGCCTCCTGCGGAGTGGTCGTGTCATGTCGTCCATTCCCTTCGCCGGGCCCGGGTGGCCCGGTCGAGGCCACGCTAAAGACACGTCCAGGGCGCGCCCAGATCACGATCAGGTCATACGCGGGCGCTATGTGGGGGCTCGCCCCTACGCGGTCTCCACCGGGTGCTCGGCGCGCCACCGCCGGTAGCGGGGCGAGCGCTGGACGGCGTCGCGGTGCGCACCCGTCGCGGCCCGCAGGACCGCGTCGACCGGGAGGCGGTCGACGGCGTCGCGCCGCCACCCCACGTGGTGCGTCCAGCGCAGCGGGGCGCCCTCGAGCGCGACGGTCCGCACGCCGGGGGCGTCGAGGAGCACTGGCTGGACGAGCGCGACCGCGTGCCCGCCGCGCACCTGGTCGATGCACGACGTGCGGTCCGACTCCCCCATCGCGCGCGGCGTGAAGCCCGCCCGCGCGCACGCCCCGACGAAGCAGCGCTCGAAGCACCCGCTCCCGGGGGCGGTGAGCCACAGCGCGTCGGCGAGCTCGCCCAGCCCGACGGCGTCGCGCCCCGCCACGGGGTGGTACTCGTCGACGAGCACGAACACCGGGTCGGTCGACACCGCCGTCCACACCAGGCCCCCGGCCGCGGGCGGGGTCGCGTCGCCGCACATGCCGACGAGCGCGACGTCGAGCGTCCCGCTCGCGAGCCGGTCCGCGGTCTCCTCGACGGACCACGACGTCGCGGTCGTGACGAGCAGGTCGTCGACCCCCAGCGCTCCGGGCAGCGCGGTGTGCAGCCGGCTCGCGAACAGGCCGCCGATCGCGGAGCTCACCGTCCCCACGTGCACGCGGCCGACCGTGCCGTGCTCGCTCGTGAGCCGCCGGGCGTCGTCGACCAGGGCGGACATGGCGGGCAGCACGACGCGCGCGTGCCGCAGCACGAGCTCGCCGAGCTCCGTGGGGCGCGCGCCCTGGCGGTCGCGCGTGAAGACGCACCCGCCGAGCGTGCGGTCGATCCGGTTGAGCTGGGCCGTGAGGGCGGGCTGCGCGAGACCGAGCGACGCCGCCGCCTTGGTCACGCTGCCCGTCTCGGCCACCGTCACGATCATGCGCAGGTGCCGCACCTCGAGGTCCATGCCGCCCCAACGTATCGGTGCGGCCGGGGCGTGTCGCGCGCGTCAGCCCACGGGTGCGAGGAAGCCGTCGCGCACGAGGCCGCGCACGTCGGGCAGGAGGTCGCCCGCGAGGTCCTCGGCACCGACCTCGAACAGCGCGGCGATCGCTCCCACGAGCTGCCCGACCGTCAGCTCGCCGTCGCTCGCGCCGACGAGGGCGGCGAGCCCCGTCGTCGCCCGCACGGCGCGGCCCAGGCCGTCGCCCTGGCGCAGCAGGACGACCGTGGGGTCCGGCGCGCCGGGCGTGTGGAACCGCTCCTCCGTGACGTCGGGCGCGACGGCGAGCCGCTCGCCCGCGAGGGCCGCGTCGTCGCGCGCCGCGAGCCAGTCGTGCGCCGCGAGCGACGCCGCGAGGTGCGCGCCGAGCGGCTGGCGCACCGACCCGGTGTGCTCCTCGAGCCGCCGCAGCGTCGGGCGCGCGCCCGCGAGCGGACGGCGCAGCGTGACGATGCCGAAACCGACGGCCTCCACGTCGCGCGCGGCGAAGTCGTCGAGCCACGCGCCGTACGCCGCCGCCCATGCCGCGGGCTCGCGCTCGGGGGTCGTGCCGCCGTCGCGGATCCAGGTCTCCGCGTACTCCGCGGGGTCGAGCACCTCGCGCTGGACCACCCAGCCGTCGAGACCGGCCTCGTCGAGCCACGCGCCCACGCGCTCGTCCCACGGGATCCCGCGGCGGTGCTCCCAGTTGCCGAGGAGCTGCGCGACGCCCCCGGACTCGAGCACGGCGCCGACGCCCGTCACGAGGTCGCGCACGAGGTCGTCGCCCGACCGGCCGCCGTCGCGGTACTCGTAGTCCGGGAGCGCGGCCCCGGCGGCGCGCGGCGTGATGACGAACGGCGGGTTCGACACGACGAGGTCGAAGCGCTCGCCCGCGACCGGCTCCAGCATCGAGCCCTCGCGCAGCTCGACGCGCCCGGTCGCCGGGCCGTGGGGTGCGGCTCCGGCGGCGGGGCCCGACGCCTCGTCGAACGCCGCGTCGAGCGCCGCGTTGAACGCGGCGAAGCCGAGCGCCCGGCGCGAGATGTCCGTGCCGACGACCGCGCGCGCGTGCCGCGCGGCGTGCAGGGCCTGGATGCCGCAGCCCGTCCCGAGGTCGAGCACGCGCCCGACCGGCGTCCGGACGGTCACCTGGGCGAGCGTCAGGGACGCGCCGCCCGCACCGAGCACGTGGTCCGGGGCGAGCCGGCGACCCGTCGCGAGCTCGCCCAGGTCCGACGACAGCCACCACGTGACGGGGCCCGCGGCGTCGGTCGCCGCGTACGGCCGCAGGTCGACGAGCGCGCGCACCGCGTCGTCGTCGCCCGCGCCCGCCGCCTCGACGAGGCCCAGCCGGCGGGCGCCGTCGACCCCCGTGCGCCCGAGCGCCGCGTCGAGGGCGCGCCGGGGCACGTCGTCGCCGAGGAGGAAGAGGGCGGCGAGAGCGGCCGTGGGGTCGGCCCCCTCGCGACCGCGGTCGCGCAGCGCGCGCCGCGCCGGGACGGCCTGCTCGCGGTGCAGCGCGGCGGACGCGACGGGACCGAGCGCGCGCTCGACGCCGTCGACCGTGAAGTCCGCCGCCGCGAGGTCCTCGCGCAGCGTCGCTGCCGCGGCCGCGAGGTCGGCGGGGGCGAGGCCCGCGCCGGGCGGGACGGGGCCGGGCCCGTCCGCGGCGGTGCGCGACGACGGGCTCGGGGTGCTGGAGGCGGGAGGCATGGCTCCATCCTCACCGATCCGCGCGCGGCGGCCGAGGGCCCGCGCCGCCCCGGACGCGACGGACCCCCGGCGCGCCGAGGCGTGCCGGGGGTCCGTCGGGTCGCGGGGGGACGGCGTGGTCAGCAGTTCTGCGTGCCGTAGACCGCGACGTTCTGCGCCGAGGTCTGGAAGGTCTCGTCCGTCATGAGCGACGTGATCGAGGAGATGTCGGCGTTCGCCGGGTCGTCGACCGCGGTCTCGAGCGTGTCGGTGAGCTGGCGGAAGACGCCGGTGACGTTGTCCCAGTCGGTGCTGATCTCGGCCGGGGCCTCGGCGGCCTCGAGCGACGCCGTGAACGTCTCGAACTGCGTCACGGCGGCGGCCGGGTCGCTCGTGTCGATCGAGCTCAGGGTCGTCTGGGCGTCGAGCAGGGCGTCGTAGGCGGTGCAGAAGTCGCCCGACGCCTCGGTGTCGCCGGACTCCTCCTCGGTGGGCTCCTCGGCCGGGGTGGTCTCCTCCTCGGCCGGGGTGGTCTCCTCCGCCGCCGTGGTGTCGGAGTCGGTGCTCGCGTCGTCGCTGGAGCCACCGCAGGCGGCCAGGCCGAGCACGAGGAGAGCGCTCGTCGCGAGGGCGGTGGTGGTCTTGGTGATCGTCAGTCGGGTGCGCATGACGACCATGGTTTCCCACGGACGCGCGTCGCGCGCCCTCAAAACCTCGAAGTGGGGACCGCTCCCCATGTGGCCATCGCCACGGGGTGAAGTTCGCCCGGGACGGGTCAGAGCACGCAGCCGGCCCGGAAGTACTCGGTGACGGCCCGCGACGACGACGTGAGAGCGGCCGTGTCGATCCGGCGACCCACACGGTCGATCGCCCGCGACAGCTCACCCGTGTCCCGCGTGCCCGTGGCCTCGACCTCGTCCGCGATCATCGTGAGGTAGGTCGTGACGACGGCCCAGTCGCGCGCGACCGCCGCGGGCGGGGTGGCCCCGGCGAGCGTGTCGCGGGCGGTGGTGAACCCCTCGACGAGCGCCACGGGGTGCTCCACGGTGAGGTTCACCTGCGCCTTGGCCGCCGCGGCCCACGCGACCTCCGCCTCGCGGCACGCCGGGTCGACGGCGCCCGCCCCCGCGTCCGCGCCGTCGTCCGGCGCGGTGGTCGCGCCGGGGTCCGTCGTGCCGGGACCCGCGGGGTCGGAGTCCGTGCCGTCCGCGGGGTCCCCGGCGTCCGCGGAACCGGGCCCGGGAGCGGCCGGCGGGGGCGGCGCGGCGGCGGGCGCGGAGCCCGGGAGCGACACGACGTCGAACGCCCCGCTCGCCACGACCGCGAGGCACAGCCCGGCGACGACGGCGAGGACCGCGGCGTGGGCCACGGCGCGCACCGGTGATTGCATGGCCCCTATGATGACGCCTCCCGCGCGCGCGAAGAACCCCGCGGGCCGGGCCGGCCCACGGGGTCCTCACGGTCGCCGCGGCGTCAGCCCATCGTGTTGACGATGAGGCCGATGTGGGTGAAGAAGTTCATCGCGCCGAACAGCAGGAACGCGACGCCGGACAGGCCCCAGGCCCACCCGATGACGACCCGCACGACGCGGCGCCCGGAGCGGACCGCGAACGGGAAGAGGATCGCGCCGACGCCCACGAGCGCGATGAGCCCGGACATGAAGATCGCCTCGACGAGCGGGTAGGCGGCGAACGCGCCGGAGATCGGCTCCTCCGGCGGCGCGGCGAAGAGCTGGTACGTCACGCCCGCGATCGCGATGGCGACGAGGCCGAGGCCCATGCCGAGCACGAACACCGAGACGGGGCGCGCCACGGCCTGCAGGTGCTCGGTGGCGTCGGCCCGCTCGAGCGCGGCGCGGCCGCGCGTCCACAGGTAGAACGCGGCAGCGAGGAGAAGCACGCCGAACGCGAGGCTCGTCTCGCCGAAGACGATGTTGTCGAACGGGAAGCCGCCCGCGGCGAGCGGCCACGTGAGCGTCATGTGCAGCCCGGTCGCCGTGAGGATCGTGCCCAGCACGCCGAACGCGAGCGACCAGCCCTCGACGACGATCTTCCCGGGCGCCCGCAGGAGCTCGCGGCCGAGCATGACCAGCAGGATCAGCCCGGCGCCCACGGCGACGGACATCACGGTGTTGTAGGTGGGCATCTGCGCCCAGTCGATGACGAGCCCCTCGGCGGCGACCATCCTTCTCCACTCCTCGTTCGTTCCACGGGCCGCGCTCGCGGTCCGAGGGCGATAACCATACGCACGTATAGGTTATTCCTCACTACGATGGCCGCGTGGACGACGCTGCGGGTGCCCGGGACCGGTCGGCGACGAGCGGCGCGCGAGGCGCACGCACCACGGTGCAGGGGCGCAGCGCGCAGCGGCAGCGCGCGATGGTCGACGCCGCCGCGCACCTGCTCATCGACCAGGGCTTCGCCGCCGTGACCCATCGGCAGGTCGCGCGCGCCGCGGGCGTGCCGCAGGGTTCGGCCTCGTACTACTTCCCGACGAGCGCCTCGCTCGTCGCCGCGGCCGTCGAGGCCGCGGAGGACGTGCGCGCGACGGCCGCTCAGGAGCACGCCGACGCGCTCGCCCACCGGCGTCGCTCGAGCACTGCGACGGCGCGCGAGCTCATCGAGACGCTGTACGCCCCGCACGTGGACGACTCGGTGGTCGACGTGCGTCTCGACCCCATGCTCACGGCCATGCGGGACCCGGCGCTGCGGCCGATCATGCGCGCGTCCCGCCCGCGCCTGCTGGCCGCCGCACGGACGGTGCTCGACGCGTCGGGCCACGGGCACGTGACGGACACCGACCTCGTGGCGCACGTGGTGGACGCGGCGCTGCTCTCGGGGGCCGCGGCGGAGGACGGCCGCGTGCTCGACCACGCGACGCGGACCGTCGCGCGCTTCCTCGACCACTGGCGCTGAGCTCGCAAACTTACTGACCAGTTACTTGGTTTCCCGGTAGAGTGGCGACGCCCGGTCCGCCGACGCCGCACGCACCCGCGGCGCCACCGGGCGCCGTCGCCGCCGCCGTGGAAGGACCGTCCGTGAGCACCCTGCCCTACCTCGACCCCGCCGTGCCCGTGGCCGACCGCGTCGAGGACCTCCTCGCCCGCATGACGCTGCCCGAGAAGGTCGGCCAGATGCTCCAGCTCGACGCGCGCGACGGCGTCGGGCCCGCGGTGCTCGAGAAGCACGCGGGCTCGCTGCTGCACACCTCGCCGGAGAACGTCGTCGCCGCGCACGAGCTCACCGGCCGGACACGGCTGCGCATCCCCCTGCTGCTCGCCGAGGACTGCATCCACGGCCACTCGTTCTGGGTCGGCGCGACGATCTTCCCCACGCAGCTCGGCATGGCCGCGACGTGGGACCCCGCGCTCGTGGAGCGCGTCGCGCGCGCGACCGCGGTCGAGGTCGCCGCGACCGGCGTCCACTGGACCTTCTCCCCCGTGCTCTGCATCGCGCGTGACCTGCGCTGGGGCCGCGTCGACGAGACGTTCGGCGAGGACCCGTTCCTCATCGGCGAGCTCGCGTCCGCGATGGTGCGCGGCTACCAGGGCGACGGGCTGTCCGACCCGACGGGCATCCTCGCCACGGCGAAGCACTTCGCGGGCTACTCCGAGACGCAGGGCGGGCGCGACGCGAGCGAGGCCGACATCTCGCAGCGCAAGCTCCGGTCGTGGTTCCTGCCCCCGTTCGAGCGGGTCGCGCGCGAGGGCTGCGCCACGTTCATGCTCGGCTACCAGTCCATGGACGGCGTGCCCGTCACCGTGAACGGCTGGCTGCTCGACGACGTCCTGCGCGGCGAGTGGGGGTACACCGGCACGCTCGTCACCGACTGGGACAACGTGGGTCGCATGGTGTGGGAGCAGCACATCCAGCCCGACTACGTGCACGCGTCCGCCGCGGCCGTGCGCGCCGGCAACGACATGGTCATGACGACGCCGCACTTCTTCGAGGGAGCGCTCGAGGCCGTCGACCGCGGCCTCGTCGAGGAGGCCGCGATCGACGCCGCCGTGCGACGCATCCTCACGCTCAAGTTCCGGCTCGGCCTGTTCGAGGACCCCCGCCGGCCGGACGTCGCGCGCCAGCAGGCGGTCATCGCGTCGGCCGAGCACACCACGGTCAACCTCGAGGTCGCGCGCCGCTCCCTCGTGCTCCTCACCAACGACGGCACCCTCCCGTTCGCGGGCGGGCTCGCCCGCGCCGCCGGCGTGCCCGACGGCCGGGCCCTCGCCCCGGGCGGTGCGCCCGCCCGGACGATCGCCGTCGTCGGCCCGAACGCGGACGACGACCACACCCAGCTCGGCGACTGGGCGGGCGCGTCGGGGCAGGCCGACTGGCTGCCCGACGGCCACCCGCGCGAGATGACGACGACCGTGCTCGACGGCTTCCGCGCGCTCGCCCCGGAGGGCTGGGCCGTGACGCACGCGCGCGGCGCCGACGTCCTCACGCTCGCGCCCGACCCCGAGGGCGAGCTGTTCCCCGACGGGCAGCCCCGGCCCCAGGTGGTCGTGCCGGCCGCCCCCGACGACGCGCTGATCGCCGAGGCCGTCGCCGCGGCCCGCGACGCCGACCTCGCCGTCGCCGTGGTGGGCGACCGCATCGAGCTCGTGGGCGAGGGCCGCTCGACCGCGACGCTCGAGCTCGTCGGCGGACAGGTCGCGCTGCTCGACGCCCTCGTCGCCACCGGCACCCCCGTGGTCGTGGTCGTCGTCGCGTCGAAGCCGCTCGTCCTGCCGCCGTCGGCGCACGCCGCGGCGGCGGTCGTCTGGGCGGCCAACCCCGGGATGCGGGGCGGCCAGGCCGTCGCGGAGCTCGTGCTCGGGCTGATCGAGCCCGAGGGGCGCCTGCCGATCTCGTTCGCGCGCCACGCCGGCCAGCAGCCCACGTACTACAACGTGGTCCGCGGCCAGCACGGCGTCCGCTACGCCGACCTCACGCAGAGCCCCGCGTTCGCGTTCGGCGAGGGCCTGAGCTACACCACCGTCGAGTACGACGGCCTGCGGGTGCTCGGCACGGAGCACGGGCCCGACGACGTCGTGCGCGCCGAGGTCACGCTGACGAACACCGGGCCGCGCCCCGTGCGCGAGACCGTCCAGGTCTACGTGAGCGACACCGTCACGTCCGTGACGTGGGCCGAGAAGGAGCTCAAGGCCTACCGCAAGGTGGACCTCGCGCCGGGCGAGTCGACGACCGTCGGCCTCGAGGTGCCCGTGGCGGACTGCACGCTCGTCGACGCGCGCGGGCGCCGCGTCGTCGAGCCGGGCGAGTTCGAGCTGCGCGTCGGGCCGTCGTCGCGCGAGGACGCCCTCCTGCGCGCGACGTTCACCGTCACGGGGTAGCCCCGAGGGCTGCAGGCACACGCCGCGCGCGCCGGAGGGCGCCCGGGTCGACCCGGGCGCCCTCCAGCGCGCGTGGTGGCCGTGCGTCAGGCACCGGTCGCGACGCGCTCCCGCTCGACGGCGGACTCCTCGCGGTCGACGCGCGCCGCCCGCAGCCGCGACATGATCACCGCGCCGAACGCGATGGCGGCCGCGACGACCGCGATCCCGATGCGCAGGACGTGGTTCGCGTCCTCGGGCACGCTCATGAGCACCACCGCCGGCGCGATGAGCACCGACACGAGGTTCATCACCTTGATGAGCGGGTTGATCGCGGGACCGGCGGTGTCCTTGAACGGGTCGCCCACCGTGTCGCCGATGACCGTCGCGTCGTGCGCCGGCGAGCCCTTGCCCCCGTACGCGCCGTCCTCGACGATCTTCTTCGCGTTGTCCCACGCGCCGCCCGAGTTGGCGAGGAACACCGCCATGAGGACGCCCGCGCCGATCGCCCCGGCGAGGAACCCGGCGAGCGGCCCGACGCCCAGGCCGAAGCCGACGGCGATGGGCGCGAACGCCGCGAGCAGGCCGGGGGTCGCGAGCTCGCGCAGCGAGTCGCGCGTGCAGATGTCGACGACCTTGCCGTACTCGGGGCGCTCCTGGAACGTCATGATCCCGGGGTGCTCGCGGAACTGGCGCCGCACCTCGAACACGATCGCGCCCGCGGCCCGGGTCACGGCGTCGATCGCGAGACCCGAGAAGAGGAAGACGGTCGCGGCGCCGAGGATGAGGCCCACGAGCGTGATCGGCGAGATGATCTCGTAGTCGAGCATCGACGCGACGAGCCCCCCGCCCACCCGCTCGACGTCGGCCATCGCATGGCTCACCGCGTCCGCGTACGACCCGAACAGCGCCGTCGCAGCGAGGACGGCCGTCGTGATCGCGATGCCCTTGGTGATGGCCTTCGTCGTGTTGCCCACGGCGTCGAGGTCCGTGAGGATCTGGGCCGCCTCCTCGTCGCCGTCGCCCGACTCGCCCACCGACATCTCGTAGATGCCCTGGGCGTTGTCCGAGACGGGGCCGAACGTGTCCATCGCGACGATGACGCCGACCGTCGTCAGCAGGCCGCACCCGGCGAGGGCCACGAGGAACAGCGCGAGCCACACGGACCCGCCCGCGAGGAGGAACAGGCCGCAGATCGCCGCGGCGATCACGCCCGCCGTGTACACCGCCGACTCGAACCCGACACCGATGCCGGACAGGACGACGGTCGCCGCGCCCGTGCGCGAGGTGGCCGCCACGTGCAGGGTGGGCTTCGACGTCGTCCCGGTGAAGTAGCCCGTGATCCACAGGATGATGCCCGCGAGGACGATGCCGATGACGACGGCGAGGCTCGCGACGACGCGCGGGTCCGCCGCGATGCCGGACAGCTCGCCGAGGTCCGCCGTGCCGTCGAGCGCGGCGAACGACGACGGCAGGTAGACGAACGCCGCGACGGCCGCGAGCGCCGCGCCGACGAGCGCCGACAGGTAGAAGCCGCGGTAGATCGCCTTGAGCCCGTTCTCCTGGCCCCGCACGCGCGTGATGAAGACGCCGAGCACCGCGACGAGCGCACCCAGCGCCGTGACGACGAGCGGGAAGACGAGACCCTCCTCGCCCATCGCCGCCTTGCCGAGGATGAGGGCGGCGACGAGCGTCACCGCGTAGGACTCGAACAGGTCGGCCGCCATGCCCGCGCAGTCGCCGACGTTGTCGCCCACGTTGTCCGCGATCGTGGCGGCGTTGCGCGGGTCGTCCTCCGGGATGTGCTGCTCGACCTTGCCGACGAGGTCGGCGCCGACGTCGGCCGCCTTGGTGAAGATCCCGCCGCCGACGCGCATGAACATCGCCAGCAGGGCCGCGCCGAACCCGAAGCCCTCGAGCACCGCCGGGGCGTCGCCCTTGTAGACGAGCACGACGCCCGCGGCGCCGAGCAGACCGAGCCCGACGACCGACATGCCGACGACGCCGCCCGTCCGGAACGCGATGCGCGCACCCTCCGAGCGCCCGCCCGGCCGGGTCGCGGCCGACGCGACGCGCACGTTCGCGCGCACCGCGAGCCACATCCCGAGGTAGCCGATCGCGGCCGAGAACCCGGCGCCCACGAGGAAGGCGACCGAGCGCCCCACGCGGATGCCGCCGTCGCCCGGCAGCAGGAACAGGAGGCCGAAGACGATCGCCGCGAACAGCGCGAGCGTGCGGAACTGTCGGCTCAGGTACGCGCCGGCGCCCTCCTGCACGGCCTGGGCGATGTCCTGCATCTTCGCCGTGCCCTCGTCCGCGGCGAGGACCTGTCTGCGCAGGACGACCGCGAAGGCCAGGGCCACGAGGGCGATCGCCGCGATGACCGCGACGATGGTGAGACTTTCCGTACCGAGCGTGAGCATCCGTCCTCCTTGACGAACCGCGCGACCGTCGCGCCGGTCCCCTGCCGGAGCGATGGGGGTGAGTCTACGCACGTGTGTCGTACGTCACGACCACTCGTGCAGGACGTCACGAGCGTGCTCGGCGACAGCGCCCTCGGGCGGGTCAGCCCTTCGGTCGCGCGGCCCCTCGGCGGGTGCCCACGGCGAGGCGCGCGACGGCGTCGGGGCGGGTGAGCGGGTAGAGGTGGCCCTCCCCCGCAAGCCCGACGCGCGGGACCGTGAGCCGGTCCGACAGCTCGCGCTGCGCGCGCAGGAACCGGGCGCTCGCGCGCAGCCCGGCGACGAGCAGCGGCTCGGCGCCCGCGGGCAGGCGGTGGCCGTCGTCGAGCAGGGCGCGCACGCGCGGCGCCTGCTCCCAGCTCGCGAACCACTGGTGGGCGAGCAGGGTCCACGCGTCGCGCGACCCGTAGCGGGCGCGGGCGAGGTCGTGCGGGAGACGGTCCGGCGCGCGCGTGACCACCCGCACGCCCGCGCGGCGCAGCGCCGGCCCGGTCACGGCGAGACCGGCCGCGAGGGCGCCCGCCACCGCCGTGCCCGCCCGGGCCGCGACGGTGCCCGTGTGCAGGGCCGGGAGATGGACCTCCCACGGGCTCGTCGGGTCGAGGAGCACGAGCCGCCGGACCTCGCCCGGGTGCAGCAGCGCCCACTCGATCGCCGTGAGCCCGCCCACGGAGTGCCCGACGAGGTCCACGGGCTCCGACCCGTCGACACCGAGGCCCGCGCGCACCACGTCGACCGGTCCCGTCACGGGCACGCGCCACGCGTCGAGGACCCGGACGTCGTCGCTGCGGGCCGGGGCTCCGGGACCGGACGCGGTCCCGAGGGCGCGCGCGAGCGGGGCGAAGTCCTCAGGGGTGAGCGCCAGGCCCGGCAGGACGACCCAGGTCATGCGGACTCCCTCTCTCGCGGTGCGCGACCACCCTACGGAGCGCTCCTGGGCGTGCGTAGGGTGGAGCCTGTGTCGACGCCCAGCACCCCCGTGACCGACCCGACCCCGCACGACCGCGCCCTCGCGCACGCGCACGACCTCGCGACGTTCGTCGAGGCGTCCCCGTCGTCGTACCACGCCGCCCACGAGGTCGCGCGCCGGCTCGAGGCCGTCGGCTTCGAGCGCCTGGACGAGACCGCGGCGTGGCCGACGGCGACCGGCGGCGAGGGCGACGGGCCCGCGGGCGGGCGGTACGTCGTCGTGCGCGACGGCGCGGTGATCGCCTGGGCCGTGCCCGCGGGCGCGACCGCGACGACGCCGTTCGCGATCCTCGGCGCCCACACCGACTCGCCCGGCTTCAAGCTCAAGCCGCGCCCGAGCGTCGGCCGCGAGGGCTGGTGGCAGGCGGGCGTGGAGGTCTACGGCGGTCCGCTGCTCAACTCGTGGCTCGACCGCGAGCTCGAGCTCGCCGGGCGGCTCGTCACCGCCGACGGCGAGGAGCACCTCGTGCGCACCGGTCCCCTGCTGCGCATCCCGCAGCTCGCGATCCACCTCGACCGCGCCGCGAACGACGGGCTCACGCTCGACAAGCAGCAGCACACGCAGCCCGTGTGGGGGCTCGCGTCGGCGTCCGGTCCGGCCGGGTCCGACGTCGCGGGCGCGCCGCACGGGACGAGCGGCGGGGACGTGCTCGCCGAGCTCGCGCACCACGCGGGCGTGCGGGCGAGCGAGGTCGCGGGGTACGACGTCGTGGTCGCCGACACCCAGGCGCCCCGCGTGTTCGGCGCGCACGACGCGTTCCTCGCGTCCGGGCGGCTCGACAACCTGCTGTCGGTGCACGCCGGCCTCGTCGCGCTGCTCGAGGTCGCGGGCACGCCCGGCCGGCCCGTCGAGAGCGCCACGATCCCCGTGCTCGCCGCGTTCGACCACGAGGAGATCGGGTCGGAGTCGCGCTCCGGCGCGTCGGGCCCGTTCCTCGCCGACGTGCTCGACCGGGTCGCGGCCGGCCTCGGCGCGACGGCCGAGGAGCGGCACCGCCAGCTCGCGGCGTCGCTGTGCGTGTCGAGCGACGTCGGCCACTCCGTCCACCCGAACTACCCCGAGCGGCACGACCCCGCGAACCGTCCCCTCGCGGGCGGCGGACCGATCCTCAAGATCAACGCGAACCAGCGCTACACGACCGACGCGCACGGCGCGGCCGCGTGGGCGCGCGCCTGCGCCCGGGCCGGGGTGCCGAGCCAGGAGTTCGTCTCGAAGAACACCGTGCCGTGCGGCTCGACCATCGGGCCGCTCACCGCGACCCGACTCGGCATCCGCACGGTCGACGTCGGCGTCCCCATCCTCTCGATGCACTCCGCGCGCGAGCTCACCGCCGTCGTGGACCCCTGGTACCTGTCCCGCGCGGTGCTCGACCTCTTCCGCGGCTGAGCCCCCCACCCCCACCGGCCGAGCAGGCGGTTCCGGCCCGTCCCGGACACCGGACGCACCACGACCGCCTGGTCGGGGAGCCGCGACCGCCTGGTCGTGGCCGTCAGGGGCGCTCGGCGCGGGCGCGGACGCCGCGCAGCATCTTCTGCGTCATGAGGAAGCTCACCGGCTGCACCGCCTCGACGATCGCGCGGCCCGCGGCGCCCAGCGGCAGGTACCGCTCGCGGACGAGCAGACGTGACCGGAGCGTGCCGTCCGGCCCCGGCGGGAGCGGCCGCACGACGAACGCCCACGAGAACCGGAACGGCATCGTGTCCGCCTGCCCGGGCCCCGGCGCACCGAGCAGCACGAGGTGCGAACCCGGCTCGAGCGCCGCGACCCGCAGCACGGCCTCGTCGGCCAGGTGGACGTCGTCGCCCACGGCCAGGCCTTGCCAGCGCTCCTCGATCGCGTCCGCGCTGCGGATGCCCAGGCCGACGAGGTTCTCGAGCGCGTCGTAGGAGTAGAAGCCGCCGCGGCCCTGGCCGAGCTGGACGAGCCACGGC
The DNA here is from genome assembly GCF_040546915.1 of Cellulosimicrobium sp. 4261. Classification (NCBI taxonomy): domain Bacteria; kingdom Bacillati; phylum Actinomycetota; class Actinomycetes; order Micrococcales; family Promicromonosporaceae; genus Cellulosimicrobium; species Cellulosimicrobium sp. 4261. Next base: position 66,168 of record NZ_JBEPOQ010000001.1, read on the forward strand.
CAGACGGCGGCCGGCGGCGCGTCGACCGTCACGGCCCGCGTCGCGACGACGGCGCGCGCGTCGGGCACGAGGTCGTCCCCCGGGAGCACGCACTCGTGCTCGCCCTCCCAGGTGCCCCACGTCTGCGTCAGGCGCCGGGTGAGCAGGAGCGCCCCGACGGCGAGCGCCATCGTCGTCACGACCCGGACCCCACGCCACGCTGCCATGCGTCGATCGTCGACCGTGCGCCCCGCCCCGCGCGAGGGCCGGAGGTCCCGAGCACGGCGGCCCTCGGCCGGACCATGGGCCGGAGGTGGGAGACTCGGAGACGTGCTGCACGCCCCCACCACCTCCCCGCGACCGACGAGCGCGACGCTGCTCGACGTGCTGCGCGCGGGCGGGCGGCGCGACGAGCGGCTGCGGCACGTGCGCGAGCTCCCCGCACGCCCCGGCACGCAGGGCGAGTGGCCCGCGTGGGCCGACGCGTCGCTCGTCGCCGGGTACCGCGCGCTGGGCGTGGAGCGCCCCTGGGAGCACCAGGTGGAGGCCGCCGACGCCGCGTGGTCGGGCCGGCACGTCGCGCTCGCGACCTCCACGGGCTCCGGCAAGTCGCTCGCGTTCTGGCTCCCGGCGCTCACGGCCGTCCGCGCCGACGCCGCGGCGCGCGTGCTCGACCCCGGTCGCATCGAGTCGGTCGCGCGCCGTGGTGCCGTGCTCTACCTCTCGCCCACGAAGGCGCTCGCGGCCGACCAGCTCTCCGGCCTCCAGCGGCTCCTCGACGCCGCCGGGACGCGCGACGTGCGGGTCGCGACGTGCGACGGCGACACCGCGCAGGACGAGCGCCGGTGGGTGCGGGAGCACGCCGACGTCGTCCTCACGAACCCGGACTTCCTGCACTTCGCGCTCCTGCCGCACCACCGCGGCTGGACGCGGCTGCTGCGGGACCTGCGGTACGTCGTCGTGGACGAGGGGCACGCCTACCGCGGGGTGTTCGGCGCGCACGTCTCCCTCGTCCTGCGGCGCCTGCGGCGGCTCGCCGCGCACTACGCGCGGGAGGGCGACCCGCCTCCGACGTTCGTCGTCGCGTCGGCGACGACCGCCGACCCGGCCACGAGCGCGGCACGGCTGGTCGGGGTCGAGCCCGACGACGTCGTGACCGTCGCGCGCGACACCTCGCCCGCGGGGCGCAAGACGTTCGCCCTGTGGGAGCCGCCCGTCGTCGTGGGCTTCGAGGCGTCCGCGGACGCCGGGCCCGCGGAGGGTCACGACGACGACCCCGCGGTCGCGACGCCCGCCGAGGGGCCCGAGCACCCGCGCCGCAGCGCCACGGCCGAGACGGCCGACCTGCTCGCCGACCTCGTCATCGCGGGCGCCCGCACGCTCGCGTTCACGCGCTCGCGCCGCGGCGCGGAGTCCGTCTCGGTCCAGACGCAGGACAGCGTGCGCGTCGTCGACCCCCGCCTCGTGCGCCGCGTCGCCGCCTACCGGGGCGGGTACCTGCCCGAGGAACGGCGCGAGCTCGAGGACGCGGTGCGCACCGGCGACGTGCTGGGCCTCGCGACGACCAACGCCCTCGAGCTGGGCGTCGACATCTCGGGGCTCGACGCCGTGCTCATCGCGGGCTGGCCCGGCACCCGCATGTCGGTGTGGCAGCAGGCGGGCCGCGCCGGGAGGGCGGGCGCCGACGGCCTCGTCGCGTTCGTCGCGCGCGAGGACCCGCTCGACACGTTCCTCGTGCACCACCCCGAGGCGGTGTTCGACGCGCCGCTCGAGGCGACCGTGTTCGACCCCGCGAACCCCTACGTCCTCGCGCCGCACCTGTGCGCGGCGGCAGCCGAGGTGCCGCTGCGGTCGGAGGACCTCGCCGCGTTCGGCGCGCCCGACGTGGTGCGCGGCCTGCTCGACGTGCTCGTCGCGCGCGGAGCCCTGCGACGCCGGGCCTCCGGCTGGTACTGGACCCACGCGCAGCCCGCGTCGGGCATGACCGACCTGCGCGGGTCCGGCGGCGCGCCCGTCCGGGTCGCCGAGGCGCGCACCGGCCGGCTGCTCGGGACGGTCGACGCCGCCTCCGCGGACGGCTCGGTGCACGACGGCGCGGTGTATGTCCACCAGGGCCGCACCTACGTGGTCGAGCACCTCGACCTCGCCGACCACGTCGCGCTCGTGCGTCGGCAGGACGTCGACCACGGCACGTGGTCGCGGTCGACCACGTCCATCACGATCGTCGACGAGCCCACGGGCGGGGACGTCGCGACGGGCCGCGACGTCGTCGAGCGCACCTGGGGCCCGGTCGGCTGGGGCTACGGCCCGGTCGACGTGTGCTCCCAGGTGGTGAGCTTCCAGCGTCGCCGCCTCCTCGACATGCAGGTCCTCGGCACGGAGACCCTCGACCTCCCCGAGCGCACGCTGCCGACCATGGCCGTCTGGTGGACCGTCCCCGCCTCCGTGATCGAGGAGGCGGGCGTCGACGCCGACGAGCTGCCCGGCGCGCTGCACGCCGCCGAGCACGCGTCGATCGGCCTGCTCCCCCTCCTCGCGACGTGCGACCGTTGGGACCTCGGTGGGGTGTCCACCGCGCTGCACGCCGACACCGGCGAGGCCACCGTGTTCGTCCACGACGCCTACCCCGGCGGAGCCGGCTTCGCCGAGCGCGGGTTCGAGCTCGGCGCGACCTGGCTCCGCGCGACCCGCGACGCCATCGCGCGCTGCCCGTGCCACGACGGCTGCCCGGCGTGCGTGCAGTCGCCGAAGTGCGGGTCGTACAACGCCCCGCTCGAGAAGGCCGCCGCCGTCCGGCTGCTCGACGCCGTCCTGGCGCACGCCCCGGTCGCCGAGACCGACCCCGCGGGGCGGAGCGCCGGTTCCGCGCGATAGGGCACCGCTTCCCCCCACGGGGTCGAGGACCGCTGCGGCCGGGCCCGGACAGGTGCCGCCGCCCGACGGCCCGCTGCGGCTCACCGCGCGCTCGCCGGGCCGGCACGTGCCGCGGCGTTCGCGCGACCGAGCGAGGCGCCGAGGAACGTGACACCGGCTCTCGACTCGACGTCCACCCGGACGACCCCCGCGCCCTGCTCCGTGCACGCGACCACCACGACCCGGTTGTGCGCCGCGGCCTCGCGCGCCCGGCCGCACGGTTCCCACCCGTCGCGGGCTGCCGTCGCCGCCGCGAGCGCCGCGAGGTCGGCCCCGGTCTGCGCCGTGCCACGCGCCGCCTGCGCCTGCGCGAGCGCGCCGAGGGCGACCGCCAGCACCAGGACTGCCGCGACGACGCCGAGCACGAGCACGGTGCCCGCTCCGTGCTCGGCGTCGGTGTCGGTGTCGGTGTCGGTGTCGGGGATGGTGACCGCCCCGGGTCCCGCCGCTGCTCGTCCGTCGGTCTCGATCTCGCCCGCGGTCTCGGTCTCGATCTCGCCCGCGGTCGCGGTCTCGGTCTCGGTGCACCGCCCCCGAGGTGGCTGCGCCGTGGTCATGGCTCGGCCCAGGCGACGGCCTCACCGCTGGCGCGCAAGGGCGAGCCCGCGAGCCACCCGCCCACGACGGGCGTCGTCACGCGCACCTCGACCCACGGGTCGCCCCGCACCACGCCGACCGTCGCGCCGGCTCCGGCGACCCGGAGCGCCGTCGCACGCACGGTCGCGTCGTCCTCGCCGATGGCCGCCGCCCGGGCGGCGGCCCTCGCCGCGTCGGCGGAGCGCATCTGGGCGCCCGCCGCCGCGGCGAGGGTGAGGACCACGACGAGAACCAGGACGACGGCCGGCAGGGCGACCGCGAGCTCGGCCGTGACCGCACCGCGCTCGCTCCCCTCACGGGCCCGATCCCTCGGCCGGCGGCCGTCGGCCCCGGCGTCCCGTCGCACGGGCTCAGCCCAGCGAGAGCGCGCTGCGCACGATGCCGAGCAGCATCTCGCGCACCTCGCCGCTCTTCAGCACGACGATGAGCAGCCCGGCGAAGCCCGCCGCGGCGACCGTCGCGATGGCGTACTCCGCGGTCGCGAGACCCGCCTCGCCCTGCCCCGTGCTCGTCCCCGTCAGGCGCGCGAACGCGCGTCGCGGCTGTCGTGTCATCTCCGACTCCCCTCTCGTGGCCCGCGTCGTGCGGGCGGTCGGAGCGACCCTGCCGGGACCGGCGGCTGCGGCGCACCCCACCCCGCCGCGCCGGTGGACGGGGCCGTCGAGGCGACGACCTGTGCACAGCAGCGCGCGCTCCGCCCGCGTCGACGGGCCGAGTGGCGAGCCACCGTCGACAGGCCGAGCACCCAGCCCGGGTCGACAGGTCGAAGCGGCCGACCCGGTCGACAGGTCGGAGCGCGTGGCCCGGTCAACAGGTCGAAGCGCGCGGCCCGGTCGACAGGTCGAGCGACCCGCCCTCGTCGAGGCGCGTGCGGTCAGCCCCAGGTCAGCGGGTCGAGCTCGAGGTGGAAGCGGAGCCGACCCGGGTCGACCGGGGACCCGTACCGCGGCGCCAGCGTCTCCTCCAGGGCACGGGCGTGCTCCGGCCAGGTGTCCTGGGCGTTCGCCAGGAGGAGGGCGAGGTCGGCGTGCCGGTCCGCGACCCCGAGCCGCCCGACGTCGACGAGACCGCGGACCTCCAGCGTCTCCGGGTCGAGCAGGACGTTGGGCAGGCACAGGTCGCCGTGGCAGACGACGAGGTCCGCCACCTGCTGCTCCCGGCGCGTCGGCAGCTCGGTGGTGAGCTCCGCGAGCAGGTCCACAGGGTCCCGGGACTCCTGCTCCGGCCGCAGGAACTCCGCGTGCACGCGGCCGCCGTCGACCACGTCGCGGGCGAGGGCGACCATGGCGTCGAGGCTCCGGTCGAACGGGCAGCCGTCGACGGGGAGGTCGTGGAGGGTCCGCGCCGCCGCGAGGACGTTCGTCCAGGCGCGGTCGACCTGGTCGGGGCGGACCGTGTCGGCGGGCACCCCCGGCACCGTGCGCGTCACGAGGGCGGCCCCCTCCCCCGTGTCCTCCCATGCCAGCACCTCGGGGACGGCGATCCCGCGGGAGGCCGACCAGAGCGCGCGGTCCCGCTCGCCCACCAGGGCGGCCAGCTGGTCCGGGCCCACGACCTTGGCGTACCGGGAGCCGTCCGCGCTGACGAGCACACGGGCCGAGGACTCGCCGCTCCCTGCTTCACGCCAGGCGTCGTCTCGGCGCGCAGCGGGGACACGGGAGACGGGGGACGGGTCCATGCGGCCACCGGAGCGACACCGACACCGACACCGACACCGACACCGACACCGAGACCCACGCCGAGACCCACGCCCGCCCCGTCCTCCGGACCCCCGACGCCTATCCGGAGAGCAGACCCGCCCCGAGGGAGACGAGGACGGGGAGCAGCCCGACGAGCACGAACGCGGGCAGGAAGCACGCACCGAGCGGGAGCACGAGGTGCACGGCGAGCCGCGCCGCGGCCGCCTTGGCCGCTCCGGTCCGGTCCTGCCTCGACGCCTCGGCGGCAGCCCGCAGCGACGACGCGGGAGCAGCGCCGTGCAGCCACGCGGGTCGCAGCGCCCGCTGGACGACCCCGAGCCGCGGCGGCGCGCCGGCCCAGGCGCCGTCCCACGACGCCCCCAGGAGGAGCGCGGCTCCCGCAGCACGCAGCCCGGCACCGTCGCGGCCCCCGACGCACGTCCCGACGACGTCCAGCGCCCGCGGGATCGCCGCACCCGACCCGACGGCGGCCGCGAGCAGCTCGAGGAGCACCCCGGTCTCGATGCCGGGGTCGCGGTCGTCACCCCGTGGCCGTCGACCGCCCTCCCCGGCGGAGGCCGCGTCGCGCTCGGGTCCTGGCCGCCCGACGGCGGCCGCGCGCCGTCCGACGGCGGCCGCGCGCCGCCCGACGGCGGCGCGCGCGGACCACCACGGCGCGGCGCCCGCCAGCACGCAGAGCGCCAGGAGGACGAGGGTCATCGGTGCTCTCCTTCCCGGGCCGGTCTCGGGCGCAGCGCGGTCACCGGTCCTCCCCCGCCGTGCGCGCCCGCTCGACGAGCCGCGCGGACCACGTGCGCCCCGCCACGAGCAGCAGGACCCCGAGGAGCACGCCCGCCGTCCCGAGGCCGCCGTCGGTCGCGGTGCCGAGCGGGTCGGCGCCCAGCACGTAGCCGAGCAGCACGCCGACCACGGGGAGCCAGAGCAGCACGCGGGCGGTCGCGCGTGGTCCGGCGAGCGCCGCCTCCCGCTCGGCGCGCGCCTCGGCGTCCGCGGCCACGGACGCGGCGACCTCGTCGAGCACGGTCGCGAGCGGCGCGCCCAGCTCCGCGGCCAGCCGGCACGCCGAGACGAGGGCACGCGCCGTCGCCGGACCGCCGACGTGCGGCGCGAGGTCCGCGACCCGGGGGACGCCACCGCCGTCGACGCGCACGCCGACCGCACGGGTCCACGCGACGCCGGGCGCGGCTCCCGACCGCAGGAGCGACCCGACCTGCGTCACGACGACACGCACGAGCTCGGGCACCGCCTGCGGTCGGCCGGGCCGGCGCAGCACGGACCACCGCGTGGCGCGCGACGCCGGCCGGCCGACGACGCGACGCGCCGACCGCCCGACCCGCGCCGTGGCGCACCAGACCGCGGCACCGACGAGCAGACCCACGACGACCGTCATGCGCCGCTTCTCCCGCCGCGCGTCGTCGGGGCCGCACCCGGCCGACGGCCCACGCCGCGCCGCCGCGTCATGCCGACCACCGCCCCACGAGCTCGTCCCACGCCGGTCCCGCGACCGGCCCCGCCGCACCCGTCGACCCACCGCCCGGCGGCACGACCGTCCCGTCCCACGACCCCGCGACGTCCACGCGCAGGGCGCCGCGCTCGTCCTGCCGCACGACGCCCAGCTGCGCGAGGACGCGCCGGGTCGTGCCCGCCGTGCGGACGCGGCGCAGGTGCAGCACGACGTCGAGCCCGCCCGCGGCCTGCGCGGCGACCGCGGCCCGGTCCATCCCCGCGAGCGCCGCGAGCGCCTCCAGCCGGGCGGGGACCACCTCGACGTCGTTGGCGTGGATCGTCGCGAGGCCGCCGTCATGGCCGGTGTTGAGCGCCATGAGCACCTCGCGGACCTCCGGGCCGCGGCACTCGCCCAGCACGATGCGGTCGGGCCGCATGCGCAGCGCGGCGCGCACGAGGTCGGCGAGGTCCACGCCGCCCGCGCCCTCGACGTTGGGACGCCTCGCGGTGAGCGGGACGACGTGGGGGTGGTCGGGGTCGAGCTCGCGCGCCTCCTCGACGCAGACGACCCGCTCGTCGGGCGGGACGAGCGCGAGGAGCGCGGCGAGGAGCGTCGTCTTGCCGGTGCCCGTGCCGCCGGACACGAGGACGTTCGCGCGCCGCGCGACGAGCCCGCGCAGCACCGCCTCCCACGCGTGCGGGACGGTCCCGCCCGCGACGAGGTCGTGGAGCCGGAACGTCCGCGTCCGCAGGACGCGCAGCGAGACGACCGCCCCCGTCGCGCACACGGGCGCGACGACGGCGTGCAGCCGCGTCCCGTCCGGGAGGCGGGCGTCGACGACGGGGGACGCGTCGTCGAGCCGCTGCCCACCCGCCGCGGCGAGACGCACGGCGAGCGCCCGCACGGCCTCGGGGCCGCCGAGCGCGACCTCGACCCGTTCGAGCCCGGCGCCGCGGTCGACCCACACGTCGTCGGGCCCGTTGACGAGCACGTCCGTGACGCCGGGCTCGTCGAGGTACCGCTGGAGCGGCCCTGCCCCGAAGATCTCCGCGTGGGCCGTCCGGGTCAGCTCGCGCAGCGCGGTCGTGCCGAGCACCCGGCCCGACGCCCGCAGCGCGTCCGCGACGGCCGCGTCGCCGAGCGTCTCGGTGGCACCGCCCTGCTCGTCGCCCGACCGCACGAGGCGGTCCCGGACGCCGTCGAGCAGCGCGACCCGGCCGCGCTCCGCACGCGGCGACGCCTCCCCGCGCCGGTACGCGTCGTCCACGACACCCCGGTCACGACCGCGCCCCTCGCGCGGCGCACGCGCCTCCCGCCCCGTCACCGGACGGGCCCGAGGTAGCGCGCGGCGAGCTCGCGACCGGCCCGCAGGACCGCGCCGCGGCCGACGCACGGTCCCTGCCCGCGCTCGACCGCGCCCGCGAGCGCGCGGTCCCACCCGGCGGTCGCGGCGACGTCGAGCCCGACGGCGGCGGCCACCTCGGGCGGCGAGAGCCGACCGGGCGCGGGACCGCGGACCACGAGGGCCGCCCGGCCGGGGAGCCGGTCGCGCACCGCGGCCGCGCCCGCCACCCCGGCGACGTCGAGCGGTGTCACGAGGAGCACCTCGTCGCAGGCCTCGAGCAACGACGCCCCGGCCGCACCCGGCGCGAGGGCCGCGCGGTCGGCGTCGAGCACGAGCACCCCGGACCTCGCCGCCGTGGCCTCGGCGAGCGCGGCGACCACGTCGGCCAGGGCCGCCTGCTCCGGGCCCCCGCCGCGCTCGGTGCTGACCACCGGCACGGTGCCCCAGCGGGGCAGGCGCGCGAGGAGGTCGTCGCCGTCGAGCCGGCCCCGCGCGTCGGCGAGGTCCGGCCAGCGCACGCCCGGGTCCTGCTCGACGCCCAGGAGGACGTCGAGGCCCCCGCCCAGGAGGGCGAGGTCGACCAGGCACGTCGGGGCGCGCCGCCGGGCGACCGCCCGGGCCAACGACGCGGCGACGACGCTCGCCCCTGCCCCGCCGCGCGCACCGACCACCGCCACGACCGCTCCGACCATCGCGCTCCCCCGCCCTCCGTCGACCGGGGACCACCCTCGCCCGTGGACGCGGGCCGCCGTCGGCCCGTCGCCGACCCTGGGGACGGGCCCGTCGGCGAGCGCTCCTGGGGACGGCCACGTTCCGCCGCTAGGCTCGCGACCGTGACCCCGCTCCCGGACCCGAAGGACCCGCCACGCGCCGGCCGGGTCGCCGCGTTCTTCGACCTGGACAAGACGATCATCGCGACGTCGTCGGCCGCGGCGTTCTCGCGGCCGTTCTTCGCGGGCGGGCTCATCAACCGCGGGGACGTGCTCCGCAGCGCGTACGCGCACTTCCTGTTCATGGTGGGCGGCGCCGACGCGGACCAGACGGAGCGCATGCGCGCGCACCTGTCGAACCTCGTGACCGGCTGGGACGTCGCGACCGTCTCCCGCATCGTCGAGGAGACGCTCCACGAGCACATCGACCCGGTCGTGTACGCGGAGGCGGTCGAGCTCATCGAGTCGCACCACGAGCACGGGCACGACGTCGTCATCGTCTCCGCGTCAGGCAGCGAGGTGGTGGAGCCCATCGCCGCGGTGCTCGGCGCCGACCACGCCATCTCGTCCCGGATGGCCGTCGAGGGCGGGCGCTACACCGGCGCGATCGACTTCTACGCGTACGGCGACAACAAGGCCGTGGCCCTGCGCGAGCTCGCGGAGCGCGAGGGCTACGACCTCGCGGCGAGCTACGCGTACTCGGACTCGGTGACCGACGCGCCGATGCTGAGCGCCGTCGGCCACGCGTTCGTCGTCAACCCCGACCGGACGCTGCGTCGTCTCGCCGCCGAGCACGGGTGGGGCGCGCTGACGTTCTCGCGGCCCGTCGCCCTGCGCTCGCAGCTCGCCGCGCCGACGCCGGTGCTCGCGGCCGCGGGCCTCGTCGGGCTCGGCGTCGTCGGGTGGCTCGTGTGGCGGGCGTGGCGCCGCCGCTCGCGCGGCTGACCCTCTTCAGCGTCGCCGCCCGCGCGGCTGACCCGCGCGTCCGGCGTCCGCGGACGACCGCCGAAGGGCCCGATCCGGACCTCCCGGACCATCCGCACCGGCGTGTTCGAACCCCGGTAGAACACGGTGTGGAAGAACCCCCGGAGCGCTTGCGTCCGCCGTCCCGACGGGCTGTGATGGAAGGACAACAGCACCGCGGCGGTACCCACGCGCAGGGCAGTCCACCGAAGGACGCGCTGACCGGGGCGGACCCGGCCACGACGGCCCCCGACCCGTTGCAGCGACTTGGAGCGAGCGCGCCTGTTCACCGTCGCCGCTGGCGACCACGGCGTCCGCGAGGGCGCCGTCGTCGTGTCCGGGCTCGCGCGCCGCGTTCCCGCGTCGCGGCCCGCCCGCGGGGCGATACTGGGGCCCATGACGTCAGCGCCGAGTGTCTCCTCCTCCATCACCGCCCGCCTCCAGGTCGAGGCCCGCCCCACCGCCGTGAGCGAGCTGACGACGGCGATCGAGCACACCGGGGGCATCGTCACCGCCCTGGACGTGACGGCGTCGGGCCACGAGCGCATCACGGTCGACGTCACCGTCGCGACGCGCGGCGAGGAGCACGCCGGGCAGATCGTCGAGGCGCTGCGCGCGCTCCCGGGCGTCGTCGTGGACCGCGTCTCCGACCGCACGTTCCTGCTGCACCTGGGCGGCAAGCTGAAGATCGAGTCCAAGGTGCCGATCCGCAACCGCGACGACCTGTCGATGATCTACACGCCCGGCGTCGCGCGCGTGTGCGAGGCCATCGCCGCCAAGCCCGACGACGCCCGCCGCCTGACGATCAAGCGCAACACCATCGCCGTGGTCACCGACGGGTCCGCCGTGCTCGGGCTGGGCGACATCGGCCCCCTCGCGTCGCTGCCCGTCATGGAGGGCAAGGCGGCCCTGTTCAAGCGGTTCGCGGACATCGACGCGTTCCCCATCGCGCTCGACACGACCGACGTCGACGAGATCGTGCGGACGGTGAAGGCGATCGCGCCCGTCTTCGCGGGGATCAACCTCGAGGACATCTCGGCCCCCCGGTGCTTCGAGATCGAGGCGCGGCTGCGGGCCGAGCTCGACATCCCCGTGTTCCACGACGACCAGCACGGCACGGCCATCGTGGCGCTCGCCGCGCTGACCAACGCGCTCAAGGTCGTCGGCAAGGAGCTGCCCGACGTGCGCATCGTCCTCTCGGGCGCGGGCGCGGCCGGGACCGCGGTGCTCAAGCTGCTCCTCGCGGCGGGCGCGCACGACGTCGTCGTCGCGGACATCGAGGGCGTCGTGCACCCGGGCCGCCCGGGCCTGTCCCCGTCGCTCGCGTGGACCGCCGTCAACACCAACCCGCGGCGCGTCACCGGCACGCTGCGCGAGGCCGTCGTCGACGCGGACGTGTTCATCGGCGTCTCCGCCCCCGACGTCCTCACCGGCGACGACGTCGCGCGCATGGCGCCGGACGCCATCGTGTTCGCGATGGCAAACCCGCGGCCCGAGGTCGACCCGGTCGAGGCAGCCGAGCATGCCGCCATCGTCGGCACCGGGCGCTCCGACTTCGCGAACCAGATCAACAACGTGCTCGCGTTCCCGGGCGTGTTCCGCGGCCTGCTGGACGCGCGGTCGCACCGGATCACCGACGCGATGCTGCTCGCCGCCGCCCGCGCGCTCGCGTCCGCGATCCACGAGGACCAGCTCAACCCGACCTACATCATCCCGAGCGTGTTCAACCCCGAGGTGACGACGCTCGTCGCCGCGGCGGTCGAGCGCGCCGCGCGGGAGGACGGCGTCGCCGAGCCTCCCGCGCTGACCGGCGGGCTCCCGCGCGTCGCGACCACGACCACGTCCGCCCCGACCACCGCCCCGGAGGCCTGAGCGTGCAGCGCGTCACGACCCGCAACGCGGCGTTCCAGCAGTGGGAGGCGCTGCTCACCAACCGCACGAAGCGGCACCGGGCGGGCGAGATGGTCGTCCAGGGGGTCCGGCCCATCACGCTCGCCGTCGAGTCCGGGTGGACCGTGCGGACCTGGCTCGTCGACGCCGACCGGTCGCTGTCGTCGTGGGCCCACGCGATGCTCGACCGCGTCCGCGCGCAGCGGTTCGCCGTGTCGTCCGCGCTCCTGCGCGAGCTCGGCGGCAAGGAGGACGAGACGCCCGAGCTCCTCGCCGTCGTCGCGACGCCGCCGGACGACCTGGGCCGGATCGGCGGCGGCGCCCCGGGCGCCGACTTCCTCGGCGTCGTGCTGGACCGGCCCACGAGCCCGGGCAACGTGGGGACCGTCGCGCGGTCGCTCGACGCGTTCGGCGGCGACGGGCTCGTCGTCGCCGGGCACGCCGCCGACCCGTACGACCCGCGCGCCGTCCGTGCCAGCACCGGCTCGATCTTCTCCGTGCCGACGGTCCGCGTCCCCGCGGGGCGCGACGTCCTCGACTGGGTCGCCGCGCAGCGCTCCTCGGGCGTCCCGCTGACCCTGGTCGGGACCGACGAGCACGGCGAGGTCGAGCTCGCCGAGCACGACCTCACGGGGCCCACGCTCGTGCTCACGGGCAACGAGACCACCGGTCTCAGCGCGGGGTGGCGCGAGGCGTGCGACGTCATGGTGAGCATCCCCATGCTCGGCGCCGCGAGCTCGCTCAACGCCGCGAGCGCGACGACCGTCGTGCTGTACGAGGCCGTGCGCCAGCGCCGGGCGCGCTGACGGCACGCACGGCGGTCGGTGCACGCCCGACGGCGGGTGCGGCGTCCCGGGGCGCCGCACCCGCCGTCGTCCCCGCGTCAGGACGAGCGCGGCGCCGTGCTGCCCGGAGCGCGGGTGATGTGGTGCACCGCCTGCGTGCGCAGGCCGGCCCCGTGGAACTCCTGGTAGATCTCCTTCGCCTCCTGCAGCGCCTGCTTGACCTGGTTCTTGTCGAGGTGAGCCGCGGTCAGCTGGTTCTGGTAGAGGTACAGGAACGTGTTGAAGTCGATCTTCGTCAGGTCCACCGTGGACTTGACCGCGACGAACGCGCTGATGCGCTCCATCTTCTCGTAGATGCCGCGGGCGGAGACGTTGAGGTACCACGCCTTGAGGTCCACCCGGACGATGGACAGGCCCTCGGTCACGACGTAGTACTCCTCCATCGTGCCCGTCGACGCCGACGCGCCGCCGAGGAACACGGTGAGGGCCTCGGAGATGAGGCCGCCCACCCCGTCGATGATGCTGTCCGCCGTCCCCGAGACGAACGACTTGAGCGACGACTTCACGGTGTCGGCGAGGTGCTCCGCCGACGTGGACGTGAAGGCGTGCACCTCCTTCTTGGACGCGAGGATGGACGTGATGGGCACGGTCGAGTTCGTGCCTCCCGCCCCGCGGAGCGACTCCTGGATCTTCGCCTCGAACAGCTCGGCCTTCGTCTCGCCGAGCCGGGCGAGCGACTCCACGACCTCGCGCTGCGTCTGCGCGAGCTCGTCGCTGTTGTCGAACTGCTTGACGATGTCTCTCACGAGCGACATGGCTTCCTCCGATGACGTGTGGTGCGGTGTCGGAGCGCGGCGACCGCCCCGCCCCCGTGGCGCGAGGTCAGAAGAGGACCTGCGTGCCCTGCAGGTCGACCTGCCTGCTCAGCGCGTCCGGCCGCGGGTAGCGGGCGTCCGCCGGGACGGGCCGGTTGTAGCCGTAGATCCAGACGCCCTCGAGCGCCCGCTCCTCCTCGAGCGCGAGGGCGAGCCCCGCCGAGAAGTTGGAGACGTTCTCGGCGCACGCGTGCACGAGCACCGGTCCGACCGGCCCGGGCACCCGGGCGAGGAGCCGCGCGACCTGCCGTCGGCCCCACCCCCAGTCGTCGGCGCCGTTCCCCTCGTCGCCGATCTCCTCGTCGTTGCCGTGCGCGGACAAGCAGACCGGGCCCCGCGCCGTCGCGAGCGCCGCGACGAGCGCCCGTTCCGCGGCGGCCCGTGAACCCTTCGGAAGCAGGACGACCTCGCCCCACGCGTCCGCCCCGGAGCCGTGCTCCTCGACGGCCTCGCGGATGTCGTCGTCCTGTGTGCAGACCACCAGCATGTCGTGCCCCCTCTCGTGCGTCGGCGGGGCTGCGTCGCCCCGCCGTCGGCCCGGTGCCTTCGTCCGGGTCCGTCGCCAGGATCTGCCGGCCGCGCACCGCCCCACATCGTCAGTTCTGACTATCTGCGGACGGGACGTCCGCCCCGCGCCCGCGCCAGGGCGGCAGAGGCCGCGAGCTGCGACGAGACGCCGAGCTTGCGAAGGATCGAGCGGACGTGGGCGCGCACGGTCGCGACCGACAGCACGAGGGCAGCCGCGATCTCGGCCACCGACCGACCGCCCGCGAGGTGCTCCAGCACCTCGGTCTCCCGGCCCGTGAGCGACGCCACCGCCCGACGGTCGCGCACGACCCCGACGAGCTGGTCCACCAGCAGCGCGTCGCCCGCGCGCACGTCCCCCGCGAGCATGCGGGCGACCGTCCGCACCTGGTCGCCGAACGGCCGCTCCGCGGCGACGACCAGGGCGCCTGCCCGCGCGGCGACGAGCAGCCGGTCCGCCGCCACCGCGCCGCCCACGACCACGACCGGGCCCGGGCGCCGCAGGACCGCGAGCAGCGGCGGGCCGGGGAGGGAGCCCGCGTCGTCGGCCACGAGCACGAGCCCGCGGCGGCCGCCGGACCCCGGCCGGAGAGCGTCCTCGGGGACCGTGCGCGCCCCGCATCGGCCGACGGCACGCAGCCCCGCGGCCACGGCGACGGCGAGCACGCGGTCCCGGGACGCGACGTCGACGCCGTCGTCCCGGCGTGCGGGCGCGGCAGGGCGCGACCGCGCGCCCCGCACCGCCGCGTACGCCAACCCGCCCCCTGTGCCTCGCCGTGAGGCCGCCCGCTCCGCGAGGAACGTGAGCCCATGGTGGGGCACCGGCCCCTGCGCGGCAACAGCGCGGCGGGGCGCCCGGCGCGTCGTCCGACGGCGCGCTCCCCACCGTCCCGGCCGCCCGCCCGCTCCTTTGCGAGCACTCTCGCCGAATCCCGGACGGATGTGACCGCGCTCACCGCAGGAGGTCTAGACTCGCCAGGTCGGGGCCCCGGTCGTGCGGCCGTCCGCCCCGTCGTACCGTCGTACCGTCACGCCGCCCCCGGGCGGCCGCCGCGGTCGGCGGGACCGCACCAGAGTCGATGCGCACCGGAGGTCAGCGTGCCAGAGAACGAGCCCGAGGCCGCAGCAGCGGCCACCACGTCCAGCCTGGAGAACCTCCTCCACGAGACCCGGAGCTTCCCCCCGAGCCCCGAGTTCGCCGCGCAGGCGAACGCGCAGCCCGAGCTGTACGAGGAGGCGCGGGCCGACCGGCTCGCGTTCTGGGCGCGGCAGGCGAACGACCTCGTCACGTGGCAGACCCCGTTCACCGAGACCCTCGACTGGTCGCAGGCGCCCGTCGCACGCTGGTTCGCCGACGGCACGCTCAACGCCGCGTACAACGCGGTCGACCGCCACGTCGAGGCCGGCCTGGGCGACCGGGTCGCGATCCACTTCGAGGGCGAGCCGGGCGACACCCGGACGGTCACGTACGCCGAGCTGCAGCGCGACGTGTCGCGCGCGGCCAACGCGCTCGCGGCCCTCGGCGTCGAGACGGGCGACCGCGTGGTCATCTACCTGCCGATGGTCGTCGAGGCCGTCGTCGCGATGCTCGCGTGCGCGCGCATCGGCGCCCCGCACTCGGTCGTGTTCGGCGGGTTCTCCGCCGACGCGCTGCGCAGCCGCATCGCGGACGCCGAGGCGAAGCTCGTCGTCACGGCCGACGGCGGCTACCGCCGCGGCGCGGCCTCCGCGCTCAAGCCCGCGGTCGACGAGGCGCTCGCGCCGAAGGAGGGCGCGGCCCCGACGACGGTCGAGCACGTGCTCGTCGTGCGTCGCACCGGCCAGGACACCGCGTGGACCGCGGGCCGCGACGTCTGGTGGCACGACGCGCTCGAGGCCGCCGACCCGACGCACGCCCCCGTGTGGGTCGAGGCGGAGCACCCGCTGTTCATCCTCTACACGTCGGGCACCACGGGGAAGCCCAAGGGCATCCTCCACACCACGGGCGGCTACCTCACGCAGGCCGCGTACACGCACCGCAACGTGTTCGACCTCAAGGCCGAGACCGACGTCTACTGGTGCACGGCCGACATCGGCTGGGTCACGGGCCACTCGTACGTCGTCTACGGCCCGCTGCTCAACGGCGCGACGCAGGTGATCTACGAGGGCACCCCGGACTCCCCGCACCAGGGCCGCTGGTGGGAGATCGTCGAGAAGTACCAGGTCTCGATCCTCTACACCGCGCCGACCGCGATCCGCGCGTGCATGAAGTGGGGCGAGGAGATCCCCGCGACGTTCGACCTGTCGTCGCTGCGCGTGCTCGGGTCGGTGGGCGAGCCCATCAACCCCGAGGCGTGGATGTGGTACCGCCGCGTCATCGGTGGCGACCGCACGCCCATCGTCGACACGTGGTGGCAGACGGAGACGGGCGCGATCATGATCTCGCCGCTGCCGGGCGTCACGGCGGCCAAGCCGGGCTCCGCCCAGGTGCCGCTGCCGGGCATCGTGGCGGACGTCGTCGACGACGAGGCGCGCTCCGTGCCGAACGGGGGCGGCGGGTACCTCGTGCTGTCCGAGCCGTGGCCGTCGATGCTGCGCGGCATCTGGGGCGACCTCGAGCGCTTCAAGGACACGTACTGGTCGCGCTTCCCGGGCATCTACTTCGCGGGCGACGGCGCCAAGAAGGACGAGGACGGCGACATCTGGCTGCTCGGCCGGGTCGACGACGTCATGAACGTCTCGGGCCACCGCCTCTCCACGACGGAGATCGAGTCCGCGCTCGTCTCGCACGAGACCGTGGCGGAGGCCGCGGTCGTGGGCGCGAGCGACGACCTCACGGGCCAGGCCGTCGTCGCGTTCGTCATCCTGCGCGGCGAGCACGCCGGCCGGGCGTCCGACGCCGACGGCGCGGCGGCCGTGCAGACCGAGCTGCGCAACCACGTCGCGAAGGAGATCGGCCCGATCGCCAAGCCGAAGCGCATCCTCGTCGTGCCCGAGCTCCCGAAGACGCGGTCCGGCAAGATCATGCGCCGCCTCCTGCGCGACGTCGCGGAGAACCGCACGGTGGGCGACGCGACGACCCTCGCGGACTCGTCCGTGATGGGGCTCATCTCGGCAGGCCTGCAGAAGCCGTCGTCCTCGGACGACTGACGCGCCGCACGCCGGCCGCGGGGTCGGTGCCGTCGTCCGCGCGACGACGGCACCGGCCCCGTTCTCGCGCTGCGGTCGCCCCCGGCCCGCGCACGCGGACGAGATGCCCGTGCCCGGCGTCCCCGCGACGGCGTAGCGTCGAGGGGTGCCCCGCGTCCCCGCGGCCGACGGCCGCGCTCTCCTCGTCGAGCAGCTCGACCTGCGCAGCGACTGCTCCCGCTGCACCGGGCTGTGCTGCGTGGGCCTGCACCTCGTGCGGTCCGCCGACTTCGCGATCGACAAGCCCGCCGGCACGCCCTGCCCGAACCTGCGCACGGACTTCGGCTGCGGCATCCACGCCCGCCTGCCCGAGTCCGGCTTCCCCGGCTGCGTCGCCTACGACTGCCTGGGCGCGGGCCAGCGCGTGACCGCGGCCGTCCGCGCGGCGCACGACGGCGCGACCTGGCGCGACGACCCTGCCGCCGCGCGCGACGCGTTCGCCGCCCTGCCCGTCGTCACGCAGCTCCAGGAGCTGCTCTGGTACCTCGCGGAGGTGCTCGCGCTCCCCGCGGCCGCCGCCGTGCACGACGACGCCCGGGAGGCGCTCGACCGCACCGCGCCCCTCGTCGACCTCGCCGCGGCGGACCTGCTCGCGCTCGACGTCGGCGCGGTCCGTCGCGCCGTCGGCCCGCTGGTCGACCGGGCGAGCGCGCTCGTGCGGGACGCGGCCCGGGCGGGTCGGAGCCTGGACGCCCGGCGGAGCCCCGCACGGCACGGCCCCGCCCGGCACCACGGCGCGCGCGCAGCGGCCCCGCCCGACGACGGAGCGCGGCACCGGGCTCCGGGCGCCGGGCTGCGTCGTCGGCTGCGACCGGGGGCCGACCTCGTCGGTGCGGACCTCCGCGGGCTGGACCTCACGGCGTCGGACCTGCGGGGCGCGCTGCTCCTGGGCGCCGACCTGCGGGGGGCCCGGCTCGACGCCGTCGACCTGCTCGGCGCCGACCTGCGCGGCGCCGACGCGCGCGGCACGGACCTCTCCCGGGCGCTGTTCCTCACCCCGGCGCAGGTCGGCGCCGTCCGCCGGGACGAGCGCACCGCGCTCCCGGCCGTCCTGGCCTGACCCTCCCCCGACCGCGCACCCCCGCGAGATCGGCGCCCGCGGGCGACATCGGCGGTCGCGGGCAAGGTCGGTGGTCGCGGGCGAGGTCGGCGGTCACGACCACCGATCCCGCCTCCGGGTGCCGATCTCGGCGGCCGTCGTCAGCGGAGCGCTGCCCGCCGCGCGAGCGGAGCCGCCACGACCGCGCACACGACGACGAGCACCGCCGCACCCCACGCGAGCGCGCCGTACGAGGAGAACCCGATGATCGCTCCGGCAAGGATGCCGCCGACGGCGCCGCCCGTGTTCATCGCGAGGTCGGACAGGCCCTGCACGGCGGTGCGCGACGGCCCGGGCGTCGCGTCGACGAGCAGCGCCGACCCGGCGACGAGCCCGCACGACCACCCGAGCCCCAACAGCACCAGGCCGACCGTGAGACGCGCGGAGTCCTCGCCCGGCGCGCCCGCCACGACGACCGCCGCGGCGAGGAGCAGCGCGCCGCCGGCGTACAGCACGCGCGCGTGCCCGAGCCGGTCCGCGAGCCAGCCGACCACGGGGCTCAGCGCGTACATGCCCGCGATGTGGGCGCTGATCACGAGCCCCACGACCTGGAGCGTCGCGCCGCCGTGGTTCATGTGGACCGGGGTCATGGACATGAGGCCGACCATGACGAGGTGGCTCAGCACGATCGCGCCGAGGGCGAGGTGCGCCGTCGGGCTGGCCGCGACCACGGCCCAGCCGGCGCGCAGGCCGTCGCGCCACGACACGTGGCCGGGCGCGCCACCCGGCGCTCCCCCCGCACCACCCGCGCCCACCGCACCCGCCCCCGACGGCGCACGCGAGGCGAGCAGCGGGTCCGGGCGCAGCCACACCGCGACGACGGTCGCCGCGAGCGCGAACGCGAGCGTCGCGAGCACGAACGGGGCCGCGCTCGGCGCGGTGCTCCCGTGCTCGGCGTGCGCGTCCCCGAGGCGCAGGGCGGGGCCGGCGACCCGGTCGGCGACGCCCGCGAGCGTCGGCCCGACGACGGACCCGACGGTCGTCGCCCACACCACCACGGACAGGTCGCGGGCCCGGCGCTGCGGGGTCGCGAGGTCCGTCGCGGCGAAGCGGGAGGCGAGACCGGCGGCCGTGCCGGAGCCGAAGAGCAGCATCGCCACGACGAGCAGCGGCCACGAGCCCAGGAGGACGGCCACCGTCGCGAGGAGGGCGCCGCCGGTCGCGAGGCCGAAGCCGAGCAGGAGCGACGGCCGTCGGCCGCGCCGACCCGCGACCTGGGCGAGCGGCAGCGCGACGAGCGCCGCGCCGACGACGCCGGAGGTCGACGTGAGCCCCGCGATCGCGTCGGACCCGGACAGCGCCGAGGCCACGAGCGGCGCGACGGCGATGCCGCTCGCGACCCCGACGCCGGACAGCACCTGCGTCGCGACGAGGGTCGTCAGGGTGCGGCGCTGCGTCGGCAGGGCGGGCGCGTCGACCGCGACCGGGGCGGGCTCGCGGGCGGCGGACGGGTCGGGGGCCGGGGAGGACTCGGTGCTCACGGGTGCACGCTAGGGCTCGACGGCGGGCGCTGACGAGCCCTCACACCGCCACCGGTCGCCGAGATCCTGCCGCGGGGCCGCGCTCGGGCCGTCGGCCGAGCGCCCGCAGCACGCCGCGCGCCGCCTCGCGCCCCGCCCGGTTGGCCCCGATCGTGGAGGCGCTGGGCCCGTAGCCGACGAGCTGGACGCGCGGGTCGCTCGCCGCCGTCGTGCCGTCGAGCACGATCCCGCCGCCGGGCGCACGCAGGCCGAGGGGCGCGAGGTGGTCGAGCGCGGCGCGGAACCCGGTGGCCCAGAGGATGACGTCGGCGGGCTGGTGCAGGAGGCCGTCGTCGTTCGCGCCGGGAGCCCACTCCACGCCGGTCGCCGTGACGCGCGCGAACATCGGCCGACGCCGCAGCACCCCGTTCGCGATCCCCGCGCGGTACCGGGGCGTGAGCGGCAGGCCCGTGACCGAGACGACGCTCCCGGGCGGCAGGCCCGCAGCCGTCCGCTCGGCGACGCGCGCGACGGCGGCCCGGCCCAGCTCCGGCGAGAACTCCTCCTCGACCCACACGGGCTCGCGGCGCGTCACCCACGTCGTGCCCGACGCGTGCGGCGCGATCTGGAGCAGGAGCTGTGTCGCGGACGCGCCGCCGCCGACGACCACGACGTGCTGCCCCGCGAAGTCCTCGGCGGCGCGGAAGTCGTGCGTGTGGAGCTGGCGACCGCGGAACGTCTCCATCCCGGGGTAGCGCGGCCAGAACGGGCGGGTCCACGTGCCGGTCGCGTTGACGAGCGTGCGCGTGCGGACGACGACGTCGCGCGCGTCCGGCCCGGCGCCGACCGTCGCGCGGACCCGCAGGAGCGCGGGGTCGCCGGGGTCGTCGCGCACGTCGTGCACCGTGACGGGCCGCACCACGCGCAGGTCGTTCTCGCGCTCGTACGCCGCGTAGTAGCGCGGGACGGCGACGTTCGCGCGCTCGTCCGGGTCGCCGGCCGGGAGCGGGACGCCCGGGAGGTCGTGCACGGCGTGCGTCTCGGCCATCGTCAGCGCGTCCCAGCGGTCCTGCCACGCGCCGCCGGGGCCACCCCCGCCGTCGAGCACGACCGGGTCGAGCCCGGCGCGCCGCAGGTGGTACGCCGCCGACAGCCCGGCCTGGCCCGCACCGACGACCACGACGTCGTGCACGACTCCGCCCGGACCGAGCGGGTCCGCGCCCGCCGTGCCCGGTGCCGCCGTCTCTCGCCCGTGGGTCCGCTCGCTCACGTCCGGGACAACGGCCCGCCCTCGCGGAACCTTCCCCCACCCCGAGGTGAGGTGCCGAACACGAGGTTGCCGTCGTCATCGCGCTCTCCACGACGACAACCCCGTGGTCGACGGCGAGCAACCCCGTGCTCGGCTGCGCCCGTTCGGTCGTGCGCGGGCGCCGGGGGCAAGATGGACCGGTGGAGACCGCGATCCTCTGGCACACCGGGCCGCTCATCGACGACGTCGAGATCGCGCAGGTCCACGACCTCGCCGCGGCGGCGGAGCGGGAGGACGGCGTCGCGCCCCTCTCCGAGCAGCCGCTGCTCAACCTGCGCGAGGCGACCGACGACGTCGTGCACCTCCTCACGTGGCGTGGGGGCGAGCTCGCCGGCTACGCGCAGGTGGACAAGCGCGGGGACGCGCCGAGCGCCGAGCTCGTCGTGCGCCCGGCGCACCGCCGCCACGGCCTCGGCTTCCACCTCCTCGGGAGCGCCGCGGACCGCGCCGTCGAGCCGCGCCCGTCCGAGCGCGCCGCGGACGCGGGCACCCCGGACGAGAGCCCGACGGACGGCGCCCCCGCACCGGCCCCCTCCCCCGGCAGGGACGTCGCGCCGCTGCGCGTGTGGGCCCACGGCGACCTGCCCGCGGCGCAGGCCCTCGCCGCACGGGCGGGGTACGCCGTCGTGCGCGAGCTGCTCGTGCTCGAGCGCCCGCTGGGCGGCCCGGCGGAGCACCAGCGCCCCGCGGTCCCGGCGGGTCTGCGGTTGCGCGCGTTCGTGCCCGGGGACGACGACGCAGCGTGGGTCCGGGCGAACGCGCTCGCGTTCGCGCACCACCCGGAGCAGGGCCGGCTCACGGTCGACGACCTGGGCGCGCGGATGCGGGAGGACTGGTTCGACGCCGCCGGCCTCCTGCTCCTCGAGCGCGACCCGGCGCCCGGCGACGGGGCGCCCGAGCTCGTCGGGTTCGTCTGGACCAAGATCCCGACGGGCCAGCCGGACGCCGCGCGCGAGGGCGAGATCTACGTCGTCGGCGTGGTCCCGTCCGCCCAGGGCGAGGGGCTCGGGCGGCTGCTGACCGCCGTCGGGCTCGCGCACCTCGCGGAGCGCGGGGCACGCACGGCGGTGCTGTACGTGGACGGCGACAACGTCCCGGCGGTGCGGACGTACGAGCGGGCGGGGTTCGTGCGGCGCGCCGTGCACGTGCAGTACGCCCGCCCCGCCCGCTGACCCCGCCCCGGCCGCGGTGACCGCGCGGTGACCCGCGTCACGCACCGTTCATCATCTGGTGCCACCATGAACCCATGACCGACACGTCCACGCAGCGCACCCTCGACCCGGACCTCGCCGCGCACATCGCGGAGCACATCGCCGAGGAGCCGGAGATCGAACCGGTGGGTGCGGAGCTCGACCTCGGTCCGCTGCCCGACGACCGGTTCGCCGACCGCGAGCTGAGCTGGCTCGCGTTCAACCAGCGCGTGCTCGAGCTCGCGGAGGACCCGAGCCAGCCGCTGCTGGAGCGGGTGCGGTTCCTCGCGATCTTCGCGTCCAACCTGGACGAGTTCTTCATGGTCCGCGTCGCCGGCCTCAAGCGCCGCATGGCGACGGGCATCGCGGTCACGGCCGCCTCGGGCCTGTCGCCGCGCCAGGTGCTCGACGCGATCAGCGAGCGCGCGCACGAGCTCATGGACCGCCACGCGCGCGTCTTCGCCGACGACGTGCAGCCGGCGCTCGCCGCGGAGGGCATCACGCTCGTCCACTGGGACGAGCTCGAGACGCGCGAGCAGGAGCGCCTGCACAAGTTCTTCCGCAAGCAGATCTTCCCCGTGCTCACGCCGCTCGCCGTCGACCCGGCGCACCCGTTCCCGTATATCTCGGGGCTGTCGCTCAACCTCGCGGTCGTGGTGGCCAACCCGACGACGGGCAAGGAGCACTTCGCGCGCGTCAAGGTGCCGCCGCTGCTGCCCCGGTTCATCGCCGTGGACGCGCGGGGCCGCCCGAGCGCGCCGACGTCGCAGACGGCGTCGCCCGACCGCGGGCCGACGTCGTTCGTGCCGATCGAGGAGGTCATCGCCCAGCACCTCGACCACCTGTTCCCCGGCATGGAGGTGCGCGAGCACCACCTGTTCCGTGTCACGCGCAACGAGGACGTCGAGGTCGAGGAGGACGACGCGGAGAACCTGCTCCAGGCGATGGAGAAGGAGCTGCTGCGCCGCCGGTTCGGCCCTCCCGTGCGCCTCGAGCTCACGCCGGGCATCAGCCCGCGCATCCGCGCGCTGCTCGTGCGCGAGCTCGGCGTCGTCGAGGAGGAGGTGTACGAGATCCCGCTGCCGCTCGACCTCACGGGCCTCAACCTCATCGCCGACCTCGACCGGGCGGACCTGCACTTCCCGCCGTTCGTCCCGACGACGCACCGCCTCCTCGCCGAGGTGGAGAGCTCGTCCCCGACGGACGTGTTCGCCGCGATCCGCGAGCGCGACGTCCTGCTGCACCACCCGTACGACTCGTTCTCGACGTCGGTGCAGACCTTCCTCGAGCAGGCGGCGGCCGACCCGGCGGTGCTCGCGATCAAGCAGACGCTGTACCGGACGTCGGGCGACTCGCCGATCGTCGACGCGCTCATCGACGCGGCCGAGGCGGGCAAGCAGGTGCTCGCGCTCGTCGAGATCAAGGCCCGGTTCGACGAGCAGGCCAACATCTCGTGGGCGCGCAAGCTCGAGCAGGCGGGCGTACACGTCGTGTACGGCATCGTCGGGCTCAAGACGCACTGCAAGCTCTCGCTCGTCGTGCGCCAGGAGTCGGACGGCCTGCGCCGCTACTGCCACGTCGGGACCGGGAACTACCACCCGAAGACGGCGCGCCTGTACACCGACCACGGCCTGCTCACGTGCGATCCCGACGTCGGTCAGGACCTCACGCGCCTGTTCAACCAGCTCTCCGGGTACGCGCCGCAGTCGCGGTTCCACCGCCTGCTCGTCGCGCCCCGCACCGTCCGCTCCGGCCTCGTCGAGCGGATCGACCGGGAGGCGGTCGCCGCGCGCGAGGGCCACGAGGCGTGGGTCAAGATCAAGGTCAACTCCGTCGTCGACGAGACGACGCTCGACGCGCTCTACCGCGCGTCGCAGGCGGGCGTGAAGGTCGACCTCGTCGTGCGGGGCATCTGCGCCGTCCGCCCGGGCGTGCCCGGGCTGAGCGAGAACATCCGCGTGCGCTCGATCCTCGGCCGGTTCCTCGAGCACTCGCGCATCTACGCGTTCGCCAACTCCGCCGGCCCCGCCATCGGCGAGGGCCCGGAGAGCGGCCCGGAGGTGTTCATCGGGTCGGCCGACCTCATGCACCGCAACCTCGACCGCCGCGTCGAGGCGCTCGTGCGGATCACCGACCCCGACCAGGTCATGGAGCTGCTCGACCTGCTCGACGCGTCGATGTCCGAGCGCACGGCGTCGTGGCACCTCGACGCCGACGGCACGTGGCACCGCCCCGACACCGCGCCCGACGGCTCCCCGCTCGTCGACCTGCAGGCCAGCCTCGTCCAGCGACAGCGCCGCCGGCTCGTCGGGAGGCGGTAGCGGA
Organism: Cellulosimicrobium sp. 4261; assembly: GCF_040546915.1. Lineage (NCBI taxonomy): Bacteria > Bacillati > Actinomycetota > Actinomycetes > Micrococcales > Promicromonosporaceae > Cellulosimicrobium > Cellulosimicrobium sp. 4261. The sequence goes on from NZ_JBEPOQ010000001.1 coordinate 90,448, forward strand.
TGGGAGTGCCGTCCTCCGCGCTGCGCGGCGGCGTGCCCCTCGTGGACGCGCTCGGCCCGACGCACGTGTCGCACGCGCCCGTCATCGAGTCTGCCGGGGCGCTCGTGTGGCGCGTGCGCGACGACGAGCTCCAGGTGCGCCTCGTCCACCGGCCGCGCTACGACGACTGGTCGTGGCCCAAGGGCAAGCTCGACCCGGGCGAGACGTTCCAGGCGGCCGCCGCGCGCGAGGTCGCCGAGGAGACGGGCAAGCCGGTGGTGCTCGGGGTCCCGCTGCCCGGGCTGCAGTACCTCACGCCCGAGGGCCGCGTGAAGCGCGTGCACTACTGGGCCGCGCGCCGGGCGTCGGGCCGGTCCGACGCCGGCGCGCTCGCCGCGCGGGCCCCCGTCCCGCCGGTGTCGCCCCAGGAGATCGACCGCGCCGCGTGGCTCTCCACGGACGACGCCGCGCGGCGCCTCACCCGGCAGGCCGACCGGGCGCCGCTCGAGGCGCTCGTGCGCGAGCGTGACGAGGGCCGGCTCGCGACGCACGTCGTCGTCATCGCGCGCCACGGCAAGGCCGTGGCGCGGTCGGCGTGGCACGGCGACGAGCAGGACCGCCCGCTCACGCCCGCGGGCCACGCCCAGGGGGTGGCGCTCGTGCCGGTGCTCGCGGCCTACGGCGTCGAGACGATCGTCACGAGCCGCTGGGACCGCTGCGCCCAGACGATCGCGCCCTACGCAACCGCCTCCGGCCTCGCCACGGTCAGCATCGACCACCTCACCGAGGCGCAGCACGAGCGGTCCCCCGCGCGCGTCGCACGGACGGTCCGGGAGCTGCTCGAGGCGGAGCGGTCGTCGGTGCTGTGCACGCACCGGCCCGTGCTGCCCACCGTGCTCGACGTCCTCGGCCAGCACTCGCGCCGACCGGTCGCGAACGCCCTCCCCGCGCACGACCCGTTCCTCGAGCCCGGCGAGATGATCGTGGCCCACGTGGCACGCACGCCCAAGGGCCCGCGCGTCGTCGCGGCGGAGAAGGTCGCCCCGCCGCTGCACTGAGACCCGGGGCCGACGTCGCCGCGCGGGCGACGTCCGGACGCACGACGGCGCCCCGTCGGTGGGCGAGAGCCCTCCGACGGGGCGCCGTCGTCGTGCGGGGACCGGCGTCGCCGGCGGTTCAGAGCAGGATCGGGCTGAGGATCCAGTAGACGACGGCCGCGACGAGCGCGGCGGCGGGGATCGTCAGCACCCACGCGGCGCCGATGTTCTTGGCGACGCCCCAGCGCACCGCGGACAGGCGCTTGGTCGCGCCGACGCCCATGATCGCCGAGGTGATGGTGTGCGTCGTCGAGACGGGCGCGTGGAAGATGAACGCGTTCGCGTAGAGCACGACCGCCGACACCGACTCGGCGACGAAGCCGCGCGCCGGGTCGAGCTCGATGATCTTGCGGCCGAGCGTGCGCATGATGCGCCAGCCGCCCGCGTAGGTGCCGAGCGAGATCGCCGTCGCGGCCGACAGCTTGACCCACAGCGGGATCGTGTTGTCGTCCTGGAACCCGCCCGCCACGAGGGCGAGCACGATGACGCCCATCGTCTTCTGCGCGTCCTGCAGACCGTGGCCCAGCGCCATCGCGGCGGCGGAGGCGGTCTGCGCGATCCGGAACCGGCGGAACGCCCGGGCGGGCGCCGCGTTCCGGAACACCCACAGCAGCAGGACCATGAGCGCGAACGCGAGGCCGAAGCCGATCAGCGGCGAGAAGATCATGGGGAGCACGACCTTGTCGAGGATCGCGTCCCAGTGGACCGTGATCCCGGACGCGAGCCCGACGCCCGCGAGGCCGCCGATGATCGCGTGCGTCGACGACGACGGCAGGCCCAGCCACCACGTGATGAGGTTCCAGGTGATGGCACCGACCAGCCCGCACAGGACGATGACGAGTCCCTGGTGGGGTGGCACGTCACCGACGGCGACGATGTCCTCCGCGATGGTCTGCGCCACGGCCGTGCCGAGCAGCGCGCCGATGAGGTTGAACACCGCCGCCATGAGGAGCGCCGCGCGCGGTGTGAGGGCCCGGGTCGACACCGAGGTCGCGATGGCGTTCGCGGCGTCGTGGAACCCGTTGGTGTAGTCGAACGCCAGGGCGAAGGCCACGACGACGACGACGAGCACTGCCTCCACGGGGCTCAGGACTCCTTGAGGGCGATGGTCTCGACCGTGTTGGCGACCTTCTCGAAGGCGTCGGCCGCCTGCTCGAGGACCTCCACGATCTCCTTGAGCTTCATGAGGAGGACCGGGTCGGACACGTCGTCGAAGAGCTCGGCGAGCAGCTTGCGGTGGACCTTGTCCGCCTGGTTCTCCAGGCGGTTGACCTCGACCCAGTACTCGGGGAGGTCGTCCATGGAGCGCAGGCGCGGCATCGCCTCGGCCGTGAGCTCGGACGCCCGCTGGAGCACCTGGACCTGCTCGGACACGCGGGCCGGGAGCTCGTCGACCTTGTAGAGGACGATGAGGTCCGCCGCCTCCTCCATGTAGTCCATGCAGTCGTCGAGCGCCGACGCGAGGGCGTAGATGTCGTCCCGGTCGAACGGCGTGACGAACGTCTGGTTGAGGCGTCGCATGATCGAGTGCGTCGCGTCGTCCGCGAGGTGCTCGGTCTCGCTCAGCTGCTTCGCGAGCTGCTTGCGCGTGGGGCGGTCCGCCCCCAGCAGCTCCGCGAGGAGCGTGGACCCTGTGACCAGATGCTGCGCCGAGGCGGCGAGGAGGTCGAAGAACGAGGTGTCGCGCGGTGTCAGGCGCAGGCGCACGGGGGGCTCCGGAAGGGACGCGGGGTAGGGGTCTGAGCTGGCGTCGGCCGCGAGGGCCGCTCGGCCGCCGGGGGAACCGGACGGTCGGGGTGGTCACGATCTCTGGTCGGATGATCTCTCGGTGAACGCACGTCGAACTCTCGTCAAATGTAGCCGACGCGCGGAGCGATGCTGGAATCGTCGGGTCCAAGGTCCCGGATGCTCAGGACGCCCACAGCCTGCGCCCGGCGTCTTCGCCGGTGCGGCCACCGCACCCGCGCACCGCACGAGGCGGTGGGCGGGGGGAGGTAGTGACGCCGGACCGGGAGCGCCTCTCGGCGCGTGGCCGCTCGTAGCGGCTGAGTGTGGAGCCCGGGGCTACCGCGGCCCGGCGTCGAGATCCATCGTACGTGCCGCACCCCGCCCGGGGTACCCGTGTTCGCGCTCCGCGAGACCGCCCCCGCCCGCCGTGCGGGGGCGCCGTCGATCCCGCACCCTCCGCGCCTGCGAGGTCCCGACAGGCCCGACCAGGAGGTTCTGGTCGGCCGAGCAGGCGGTCTCGGCTCGTGACATGGCACGGACGCGCCAGGTCCGCCTGCTCGGCGACGACCGGGGCCTCCGCAGCGGGGAGGAGCGTGCGCTCAGTCGAGTCGGTCGGCGCGCCAGAGCTCGGCGGCGTGCTCGAGCTCCTGGGCGGTCCGCAGCAGCGAGCCCGCGCCCCGGGTCGTGCGCAGGGCGCCGTCGGGGTCGGCGACCTCGCGCGCGTCGGCGTCGAACGCGGCGCCGGTGGCGAGGATGCGGCAGAACGACCCCGCGCGCTCGAGCGCGACCGCGAGGTCGCCCGTGAAGACGCCGGACAGCACCGCGTCGGCGAGGTCGCGCACGTCCTGCGGCCCCGGCGGCCGGGGCACGCCCGCGATCGCCTCGTGGACGGGCGCGGCGTCGACGCCGAGCCGGTAACGGAGGGTGACGGTCTGCGGGTCGCGGCGGACCCACTCGCGCAGCACGTAGAGCCGCCACAGCGCGCCGGGCAAGGAGTTGGGCGCGGCGTCGGACCACAAGCCGGCGACGACGTCGAGACCCTCGGTCTCGACGAGGTGGACGAGCCGCTCGACGACCTCCGGGTCCTCCGTGTCGCGGGCGCGGTGCACGATCGCGTGCGCGGTGGTGTGCGCGACCCGGTCGCGGAGCGCGGGGTCGAGCTCGCCGGGCAGCTCGTCGGCGTCGCGCGGGTCGAGCATGGCGGGGCGGCGGGGTCGCTGCGTGCGGTCGGACCGACCGGGGTCGGGCCGGCCGCCGGGGGTGGGGACGTCGTCTGGCACCCGCCCAGTCTCCACCCGGCGCCGGGACGTGCGCAGCCTCCGGGGCACCGCTCGGGGCCCACCCTCGTTCACCGCGCCACGGTCCGGACCCCGCCCTACAGTGACGACAGAGGGACGACAGGAGCTGCCACCGGCTCCGGGACGGAGCGGAGGGCGAGATGTCGAGCAGCGGCGCAGCAGGTCAGAGGACCGTGAGCGAGCGGAGCGCCCACCGGAAGGCGATCGGTCTCGCCGTCGCCGCCGCGGTCGGCGGCTTCCTCTTCGGGTTCGACAGCTCGGTCATCAACGGCGCCGTCGCGGCGATCGAGGGACAGTTCGACCTCGACTCCGCGGTGACGGGGCTCGTCGTCGCGATCGCCCTCCTCGGCTGTGCGCTCGGCGCGTGGTCGGGCGGACGCCTGGCCGACCGGTGGGGCCGCACCCGCGTCATGGTGTTCGGCGCCGTGCTGTTCTTCGCCTCCTCGATCCTGTCGGCGATCGCCTGGTCGGCCTTCGACCTGGCGATCTGGCGGTTCATGGCGGGTGTCGGCATCGGTATCGCGTCGGTCATCGCGCCCGCGTACATCGCGGAGATCGCGCCGGCCCGGCTCCGCGGCCGCATGGGCTCGCTCCAGCAGCTCGCCATCACGATCGGCATCTTCGCCGCGCTGCTCTCCGACCAGCTGCTCGCGGAGACGGCCGGCGGAGCGTCCAACGAGCTGTGGCTCGGGTGGGAGGCGTGGCGCTGGATGTTCCTCGTGTGCGTCATCCCCGCGGCGGTCTACGGCATCCTCGCCCTGCGCATCCCCGAGTCGCCCCGGTACCTGGTGGCGAAGGGCCGGGACGACGAGGCGCGCGCCGTGCTCGAGTCCGTGCTCGGACCGGACGAGGACGTCGACGACCGCATCGCGCAGATCCACCGCTCGATCGCCGTCGACGAGCAGAACGCGCAGGAGGGCACGCTCAAGGGCTCGGCGCTCGGCCTCAAGCCGATCGTGTGGGTCGGCATCCTGCTCTCGGTGTTCCAGCAGTTCGTCGGGATCAACGTGATCTTCTACTACTCGACGACGCTCTGGCAGGCCGTCGGCTTCGACGAGAGCCAGTCGTTCCTCGTCTCGACGATCACGTCCGTGACGAACGTCGCGGTGACGTTCATCGCGATCGCGCTCGTCGACAAGGTGGGTCGACGCCCGATCCTGCTCATCGGCTCCGCGGGCATGACGCTCTCGCTCGGCATCATGGCGCTCGCCTTCACGCAGGCCAGCGGGAGCGGGGACAACATCAGCCTGCCGGACCCGTGGGGCCCGATCGCCCTCGTGGCGGCGAACGCGTTCGTCGTGTTCTTCGGGGCGTCGTGGGGCCCGCTCGTCTGGGTCCTGCTGGGCGAGATGTTCCCGAACCGCATCCGCGCCGCCGCCCTGGGCGTGGCGGCCATGGCGCAGTGGCTGGCGAACTTCGCCATCACCCTGACGTTCCCGCCGATGCTCGCCACCTTCGGCGCCTCGATCCCCTACCTGATGTACGCGATCTTCGCGGCCCTGTCGTTCGTCTTCGTCCTGAGCAAGGTGCCGGAGACGAAGGGCGTCGAGCTGGAGGACATGGGCAACCAGGCCGGGGGCCGCTCCGCGCGCTGACCGCCCTCCGGGTCGCCACCGGGCCCGGGCCCACCTCGCCGCTGCGGCGACGAGGAGGGCCCGGGCTCCGTCGTGCACGCGCAGGCTCGACCGGCGGGAACTCCTTGCCCCGCACAATGGTTGCTGAAAGCAACTTCGCGGAGTATGCTTGCCTGCAGCAACCAAGGAGTGCCCGTGCCTGTGACCGCCCCTCCCGCGACCGATGTCGCGGCCCCCGGACTCACCCCCGACCCGTCCCCCGCGGCGGGTCTCGTCCGCGCGCTCGACGACCTCGCGCGCGCCCAGCGAGAGTCCGCCGTCCGGATCGCCCGCGACCTCGACATGCCGCGCGCGTCGTTCGGGCTCCTCCGGATGCTCCAGCACTGCGGCCCCGTCCAGCTCGGGGACGTCGCGGCGAGGCTCCGGGTCGACCTCTCCGTCGCGAGCCGCCAGGTGAGCCACCTGGTCGACGCGGGCCTCGTGCGCCGCACCGTGGACGACGACGACCGGCGGGCCCGGACCGTCGAGCTCACCGAGGAGGGTCGTGCGCTCCTCGTACGGGCGTACGCGCACATCGACGTCCTCGCCGCGACGACGTTCGCGGAGTGGGGCGACGAGGAGATCGTCGAGGCCACGCGCCACATCGAGCGCGTCGCCGCGGCGGTCGTCGCGGTCCACGACTCCCCCCGCAGCGCCGGGTGACCACGGCGCCCGGCGGCCCTGCGCCGTCGGGCACGTCCCCCGACCGCCGACCGCACCGCGGGCCGGCCCCCGACCCCCCTGACACCGCCCCCCGACACGTGCGCCCCGCCTCGGCCTCGTGAGCAAGGAACCCAGCGCCTGATGACCAGCACCCCCGCAGACACCACCGCACCGCCCGGCACCGCCGGCGCCCCCGCACCGATGACCCGCCGCGAGGTCATGGAGTCCCTCTCCGGGATCCTCCTCGGCATGTTCGTGGCGATCCTCGCGAGCTCGATCGTCTCGAGCTCGCTCCCGAAGATCGTCAGCGACCTCGACGGCTCGCAGTCGTCCTACACGTGGGTCGTCACCTCGACCCTCCTCGCCATGACGATCTCGACCCCCATCTGGGGCAAGCTCGCCGACCTCACCAACCGCAAGGTCCTCATCCAGATCGCGCTCGTCGTCGCGGTCGTGTCCTCCGCGCTCGCGGGGCTCTCGCAGAACGTCGGCACCCTCATCGCGCTGCGCGCGTTCCAGGGCATCGGCGCCGGTGGCCTCATGGCGCTCGCCACGGTGCTCATCACCGACATCATCTCGCCGCGCGAGCGCGGCAAGTTCATGGGCCTCATGGGCGGCATCATGGCCGTCAGCCAGATCGGCGGGCCGCTCCTCGGCGGCGTCCTCACCGACGCCGTGAGCTGGCGCCTCAACTTCTTCGTGGGCCTGCCGTTCGCCATCGCGGCGATCATCGTCCTCCAGCGCACGCTGCACCTGCCGAAGGTCGCGCGCCGCGTCGTCCGGATCGACTACTGGGGCGCGATCCTCATCAGCGCCGGCGTCTCCTCGCTCCTGCTGTGGGTCACGTTCGCCGGGCAGAACTTCGAGTGGCTCTCGTGGCAGACCTTCGCGATGGTCGGCGGCGCGGTCGTCGCGCTCGTCGGTGCCGTGCTCGTCGAGCGCGTGACGCCCGAGCCCCTCATCCCGCTGCACCTGTTCAAGAACCGCACGTTCGTCCTCGCGGTCGTCGCGTCCGTCGCGGTCGGCGTCGCGATGTTCGGCACCGCCGTGTTCCTCAGCCAGTACATGCAGGTGGCGCGGGGCAAGACCCCGACCGAGTCCGGCCTCCTCACGATCCCGATGATCGTCGGCACGTTCGTCGCGTCGACCCTCTTCGGCCAGCTCATCACGCGCTACGGCCGCTACAAGGCCTTCATGGTCACCGGCGGCGCGGTCCTCGTCGCCTCGCTGTTCGCGCTGTCGACGATCGACTACCACACGAGCTTCACCCTGATCAGCGTCTACCTGTTCTTCCTCGGCGTGAGCATGGGCATGCTCATGCAGAACCTCGTGCTCGCCGTGCAGAACACGCTCGCCGTGGAGGAGATGGGCGCCGGGACCTCGACCGTGGCGTTCTTCCGCAGCCTCGGCGGCGCGATCGGCGTGTCCGTGCTCGGCGCGGTGCTCGCGAACAAGGTCACGACGTCGATCCAGGACGGCCTCACGCAGCTCGGCGTCCCGGCCGGCTCGATGGGCGGCGGCAACGCCGTGCCCGACGTCTCGACCCTGCCCGCACCGGTCAAGGACCTCGTGGAGAAGTCCTACGGCGACGGGATCGCCGAGATCTTCCTCGTCGCGGTGCCGCTCGCGCTCGTCGCGCTCATCGCCGTGTCGTTCCTCAAGGAGGTGCCGCTCGGCACCAAGACCGGCCTCCAGGAGCGCCTCGAGAAGGAGGCGGCCCTGCTCGGCGCGGACGCCCCGATCGACGCCACCCCTGGTCGCGTGACGCTCGCCGAGGAGACGGAGTCCACGCTGCTCGGTGCCTACGAGCCCGCGGGAGTGGTCGACGACGAGGCGACCGCGCGCCGGTCGCGCTGACGTCGGTGCCCCCGCCGCGCGGGGGCACCGCTGCCGCACCCCGCGGGGGTGGTCCCGACCTTCCGGGACCACCCCCGCGGTCGTGCGCGGGGCGCTCCCGTCGCCCCGCGCGGGTGAGGTTCGCGGGAGGAAGGTGACCGGGCCGTCCCGTTCGCGCCATGATGGCCCTGTGCCCCCCGAGACCGCTCCGGCCCGCCCCGCTCCCGACACCGCGCGCGTCGACGACGACGCGTACGTCGACCTCGAACGCGAGCTGCGGATCCTGCTGCGCCGCGCGGGCGCGGTCGCGACGGGCATGGCGCGCCGCATCCACCCCGACCTCGAGGCGAGCGCCTATCCGCTGCTCGCGCACATCGCCGACCATCCCGGCGTCCGGGGCTCGGAGCTCGCGGCGCAGTTCGGCGTGGGGCGCGCGACGATCTCGCGCCAGCTCAGCCGCCTGCACGACCTCGGCCTCGTCGCGCGCGAGGTCGACCCCGACGACTCGCGCGGGCAGCTCATCACCCTGACGTCCGACGGCGAGGCCCGGCTCCACGCCGCGCACAGCGGGCGGGTCACGTCGATCACCGAGGCGCTCGACGGCTGGGACCGGCGCGACGTCGCGACGCTCGCGACGCTCCTGCACCGGTACTCGGAGGACGTCGTGCGCTGGGCCGCCAACCGGTGACCCTGTCTCCCGGGGCCGCATGACAGCGTCCGACGGCGCCCGGCCGCCCCGCGTGGCCCCGCCGGCTCGCGCGGGGTCCCGAGCCCGACGGCGGCCCGTCGTCGCGCTCGTCCTCGCGGCCGTCGTGGTGCTGGGCCTCGTCGTCGCGACGCGCGTCCCCGACCCGTGGGGCGACGTCGGCGGCGACGTCCTCTACGCCGTCGCGACCTACGTCCTCGTGGTCCTGGTGGCGGCCCGCGTGCGCCCGCTCGTGGCGGGCGCCGTCGCGCTGGGGTGGTGCTGGGCGGTCGAGGCGCTCCAGGCGACGGGCGTCGCCGCCGCCGTGAACGACGCGGTCCCGCCCGCGGCGTGGCTGCTGGGCAGCACGTTCGCGGTGCGGGACCTGGTCTGCTATCTGGTGGGCGTGGCGCTCGCGTGCGCGGTGGACGCGGGCGTCGGCGCCCGGTCGGCTACCGCTCGTCGGCCTCGAACGTCAGGCTGACCGAGTTCATGCAGAACCGGTCGCCCGTCGGGGTCTGGGGCGCGTCGTCGAACACGTGGCCCAGGTGCGAGCCGCAGCGCGCGCAGCGCACCTCGGTGCGCACCATGCCGTGGCTGCGGTCGGTGAGCAGCTCGACGCGGTCGCCCGCGAGCGGGCTGAAGAAGCTCGGCCACCCGCAGTGCGAGTCGAACTTCGTGTCGGAGCGGAACAGCTCGTTCCCGCACGCGCGACACGCGTACACGCCGACGCGCTTCTCGTCGAGCAGCTCGCCCGTCCACGCGCGCTCCGTCCCGGCCTGCCGCAGCACGGCGTACTCCTGCGGGGACAGCTCGGCGCGCCACTCGGCGTCGGTCTTCGCGACCTCGTAGGGCTGGTTCTCGTGGGTCTGGCTGGTCATGATCCACCTCCGACGGTCCCAACCACGCCGACCGCTCCCGTGTTCCCGGCCCCACCCCACCCGCTGGGTGCAGGAAAAAGTCGCGGCCGAATCGGTTCGACCGCGACTTTTTCCTGCACTCAGCGTGGGGCGTCAGCGCGGGCTGGAGGTCGAGTACACGGTGCTCGATCCGCCGGCCGGGCGCTGCGCGCGGCCGCGGCCGCCGCGACGGCGGCCCGCGGACTGGCCCGCCCCGGCCGCACCGCTGCCCGCACCGGTCGACGCGCCGCGGCCACCCTCCGGGCGGCCGCCGGACGAGCGCGCGGGCCGCGAGGCACCCCCGGCGCGCGACGCCGTCGTGCCCTGGCCCGCGGGCTGCGCGGCCGGGCGTGCGCCGCCCTGGCCGCCCCGGCCACGACGCGACGCGCGCGACCCGCCGTTGGTCGAGCCCGTGCCGCGCTTCGCCTGCGTCTGCGGCGGCGTGATGTCGGCCGGGCGCACGTACTCCGCGACCTCGCCGACGAGCCCCTGGATCGTCGCATCGCCGGGTGCGACCTGCTGCGGCTGCGCCGTGATCTTGGCCTTGCGCGTGAGGTCGCGCACGTCGCCGCGCTGCTCCGGGAGCATGACGGTGACGACGACGCCCTCCGACCCGGCGCGGGCCGTGCGGCCCGAGCGGTGCAGGTACGCCTTGTGCTCCGCCGGCGGGTCGACGTGCACGACGAGCTCCACGTCGTCGACGTGGATGCCGCGCGCCGCGATGTCCGTCGCGACGAGCACCTTGACCGCGCCCGACGAGAACGCCTCGAGGTTGCGCTCGCGCGCGCCCTGGCCGAGGTTGCCGTGCAGGTCGACGGCGGGGACGCCCGCGGCGGTGAGCTGCTTCGCGAGCTTCTTCGCCTGGTGCTTGGTGCGCATGAACAGCACGCGGCGGCCCGTGCCCGAGGCGAGCTCGTGCACGATCTGCTTCTTCGCGTCCGCGTCGCGCACCGCGAGGATGTGGTGCGTCATCTGCGGGGGCGCGGCCGCGGCGTCGTCCACCGAGTGGCGCACGGGGTTGCTGAGGTACCGCTTGACCAGCTGGTCGACGCCGTTGTCCAGCGTCGCGGAGAACAGCATGCGCTGCCCCTGCTTCGGCGTCTTGTCCATGATGCGCTTCACGCCGGGCAGGAAGCCGAGGTCGGCCATGTGGTCGGCCTCGTCGAGCACGGTGATCTCGATGCCGTCGAGCGTGAGCAGGCGCTGGTTGAGGAGGTCCTCCAGGCGCCCCGGGCACGCGATGACGATGTCGGCGCCCTTGTCGAGCGCGGCGACCTGGCGCGACTGCGCGACGCCGCCGAAGATCGTCGTCGTCACGAGCCCGAGCGCCTTGGCGACCGGCTCCATCGTGGCGTTGATCTGGTTGGCGAGCTCGCGCGTCGGGCACAGCACGAGCGCGCGGGGCCGGCGCGGGTGGCGCGACGACTTCGCCCACGACAGGCGGGCGACGGTCGGCAGCGAGAACGCGAGCGTCTTGCCGGAGCCGGTGCGACCGCGGCCGAGGACGTCACGGCCCTTCAGCGAGTCGGGCAGCGTGGCGGTCTGGATGGGGAACGGGGAGTCGATGCCCTGGCGCGAGAGCTCGCGCACGACAGGGGTGGGCAGGCCGAAGTCGGCAAAGGAAGTCACAGGTGATGGGCCTCTCGGGGCTCAAGGTCGGGGTCCGCCGCACGCAATCCGGGGGGATCTCCACGACGCCGGGCGCGCGGGATCGCGCTGCCCTCGAACGTCCAGTGTCTCATGCCCGACGACGGGCGGCCGGGTGAGGTGCGTCTCGGCACCCTCGGGCACAGGGCCCTGTGGTGGAATGTCGCGCGTGCACGCCCTGGCGAACGCCCTCACCGCCCTGCCCGGCCTCCCCCGAGACCTGGTCACAGGATCGCTCGACCACGCCTCCACCGCGGGCGGTGACGTCGCCGCGTCCGTGGGGGACGTCGTCGGGCAGGTGTGGGAGGCCGCGACGACGCCCGTCCCTCCCCCGGCGGCCGCCGTGGTCGTCGCGATGGGTGCCCTCGCGCTCGTCGTCGTGCTCGTCACGCCCGTGTGGCGCGTGGCCCGGCACGTCGTGACCATCGCGCACGAGGCGTCGCACGCGATCGCAGCCCTGCTGACCGGCCGTCGGCTCGCGGGCATCCGCCTGCACTCCGACACGTCGGGGCTCACCGTGTCGTCCGGGCGCCCGCGCGGGTTCGGCATGGTCCTCACCGCGTTCATGGGGTACGTCGGCCCCGGCCTCATCGGTCTGGGGGCGGCCGCGCTGCTCCGCCAGGGGTACGCCGTCGGGCTGCTGTGGCTGCTCGTCGTGCTGCTCGCCCTCATGCTGCTGCAGATCCGCAACTGGTTCGGGCTCTGGTCCGTGCTCGTCACCGGCGCCGCGCTCGTCGGCGTGTCGTGGTGGGCGACGCCGCCCGTGCAGAGCGCCGTCGCGTACGCCGTGACGTGGTTCCTCCTGCTGGGCGCCGTGCGGCCGGTGCTGGAGCTGCAGTCCGAGCGGTCGCGCGGCCGGGCGGGCACCTCCGACGCCGACATCCTCGCGCGCCTCACCCGCCTGCCCGGCCTGTTCTGGGTCGGGGTGTTCCTCGTCGTGACGGTCGGCGCCGCCGTGCTCGGCGGGTCGTGGATCGTCGGCCCGGCCGCCTGACCCTCGCACCCCGGTCGCACCCCGGTCGAGCGGCCCTCGCACACCGGTCGACACACGACGACGGGCCGCCCGCCGGAGCGAGCGGCCCGTCGTGGGACCGAGGACGCGCCTGGAGGAGGAGGACGCGTCGTCGAGATGGTCCGGCGCGAGCGCCGGGAACGTCCCGTCAGCCCTGCGGCGTCAGGACGAACGCCGGTCCCTGCGCGTTCGGGTCCGTGTCGAGCGTGAGGTTCGCGAGGGTCGGGGCCGTGGCGGACTCCACGAACACCTTCGCCTCGCCGTTCTCCACGACCGTGTCGTCGGGCTGCGGGGCGGGGACGAGCGCGAGCTCGAAGCTGCCCGCCTGGTCCGCGGACTCGGCGATCCGCAGACCGCCTCCCTCGGGGACGCCGGCCTGGGTCTGCAGGTCGTGGACAGCGGTACGGGCGTTGTCGGTCAGGGTAAGCACGAGAGCTCCTCTCGTCGCCGGGCGGAACCTGCGGGACACGTCCGTGCGGCCCACGCCTGGCCGGCGTGACCTGCCGTCGGTGCACCCTCCCGCGGGCTCCTCGGTCTTCTCCACCGAAACAAGAACTCGCGGTCGTCGCAAGCGAGACGCCCGGTTCTCACCACATTTCTCACGGAGCAAGACCGCGGGTGACACGTCGCCGAGCGCCGCATAGGGTGCGCGCCCGCGGGGGTCGACGACGGATCGGCAGGTTCTGCTGGGATCGGCAGTTCGTGCCGGGATCGGCAGTCGCACGTGCCGATCCGGGTCGGGGCTGCCGATCTCGGTCGGGGCTGCCGACGGCGGGGCGCGGGTAGCCTGTGCGTGGACGCCACCGGCGTCCGGGGCCTCTAGCTCAATCGGCAGAGCTGCGGACTTTTAATCCGTAGGTTGTGGGTTCGAACCCCACGGGGCCCACCTCCCGCCGGGGACGCGTCAGCACCTCGCTCATCCGCGGACGCTCAGGCCGTGAACGTCGCCCAGACGGTCTTGACGTCGTCGGTCCGGTACCAGCCGACGTCGAGCGAGAGCTGGCGGGCCATGTGCAGGCCGACGCCGCCCGCGCCGGGGATGCGGCGCCCGGCGTAGACGGGCTCGGTGGACACGTCGTGGTCGGCGACCTCGAGGAGGAACCGGTCACCGCTGCGGGCGAGGCGCACGATCGTCGGGGGCAGGCCGTGGCGCAGCGCGTTGGTCGCGAGCTCCGAGGCGATGAGGACGAGCTTGTCCGGAGTGGACGAGAGCCGACCGGTCGACGCGACGCCCTCGTGCTCGAGCCGCGCGACAAGGCCGGCGCGCAGCGCGGAGAGCTCCTCCGTCGTGGAGAGCACCCACTCCTCCACGGGCTGGTACTCCTCGGGCGGCATCGACGTGATGAGGTCGGCGTCGTCGAGGGGGACGTCGATCAGGGTCTGGTCGTCCACGCGGGGGTACCTCCAGCGGCTTGAAGGAGCGGAGCGGCCACCCTGACACGCGAACCTCCGACCCGCACCCCGTCCCGTCCGGCTCTCCCGGGGCCGCGCCCTGCCGTCGGCCCCTGGCGGATCGGCGGCTGGCCGCCGCCTGTTCATCCCCTGTTGGTTGCGCGCGGGAGGGGTGCGGCCGGACCGTCGGACCATGGCGATCGAGGACGAGGACCGCGAGATCGACGTCGTGGTGGAGCGGGTCAGCACGCGCTTCCCGGACGTTCCGGTGGACGACGTCCGCGAGCAGGTGCTCGCGGAGCTGGGCCGGTACCAGGCCGCGCACGTGCGCGACTTCGTGCCGGTCCTGGTGGAGAACGCGGTGATGGACGTGCTGCGCTCGGGCGAGCGGGCGCACCGGCCGCCCCGCGGGAGCGTGCGCCCCGACCGATGAGTCCGGGTGTGGGCGGTCGTCGGTAGGTTCGCGGCGGGTCGATCGACCCGCCCCGACGACGAGGAGCTCGCATGTCCTTCCAGGCCTATCTCGACGCGGTCGAGGACAAGACCGGTCTGACCCCGCGCCAGCTGGTCGACCTCGCGCACGAGCGCGGGTTCGACGAGACGACGAAGGCGACCCCGATCCTCGAGTGGCTCCGGGACGACTACGGCCTCGGCCGCGGGCACGGCATGGCGATGGTCCACGTCATCACGAAGGGTCCGCAGATCTCGTCGAAGCACGTGGGGTCGGACGGCTCGCACCGCGACGACTCGGACACGCTGTGGCTCGACGGCAAGGCGACCCGGCCGGCCTGACACCCGGCGCGCTCGGCACGGCCGTCCCCGGCCCGCACGCCGGTGCCCGACGACGTCCCGGGAGCGGGCGTCGTCGGGCACCGGGGTGCGGTGCCGCTCGGGCGACGAACGCGGTCAGAGCGTCCAGCGCTGGGCGTCGGTCTGGTTGCAGGTCCAGAGCTGGACCTTCTGGCCGTCACGCAGCGGTGCGCCGCCCTGGGCGTCGAGGCACTTGCCGGACTGCGGGTTGCGCAGCGCCCTGGTCGCGGAGTCGTACGTCCACTTCTGCGCGCCCGTGCCGTTGCACGTGTAGATCCACACGGCGGTGCCGTCGGCCGTCCCGCTGCGCGCGACGTCGAGGCACTTGCCGAGGGCGCGCACCGTCCCGTCGGTGCCGCGCGTCCACTGCTGCGCCGCGTTGCCGCTGCAGGTGGCGAGCTGGACCTGGTTGGTGTCGGTCGGGTCGGCCCACGGGACGTCGAGGCACAGGGTGCTCCCGATGCGGAGCGCGCCCGTCCCGGTGGGCAGACCGCCGGGGGTGCCCGGCTGCTCGGTGCTGCCGCCGTTCCCGATGGGTGTCGCCGTGCCGGTGAACGGGTCGAGCTTGATGTACGCGGCCTGAGGGTTGCCGTCGTGGACGAGCGACTCGTGCGCGCCGACGTCGTCGAACGCGAACGCGTACGCCTTGCCGTTCGCCATCTGCTGGTGCGCGAGCTTCGCGTAGACGTTGGTGCGGGCGTCCTGGTAGAAGCCGGCGTTGCTCGCGTCGGGCTGGTTCGGGTTCGTCAGCGCCGTGGTGCGGACGAGCGCCGCGCACAGGGTACGGGCGATCGGCCCGACCACGTGGTCGTTGGGCGCCTGGAGGTCCTTGTGGCACCCGTACACGCTCGACGCGTCGGGCTTCTTGAACGCGGCGACCTCCTGTCCGGACCCGTTCCTGAAGCGGAACCAGTCGCCGTCGACCCGGCCGCGGAACTGCGTGCCGGGCTCGTGGGAGAACGGCGTGACGACCATGTCGCGCGTGCGGTACGAGTTCCACACCTCGGTGACGTAGGAGTCGATCGAGGCCGACGAGATCTTCCCGACGTCGATCCCGTGCGACGGGTTGAGCGCGCGCAGGCGGCTCCCGTCGGGCGCGCGCTGCACGAGCCCGCCCCACCCCGCGCTCTCGAGGGCCGTGTAGAACGCCTCGTAGCCGTTCGGCTTGAGCATGCCCGTGCTGAGGACCTGCCCGTCGGCGCGCTGGACGCCCACCTGGTACGGCGCGGACCAGTGGTCCACCTGCGTGCTGTTGATCCACAGGCCGCCGTCGTTGAGCGTGTACTCGGTCCAGTTGAAGAGGATGTTCCGGTTGGGGTCGGAGTCGTTCTGGACGGCGGGCTGGACGAGCCGCCCGTCGAGCACGATCTGGAACGACATCTTCTGGCCGTAGGAGTAGTAGACGCGCCCGGACAGCTTCGGGAGCCGGATCGTCACGGACTGGCCGGGGCCGGGGCCGGCGATCGACGCGTCGGGCGCCGGGACGGGCACGGGCCCGACCCCACCGGGCCACGGGTGGAACGTGCCGCCCGCGTCCGCCCAGCCGGCGACGCCGTCGCGCTCGCCGAGGACGTACAGGTAGATCGGCCCCCTGCCCGAGTCGTTGGTGATCGTCAGCGGGATGGTCGCGGGGACCGCGCTCGCGGGCGCCGCCACGCCGACCAGCGCCCCGCTCACCGCGAGGACCACGGCGCACAGCGCGGCCCACGCTCGTCTGCTGCTGTTCTTCCTGTCGTGAGGCATACGGGATCTGCTCCTGTTCGGTTGCTCCGTCGAAACCGGTCGCCGGACCGTCCCGGCGACAGCGTTGCCACAGGAGGTGTGGAAGCGCTGCCACGACGGTAACGGACGACGGCTCACGACGCCAGGGAGCGCTCCCTCAGATTTCTGCGGCGCACCTCGCGCCACGTCCGCGCGGGACGCCGCCGCGGTCCGGGCGCGTCCGCGCGCCTCGGGACGGACCTGGGTCGCCCGTAGACTCGAACGAGTGCAGTGCCACCACTACGACGCCGGCCGGTGCCGGTCGTGCACCCTCCTCGACCTCGCCTACCCCACGCAGGTCACCGGCAAGCAGGAGCACTGCGCCGAGCTCCTCGCCCCGCTCGCCCCGGACCTCGCCTGGCTGCCGACGGTCGGGTCGGCGGAGTCCGGCTTCCGCAACAAGGCGAAGATGGTCGTCACCGGCACCACCGACGCCCCGGTGCTCGGGATCCTCGCGGAGGGCGGCGGCGTCGACCTCACCGACTGCCCCCTCTACCCGCCCGCGCTCCAGGCGTCGTTCCCCGCGTTCGCGGAGTTCGTGACGCGCGCGCGGCTCGTCCCCTACGACGTCCGCTCCCGGCGCGGCGAGCTCAAGTACGTTCTCGTCACCCTCTCCCCCGACGGCGACCTCATGGCGCGGTTCGTCCTGCGGTCCACCGAGTCCGTGCCGCGGGTCCGCAAGCACCTGCCGTCCCTGCTCGACGCTCTCCCGTCGCTGCGCGTCGTGTCCGTGAACCTGCACCCCGAGCACAAGGCCGTCGTCGAGGGCGAGACCGAGATCGTCCTCACCGAGGCCGAGACGCTGCGCATGCACGTCAACGGGATCGACCTCCACCTGCGCCCGCAGAGCTTCTTCCAGACCAACACCGACGTCGCCGCGGCCCTCTACCGCCAGGGCCGGGCCTGGGTGGACGACGCCGCACCCGCCTCGGTCTGGGACCTCTACTGCGGCGTCGGCGGGTTCGCGCTGCACGTCGCGGGGCCCGGTCGCGACGTCGTCGGCGTCGAGACGAGCGCGGAGGCCGTCGCGAGCGCGCGGCTCACCGCGCGCGACGCCGGGCTCGACCGCACGACCTTCCTCGCCGAGGACGCGACCGCGTTCGCCCTCCCACGGCAGGACGTGCCGGACCTCGTCGTCGTGAACCCGCCACGGCGCGGCATCGGGGAGACGCTCAGCACCTGGCTGGAGCGGTCCGGCGTCGGGCACGTCGTCTACTCGAGCTGCAACGCGACGACGCTCGCGCGCGACCTGGCCCTCATGCCGTCGCTCCGGCCGCGCGAGGCGCGCGTGCTCGACATGTTCCCGCAGACGTCGCACTACGAGGTCGCGGTCCTGCTCGAGCGCGCCTGACCCCGACCGTGGTGGCGAGCGCCGCTCAGGGTCGCTCCCCCGCGCGGCGGGAGGCCTCGACCGCCGCGGACTCGACCCGCGCGCGGTAGGCGACCCACGCGTCGTCGTCCAGCGCGGGCAGGCTGCTCGGGCCGTTCCCCGCCGCACCGTCGACGAGCTCGCGCACGATGTCCGCGTGCCCGGCGTGGTGCGCCACCTCCGCGAGCACGTGCACGAGCACCTGGTGGAGCGTGACGTCGCGGTTCGCCGGGCGCCACCACGGGACGTGCCCGGGCGCGTCGAGGTCGAGCGACGCCACGGTCGCGTCGCACAGCTCCGACGACCGGCGGAAGAGCTCCAGGATCTCCTCCCGGCTCTCGTCGGCCGTGGCCCACATGTCGGCGTTCACCTCGGCGTCGTCGGCGAACCAGGGCATGTCGAGGTCGTGCGTGCCGCCGAACGCCTCGTGCAGGTAGCCGAGCTGCACGCTGCCCACGTGCTTCACCAGGCCCAGGACGTTCGTGCCGGTGCGCGTGAGCGGACGGCGGACGTCGTACTCGCTCAGCCCCTCCGCCGTGGCGAGCAGCGCGTCGCGCTCCCGGCTCAGGTACCGCAGCAGCGTCGCCTTCGGGTCGTGGTCCGGTGCCGTCCTCGTGCTCATCCACCGGACGCTATCGACGCCCTCCCACACCGGTGCCAGACTCCCCTCATGGCCACCGTGCACGCAGAGATCACCGACCGGCTGGCGGCGTTCGTCCTCGCGCAGCCGGTGTTCTTCGTCGGCACCGCCCCCCTCGCGGCGGACGGTCACGTGAACGTCGCGCCCAAGGGCATGGCCGGGACGTTCGCCGTGCTCGGGCCGCACCGCGTCGCCTACCTGGACTACACCGGCTCGGGCGCGGAGACGCCCGCGCACCTGCGCGAGAACGGTCGGATCGTCGTGATGTTCTGCGCGTTCGACGGCCCGCCGAACATCGTCCGCTTCCACGGGACCGGTCGGTACGTCGAGGCCGGCAGCCCGGAGTTCGACGCGCTGCGCTCCCGCTTCCCCAAGCGCGAGACGGCGGGCCAGCGCGGCGTCGTGGTCGTCGACGTGACGCGGGTCTCCGACTCGTGCGGGTTCTCCGTGCCCCGCATGGCGCTCGTCGAGGACCGGGACCTGCTCGACCGCTGGGCCGACCGCAAGACCCCGGAACAGCTCGAGGCCTACCGCGTCACGAAGAACACCACGAGCATCGACGGCCTCCCGGCGATCGGCGACGGCTCGCAGATCGCGGACACGACGACGCCACAGGAAGCCCTCAGGCGCTGACGCCTCGCCGTCAGGCACGACCTGGGCTCTACCTCGCCGAGGTAGAGCCCAGGTCCGCGAGGTAGAGGCCAGGTCACGCGAGGTAGAGGCCTGGTCACGAGAGGTAGAGGTCTGGTCTCGCGAGGTAGAGGCCAGGTCGTGCGCGGCGGAGCCCTGATTTCACGAGGAAGGGTCGTCGCCCTCCGTCGCGGCGAGGTAGGCACTCCCGCGCGGCGAGAGGCGGTACCCGACGTCGAGGCTCTCGGTGAGGCCGAGCTCCTTGAGCCGGCGCACGCGCACCTTGAAGTCGTCGCGGGCCGTCCCGAGCCCGGCGGCGAGCTCGCGCGCGACGACGCCCTCGTGCGCACCGATCAGCTCGAGGTACCGGCGGGTCCACGGCTCCGCGGCGGCCCGGTCCTTCCGCGCCAGCGCGGCGTGGATGTGCTCGACGGCGTCCGCGTCGAGGTCCGCGTCCCCACGCAGCGCGACGCGCGGGTCCGGGCCGGCGAGCCGCAGGCCCACGCGGTAGAGGTCGCCCTCGCGCCCGGCGCCCCGCGCCAGCACGCGCTCGGGCGAGGCCATCCCCGCGAGCCGCGCCTCGTCGTCGGACACGGCGGGCTTGCCGTCCGGACCGACGGGCACGCGCTCGACCGACGTCACCTCGACGACGCCGACGCGCGTGCGCTGGAGCGTCCCGACGCGCACGCGCGGCGTCGTCCAGCGGCGGAACGCCAGCGTCACCGTCCCGTCCTGGAGGCCGCGCAGCGTGCGGGCGTCGAGGAGCACGCTCCGAGCCTACGACCACGCCGCCACGCCCTCCCGAGGGAGAGCCCGTCCGGTGAGGGAGAGCCGAGGTCACGACCTGGGCTCTACCTCAGCCCGCTGGTGCTCTACCTCGACCCACCGGGGCTCCACCTCGCGCGACCAGGGCTCTACCTCGCGCACGCCGTGAGACCGGGGCCCTACCCCGGCAGTGCGGGCAGGTCAGGCGAGCTCGGGGCGGCGGGCGACGGTGAGGACGTGGGTGTCGGGCCAGTCGACGGGTTCGCCGGTCGTGGCGTCGTGCAGCGCGGCGACGGGCGCGAACGCGTGCGCGACGACCCACTCGTTGCGCCACGCCCCGCTCCCCGGCTCGACCTCGAACCCGGCGGCGGTGAGGAGCTCGGCCCACCGGGGGCCGGTGAGGTCGCAGAAGCGCTCGTGGCTCTCGGACAGCCAGTTGTCGACGTAGTCCTTGCGCGTGAGGAACTCCATCGCCTCGCGCAGCGTGAGCCGCCACGACCCGGGGCGCACGCGCTCGGGCCGGAAGTCGGCCCCGGAGAGGCGGGGGAAGTCGTGCGCGAACTGGACGAGCCGGGCGTCGGTCGAGAGCTCCCCGACCCACGCCGCGACGTCCTCGCGCCCGAGGTCGTCGAGGTCGGTGCGCGCGCCGCCGGGTCCGTCGCCGGTCGCGGCGACGCCGTCGTCGGTCCGCAGCGTGAGCACGACGACCCGGTCCGGCTCCGCGGGGCCGCACACGTCCGAGTTGATCCACACACCCCCGGGCCGCGTGTGCGCGTGGACGCGGCGCGCGAACGTCTCGACGTCGCGCACGCCGTCCCCGTACGACGACACCTCGTGCGTGAGCGCGACGGTGAGGGTCGTGTCGACGGAAGCGTCGGGCATCACGGACCGGTCGAGGATGTTGGCCTGCACGAACCACACGTGCGGGTTCGCGAACACGCCCTGCGCCTTCTTGTGCTCGGCCTCCGCGACGAGGTGCCGCGCGACGTCGACCCCGAACAGGTCCGACTCGTGCAGGCGCGGCTCACGCGCCACGTGCTCCAGCAGCCCGCCCGTCGCGCACCCGATGTCGACGATCCGCCCGGGCCGCACGTGCGGGGCGACCTGGGCCCACTTGCGGGCCGACGCGTCCTCGAACGCGGCGGCGTAGGTGCGGTAGTCGCGCGTCGACGTGAGGTCGCCGTCGCCGGACACGACCGGGTCGGCGAAGATGCGCCGCACGTCCTCGACGAACCGGTAGCGCGCGAAGAACTCCGGCACGGCGGGGTGCGCGACGTCGCGCCAGCGCTCGTCCCCCGCGGCGATCTGCTCGACGACGTCCCACGGCCGCGCGGGGAGGTCGCCTCCCGGCTCGGCGGCGTCGAGCTCGACCCCCGCCACCCGGTAGCCGAGGGCGCGGTAGGCGTCGACGAGCGCGGGCGTCGAGCACGCGACGACGGTGTCGGCGGGGTCGGGCGCGACGCCGGTCGCGGTCGCGACGCTCGTCACGACGAGGTGGGCGAAGCGGTCGTCGGGCGCGACGTCGGGCACGGGCACGACGACGGACGCGAGGCCCTCCCGGGTCGTGACGTTCTCGACGAGCGCCTCGCGCCGGTGCCCGGGCAGCGGGTTGCGGCGCGTGCCCGCGTGGTTGGCGGACGTCACGACCCAGACGACCTCCACGTCAGGGGCGCAGCGCACGCGCCGCCCGTCGAGGTCGTGCACCAGCCCGGCGCGCAGCGCGCGGAGGTAGTCGACCTGGTAGCGCGTGACGACGTGGTGGCGGCCGGGGAAGAGGATGCGGCGCACGGGCGGGCCGTCGGTGGGGAGGGGCACCCGCACACGGTGCGGCCAGGCGACACCCGGGCGCAACCCGTCTCACGTCTCGGGCCGCCAGCCGCAGACCTGGGCACGACCCGTCTCACGTCTCGGGCGCCCGGGCGCAGCACCCAGAGGGCGCGCATCCGGGGCACGGCCGCTCACGAGGCGCGGAACGGCGCGGTTCTGTGGGTCCGGGCACGCGTCCGCACCGTGCGACACGCCCGACCTGGACGGTCGTCCACGATGCAGCACGGGGTGGCGTATGCGACGGTATGGGCGATGTTCTGGATCGTGGCAGGGGCTGTGCTCGTCGTGTCCGGCCTCGCGATCGCCGCGACGGCCGTCCGCGGCGCGCGCCGCGCCGGGTCGACGGGTGCGAGCGGCATCGCGATCGCGGTCGGCGGCGGCCTCGTCGTCTGGGGCGCCGTCGCGCTGCTCGTCGGGCTGATCACCGAGGGCTGACCGGGACCTCCCGCGCGTCCACGAGCTCCGCCCCGCTCACCGCGCCCGAGAGCCCGCGGCGCCCCCGCGTGAACGGGACCGCGACGACCGACACCACCGCGAACAGGGCCGCGAGCGGCGCCGCGACCGAGGCGGCCACCCCCACCGCGGCCGGCACCTCCGCCGGCAGGTCGCTCAGCAGACCGAGCGCTCCCCACAGCGCGCCGCCCGCGGCCGCCCGCGCGACGCGCTGCGCTGTCGTGCCGCGCCGACCGGCCCAGCGCGGGGCGAGCCACACCGTCCGCTGGCCCCACGAGGCACCGCCGCCCAGGAACGTCGGCACCACGAACACGACCGCGAACGGCACGAGCGTGCCGAGCATCCACTGGGCCCAGTCCGCGCCGTCGGGCAGCGGCCGCCCGAGGGCGTAGAGGACCGTGCGGTAGGCGACCTGCAGCACGACGCCCAGCGCCGTGACGAGCAGCGCGTCGAGCAGCATCCCGAGCCACCGCCGCCACACGGTCACCGGGCGGGCCTCCTCCCGGCGCGCCTCGAGCTCTCCCGCGCGCGGCATCCAGCGCAGCAGGAGGGGCGCCGCGAGCGCCCCGAGGAGGGCGCCGAGCGTGTTGGTCAGCACGTCGTCGACGTCGGCGACGCGGTACGAGCACGGGATGACTCCGAAGATCCCGGTGTACTGCGTCGTCTCGACGAGGAGCGACACGAGCAGGCCGGACAGCGTCGTGACGAGCACCCCGCGGCCGAGGTAGCGCCGCACGAGCACACCCCAGGGGACGAACAGGACGACGTTGAAGACCACCTGGAGCACGGCGGTGCTGCGCAGGGTCGCGCCGAGCCCGAGCCCGGCCGTCTCCCGCCGGACGTCCGCGAGCGAGTGGAACGGCACGAGCTCCGCGCCCGCGACGCCGTACTGCGCGCACCACCGCGCGAGGTCGCCGCTCGGGAGCGGCAGGAGCGTGTACGCCACGAGCGCGACGCCGTAGACCGCGACGGCCGCCGCACCGACGAGACGCCGGCCGCTCAGGCGTCCGTACCGCCGGTACTGCCACGCGAGCGCGGGCACGAGGAAGGCGGCGAAGAGCAGGGCGCCGCCGAGCAGGCCGACGTACGCGGGCCACGTCCACCGGTCGGTCACGCGGCGGCTCCGCCCTGCGCGGGCCGGCGCCCGGCGCCGGGCGCGGTCGGGTCGAGGGTCGGGGTCGAGGTCGGCGTCACGGGCCCCAGTATCGCGGTCGACGACGACCGGCCCCGTCCGGCGGGACCTTCGGCGCAGCCCGGGGCGAGGGCGCCCGCCTACCGTGGAGGTGCGGTCGGGAATCACGGGTCGCCGAGGGTGCACCGAGGACCCGTCCGGACCGGCCGCCGCGCACCGACCGGTGCGCGCGGCACGACGGACGAGGTGAGCACGATGAAGGCGGCGCGGTACCACGGCAAGGAAGACCTCCGGATCGAGGACGTCCCGGAGCCCGAGACCCGGCCGGGGACCGTGAAGATCCGGCCCGCGTGGACGGGGATCTGCGGCTCGGACCTGCACCTCTACCTCGAGGGCCCGTTCCCGCCCGCGCCGTCGGAGACGCAGCCGCACCCCCTGTCGGGCGAGACGCTGCCCGTCGTGTTCGGGCACGAGTTCTCCGGCGTGGTCGAGGAGCTCGGCGAGGGCGTCGAGGGCCTCGCGGTCGGGGACGCGGTCGTCGTCGAGCCGTTCATGGTGTGCGGCGAGTGCCCGCCGTGCCGCGACGGCCTCTACAACGCGTGCGTGAAGATGGGCTTCATCGGCATCTCGGGCCGCGGCGGCGGGCTGGCCGAGCACGTCGTCGTCGAGCGGCGGTGGGTGCACCCGGTGGGCGACGTCCCGCTGGACCAGGCGGCGCTCATCGAGCCGCTGGCCGTCGCGTACCACGGCGTCCGGCTGTCGGGTGCGCAGGCGGGCGACACGGTCCTCGTCGGCGGCGCAGGGCCGATCGGCCTGCTCACGTGCGCGGTGCTGCACGCGATCGGGGCACGCGCGATCGTCACCGAGGTGAGCGGGGCGCGCAAGGCCAAGGCGCTCGAGACCGGGGTGGCCGACGACGTGCTCGACCCGCGCGAGGTCGACGTCGCCGCCCGCGTCCTCGAGCTCACGGACGGTCGCGGCGCGGACGTCGCGATCGAGTGCTCGGGCGCGCAGCCCGTGCTCGACACGCTGACCCGCGCGCTCAAGGCGGGCGGCACGCTCCAGATCGTGGCGCTGTTCTCCGAGCCGCCGACGCTCGACGTCATGACGGTCCTGCTCCGCGAGCTGACCATCAAGGGCGCGATCGGGTACGCGGACGACCACCCGGCCGTGATCCGGCTCGTGCAGGAGGGCAAGGTGGACCTCGCCCCCTTCGTGACGAGCCGCATCGCCGTCGAGGACGTCGTGGAGAAGGGGTACCGAGAGCTCATCGACCACAAGGACGACCACGTGAAGATCGTCGTGTCGGTGTGAGACGGCGGCCCGCGGCCCCCACCGTCCCCGGGGGCCGCGGGCCGCGCTGCTCGACCTGCGGCGCGCGACGGGGCGTGCCACGGTGGAGGCTCACCGCAGCACCCGGCCCCGGGAGGCCCGCATGGACGTCCTCGCCGCCCACGGCGACGCGATCGGCGCGTTCGACGCGCTCGTGCGCCCGCTGCGCGACGACCGGTGGCCGCTCCCCACGCCCGACGCGGACTGGACCGTGCGCGACCTCGTCAACCACGTCACGGCCGAGCAGCTGTGGGCCCCGGAGCTGCTCGCGGGCCGCTGGATCGAGGACGTCGGTGGCGTCTTCGACGGGGACGTGCTCGGCGACGACCCTGTCGACCGCTGGGTCGACGCGTCCGTCCAGGCGCGCGAGGCGTTCCTCGCGCCCGACGCCCTCGACCGTCGCGTGCACCTCTCGTACGGCGACGAGTCGGGCGCGGAGTACTGCGCGCAGATGACGTTCGACCTCGTGGTGCACGCCTGGGACCTCGCCCGGGCGACAGGCGGGGACGAGGAGCTCGACCCGGCGCTCGTCGCGTGGGCGCTCCGCTACGCCGAGGCGCGCTCGACGTTCCTCGAGCCCGGCCCGCTCTTCCGCGGCCCCCTCGACGTCGACGACGGCGCCGACGATCTCACGCGTCTCCTCGCGCTCACCGGTCGCGCGCGCTGACCACCACCCCGCGCGAGACTGGCACCATGCCGTTCGACCGCACCGCACCCGGGACGCCCGCGGAGCCGTCCGACCCACCGCGCCGCCCCCGCCTCCTCGAACCGGCCGCCGACCGCGCGGGCCGGCCCCTCGTCGTCGGGCACCGGGGCAACTCGTCCGTCGCGCCGCAGAACACGCTCGCGGCGTTCGAGGCGGCGTGGCGCGCGGGCGCGGACGCGATCGAGCTCGACGTGCACCTCACCGCCGACCGGCACGTCGTGGTGCTGCACGACGAGGTCGTGGACGAGACCACGGACGGCACCGGCCGCGTGGACGCGCTGACGCTGGCGCAGGTCCGGGCGCTGGACGCCGGGTCGTCGTTCGCGCGGGCGTTCGCGGGCCAGCGCGTCCCGACGTTCGAGGAGGCGGCGCGGTTCGTCGCCGAGCGGCCCGGGATCGAGCTGCTCGTGGAGCTCAAGGGCGTGTGGACGATCGACGACGCGGCGCTCGTGACGGGGGTCGTGGACGCCGCCGGGATCGGGGACCGGGTGGTCGTCCAGTCGTTCTGGCCGCCCACGGTCGCCGCGCTGCGCGACGCCGCCCCGCACCTCGACCGGGCGCTGCTCCTCGCGCTGCACCCGGACAGCCTCGACGAGCTGGTCGCGGTGTGCGCGGACCTGGAGGTCGTGGCGTGCAACCCGGAGGTCGCGCTGCTCGCGCACGAGCCGGGCCTCGTGAGGACGCTGCGCGACGCGGGCCTGCGGGTGCACGTGTGGACCGCGGACGCGCCGGACGAGTGGGACGACCTCCTGGTCCAGGGCGTCGACGGCATCATGACCGACCGACCCGACCGTCTCGTCGGCTGGCTCGACGCACGGCTCGGCCACGCCGGGCGTCCGGGCGCCCGAGAGGTGGACCTCGCGACGTCGCCCTAGCCTCGACGGATGAGCGCGACGACCCCGCCGGCGCCCTCGGGCGCGCCCCCGACCGGCACCGCGACGAGCTCCGCCGGTCCCGGCGGCGCGCCCCGATCGCCCGCGGTGTGCGTGCTCGCGCTGACCCCGCTGCTCGCGATCGAGATCGAGCCCGCCGGGCCGACCGAGACGTCGCCGGAGGTGCACGTCCACCCGGGCGGGCAGGGTCTGTGGCTCGCCCGCATGGCGTACTCGCTCGGGGCGCACGTCGTGGTCTGCGGACCGTTCGGCGGCGAGACGGGCAGCGTCGCGGCGCACCTCGCCCGCACCGAGAACCTCGAGCTGCGCACCGTCGGCACCGGCGGCAACGGGGCGTTCGTCCACGACCGGCGCAGCGGCCAGCGCACCGAGCTCGTGACGATGGACCCCTACCCCCTGAACCGGCACGAGGTCGACGACCTCTACAGCACCGTCCTGGTCAGCGCGCTCGACGCGGCCGTCACGATCCTCACCGGCTCGGAGACGGGCGTCGGGGTCCCGGCGTCGTTCTTCCGCCGCCTCGCCCACGACCTGCACGCCTCGGACAGCCAGGTCGTCGCGGACCTCTCCGCCGACCAGGCACGGGCCGTCGCCGACGCGCCGGGGGTCGTGCTGAAGATGAGCCACGAGGAGCTCGTCGAGGGCGGCTTCAGCGACGACGAGTCCGAGGAGGCGCTCCTGCGGTCCGCGCGCGCCATGGTCGACGCCGGCCCGCGCGCGCTCGTCGTGTCCCGGGCGCACGACCCGTCGCTGCTCGTCACGCGCGAGCACACGTACCGGGTCACGACGCCCCGCGTCACCACCGTCGACCACCGGGGCGCGGGCGACTCGATGACGGCGGGGATCGCCGTCGGGCTGGGGCGCGGGCTCGGCCTGCCCGACGCCGTGCGTCTCGGCGCCGCGGCCGGGGCGCTCAACGTCACGCGGCGAGGCCTCGGGACCGGCCGCCGCGACCAGATCGAGCGCTTCGCGCGCAGCGTCACGGTCGAGGACGTGACCTGACGCCACCCCGCGGAGCGTGCCCCCGCACCAGTACCCGGACCCGACTCCCAGGAGGACCTCGTGCGCGCACTCGTGACCAACGACGACGGGATCGACTCCCCCGGCCTGGCGGTGCTCGCCGGGGCGGCGCTCGACGCCGGGTACGAGGTCGTCGTGGCGGCGCCCGCCCGGGAGTCGTCGGGCGCGAGCGCCGCGCTGCTGGGCGCGGAGCGTGACGGTCGGCTCGCCGTCGAGCCGCGACGGGCACCCGGCCTGCCCGACGACGTCACCTCCTACGCCGTGCGCGCCGCGCCCGCGCTCATCGCGTTCGTCGCCGCCTACGGCGGGTTCGGCCCGCGTCCCGACCTCGTGCTCTCGGGGGCGAACAAGGGCGCGAACACGGGCAACGCGATCCTGCACTCGGGCACGGTCGGCGCGGCGCTGTCCGCGATGACGCACGGCATCCGCTCGCTCGCCGTGTCCGTCGACGCCGCCGAGCCCCGCCACTGGGACACCGCGCGGCTCGTCACGGACCACGTGCTCGCGTGGATGGACGGCGCGCCCGCCGGGGTCCCGCTCGACCGCCGCACGCTCAACGTCAACGTGCCCGACGTCGCCCCCGACCGCCTGCGGGGGCTGCGGCAGGCGCCGCTCGCGTCGTTCGGGCTCGTCCAGGCGAACATCCACGAGGACGGCGACCGGCACCTCGTGCTCCAGTACTCGGGCACCGAGCGGCACTCCGAGCCCGACTCCGACACGGGCCTGCTGACGCGCGGCTGGGCGACCGCGACGCTCCTCGTCGCCCCCTACGCGGACACCAGCCTGGAGGTCCCGCCCCTCCCCGCTCTCCCCTGACGAGCCCCGCCGTCGAGCACGGGGTCCGCGACCGCGTCGCGGCGAATCCGGTCGTCAGGCCCGTGCTCGACCGTCGCCGGTCCCGTGGTCGGGGGCGTCGTCGTCCGGCACCGTCTCGTGCTCGGCCGTGCGCTCGCGCTCCTCGATGACGTCCTGGCCGGGACCCGCGAACGCCCGCGATCGCTCCTCGCCCTCGGGCGTCCCGCTGAAGAAGGCGGACTCCGCGGCCTCGGGCAGGACGTCGTCGTGCCCGACGGCGGGCAGCGGCCGGGTGCTGCCCGGTGCCTCGGCGTCGTCGACGCTCCCGTCCGTCGCCCGCGTTCCGGCGTGGCCGGGACGACCCGCGCCGTCCCGGGGGCCCGGCACGACCCCGACGAGCCGCGTCGGGTCCTCGCTCGGCGCGGCGCCCGCGCCCCGGCCCGCACGCCGGATCGTGCCGAGCACGACGGGCGCGTCGGCACGGCGCGCACCCCGCTCGGCGGGGAGCCGGGGCGGGCGCGCCGGGGCGACGGGACCGTCGTCGTCCGTGGCGTCGCGACCGGGGCCGCCGGGCACGTCCGGACCCCCGGCGCCGAGCCCGTCGCGCTCGTCCGGTCCGTCGAGGTCCAGGGCGTCCACCGCGCGCTCGAGCCGGGTGCGCGGCAGGCCCTGGGGCGCGGCGCGCTGCAACCAGTCGACGAGACCCTCGCGTACGAAGCACCGCAGGTCGAACAGCGTCGGGGCGTCGTGCGCGCTGACGAGCGCGCGCACGCGCACGAGCCCCCCGACGGCGTCGGTCACCTGGAGGATGCCGACGCGCTCGTCCCACAGGTCCGTGAGCCCGAGGAGGCGCCGCAGCTCGGCGCGCATCGGGCCGACCGGCACCTCGAAGTCGAGGTCGAGCTCGACCGTGCCCAGCAGGTCGGCAGCGCGCCGGGTCCAGTTCTGGAACGGCGTCGTCGTGAAGTAGGTCGACGGCATGATGAGCCGGCGGTCGTCCCACAGGTGCACGACGACGTACGTCATCGTGATCTCCTCGATGCGGCCCCACTCGCCCTCGAGCACCACGACGTCGTCGACGCGGATCGCGTCGGTGAACGCGATCTGCATGCCGGCGAAGACGTTGGCGAGCGAGGTCTGCGCCGCGAGCCCCGCGACGATGGAGATGAGCCCGGCCGACGCGAGCAGGCTCGCCCCCGCCGCCCGCGCGGCGGGGAACGTCAGCAGGATGCCCGCGACCGCGCAGACGACGATCACCGCGACGGTGAGCCGCCGCAGCACGGTGATCTGCGTCCGCACGCGGCGCGCGTGCCGGTTGTCGGCCGTGTCCATGCGGTAGCGCTGGAGCGCGGAGTCCTCGAGCACGAACGCGATCGCGCCCACCCACCACGCGCCCACCACGATGAGTGCGATGAGCAGCAGGTGCTCGACGGCGGGCCGCCACGGCGTCCCTGCGTCGGTGGTGACGCGCACGGCGATCCAGACGGCGACGACGGTGAGGACCGCGCGGTCCGGTCGCCGGAGCCGTCGCGACAGGTCCCGGGCCAGCTCGCTGCGCCGCCCGGCCCGCCGGACGACGGCCGAGATCACCGTCCCCAGCACGAAGGCCAGGACCACGCCCGCCGCGACCGCCCCGAGGGTGACGAGGACGTCGGTCGTGCTCTCGAGCTCGGTGTCCATCCCCCCAGGCTAGGCAGGGTGCGAGACCGTCACCTCCGGGCCGTGCGGCGGGCGCGGGGCACCCGGGACCGTGGGGGGCGGGCCAGCCACGGGGCGAGCAGCCGCGTGACGCGCGGCAGCACGAGGTAGGTCATGACGGGCGTGAGGACGAGCGTCGTGACGAGCACGCGCGGGACGACGGGCACGTCGTCCCACGCGGGGACCGTGCTCCCGACGAGCACGGTGAACGCGAGGTTCACCGGGAAGAACCCGAGCCAGATGCTCACGGACTGCTTCCAGCGGGGCGGCGCCGCGGCGACCGCCGGGCTCGACGTCGCGGGCGACGGCGCGGGCGTCGTCGGGGCGTCGAACCAGCCCTCGATGCCCGTGCGGCGCTCGACCCGCGTCTCCTCGACGAGGTCCCGGCCCTGCGCGAGCCACCCCACCCGGTCGGACGACGTCTCCCACGCGTCGAGCGTCGCGGCGTCGGCGAACCGGTAGAGCATGTGCCAGTCGTGCGACCCGGCGGACGCGCGCACCCAGCCGGAGCCGAGGAAGCCCGGGTAGCGGTTGGCGAGGTTGACCCCGTCCTGCACCCAGCGCGTGACGGCGGGGACGTTCTCGGGTCGGACGCGGCGCTCGATCGCGACGGTCACGGGACCGGCGCCGGTGACGGGCGGTCCGGATCGGGGTCGGGTGGGCGGGCTCGGGGCCAGGGCGGGGGCGGGGTCGCCGCCGGTCCGCCGCACGTCCCCGGGGACGTCGTGGGTCATGGGACGAGTGAACGGCGCCGGTGTTTCCGGGTCGTGAACGCGCGCGGGCGCGGGACGGATCGTCCCGCTGGTCGGGACACGGGCCGACGCGCGCGGCAGCCGGGCCGGGCCTACCGTGGCAGGCATGATCTCGTGGGAGCACGCGCTCGCCCTGCGCGACGCGGGCGTGCGGTGGTCCCCCGCCTCGGGCGACCGCTTCCGCCTCCTCACCACCGGCGCCGACGGCGACGTCTTCACCGTGAGCGACATGACCATCGAGCCGCACGAGTTCGACACGGGCGTCGTGCTCGGCTTCAACGGCACGACGGAGTGGGCGCTCGACTCGGTCGCGCTCGAGGACGCGCTGTGGCACCCGCTGGAGGGACAGCTCCGCGAGCTGCTCGGCGGCACGTTCCGCCGGCTGGAGCGCACGGCCGAGGGCTACGTCGTGCGCACCGAGGTGCTCGGCGAGGCGGCCGAGCACCGCGCCACGGACCCGGCGGACGCCTACGCGGATGCGCTGCTCGCGCTCGTCGCCGTGAGCACGGAGGACCCGCCCTGACCCGCCGCCGGCACGCGACCTGGCTCGACGACGTCCGCCGAGCTCCGTCGGTCGTGCGCCGGGTCCTGCGCGCGCTGGGCGACGAGCCGCCCCTCGCCGTCGAGACCGAGCCGCCCGAGGTCTCGCCCGACCTCGTGCCCCTCCTGCGCGAGCTCGGGACGGCGCTCCTCGACTCCGGTCGCTCGGTCACGGACGTCGAGGACGACCTCGAGGCGGTCGCCCGGAGGTCGGGCGCCTCGACCGTCGGCACCCTCGTCCTGCCCACGGGCGTCTTCGTCCGGGTGAGCACCGCGAGCGGCACGGTGGCGGACTTCTCGGCCGCGGAGGCGAGCGGGCTCAACCTCGACCAGATCGGGGCGCTCATGACGCTCGTGCGCCGCCTGCGCACGTCGGACGTCCCGCTCGCCGACGCACGGGCGCAGCTGCGCGCGATCGTCGGGCGCCCGCCCCGCTTCGGTCCCGCGCTCACGGTCGTCGGGCACGGCCTGCTCACCGTCGGGTTCGGGCTCGTGCTCAACCCGACGGGCCCGCTCCTGCCCGTCTACCTCGCCCTCGGGCTGCTCGTCGGCGCGCTGCGCTGGCTCGGGACGCGCTGGCCGACGCTCGCGACCGCCCTGCCCGTCGTCGCCGCGTTCGTCGTCACGCTCCTCGCCGTGGACGTGGTGCACCCGCGGCTGGGCGACGACCCGCTGAGCGTTCTCGTCCCCCCGCTCGTCTCGTTCCTGCCCGGGTCGGTCCTCACCGTCGCGGCGATCGAGCTGACGAGCAACCAGATCGTCGCGGGGGCGAGCCGGCTCGTCTACGGGATCGCGCAGCTCCTGCTCCTCGTGTTCGGCGTCGTCGCCGGGGCCGCCGTCGGGGGGCCGCTCGTCGCGGCGCCGCAGGGCGACCACCTCGGGTGGTGGGCTCCGTGGGTGGGGATCCTCGCCGTCGGGCTGGGGCAGATGCTCTTCGCGTCGTCCCCGCGCGGGTCGCTCCCCTGGGTGCTGCTCGTGCTGCTCGGCGCCTACGCGGCCCAGCTCCTCGGGTCGCTCGCCGCGGCGCCCCTCGCCGGGTTCTTCGGGGCATTCGTCATCGCCCCGCTCGCCGCGTTGGTCGAGCGCTCGCGGCACGGGCCGCCCGCAGCGGTCACGACGCTGCCCGCGTTCTGGCTCCTGGTGCCCGGTGCGCTGAGCCTCCTGGGCCTCTCGGACCTCGTGAACGGCGGCCCCGAGGCGGCGCAGGAGATCGCGAACGCGGTCGTCGCCGTGTTCGGGATCGCGCTCGGGACGCTCGTCGGATCGGCCGTCACCCGCGATGCAGGACGCGTGACACGTACCCTCTTCACGTCCTGAGCACACGGTCCCCACGCCATTCGCGGGGGTTCCCCTCGTGAGACCACTTCTCTGGACGTCCGTCTAGTTGAAGATGGAACAGCCGACAGGCCTCCGCGGTCCGCCCCGAGACCGTGCCTGTCGGCGTCGTGGTGAGAGGGCGCGCTCGCGTCCCGCCCGACCGCACGCCGTCGTGGTCACCCCGCGCTCCCCTGCGCAGGTGCCCAGGGACCGGAGCGCGCCGCGCTCGACCGCCCGCGACCACGACCCGATGATCGGATCGTCCGCTTGACCACTGCACAGCACCTCACGTCCACCTCGACCGGCACCACCGGCGCGTACCCCGCCGTCCGCGGCGAGGCGCGCTAGATGGGCCGCCACACCGCGCGCCGGGCCTCGTTCCCCGCCGCACTCGTCTCCGCCGCCCGCCGTGGCACGCCCGGGACCGGCACCGCCGCGACCCGCCGTCGCCGCACCCTCGGGACCGGCGCCGCCGTCGCGGCCGTCGCGCTCACCGCGAGCACCGCCGCGGCGGCCTTCGCCAACGGGGCGGCGCCGTCCGCGTCGTCCGCCACGACGGACGCGAGCGGCGCGACGCCCGCCGACGCCCCGACGACCGGCACCACCGTGGCCCCCGTGGTCCTCGGCGCGCCCGCCGACCTCGCGACCGCCGACCCGGCGACCGTGGAGGCGGCGAGCGACGTGCTCGTCCGGGCCCAGTTCCTCACCGGCGAGGGCGCCGCGTCGCTCACGCCCGAGCAGGTGGCCCAGATCGAGGACGCGCGCACGCGCCTCAGCGAGGCCGTGACCGAGGCGTCCGCGCCCGAGGACGCGGCGCTCCTCGGCTCCCCCGCCGGGCCGGGTCTCGCGAGCCCCGACGACGCCACCGCGTCCGCCGAGGCCGCCGACGAGCCACCGACCGACGACGCCCTCACCGCTGCCGAGACGCTCGGCGCGAGCGTGCCCGCTCTCGACGGCCGCGGCGACGACCGTGCGAGCCGGTCCTCGGCCCGCACGCCGCTCGACGAGCTGGGGGCCGCCGTCCCGACGCTCGACCCCGCGACGCCGGACCTCGCCCAGACGGCCGACGACGCCGCGCCCGGGACGGACGCGGCCACGCCGTCGGCCGACGCCGACGCGGCGACCGAGTCGCCCGAGGAGGACGCGGCAGCCGCGGACACGGCCACCGACGCACCGGACCTCGGCACCGGCGCGCCCGCCGACGCCCCCGAGGACGCGCCCGACGCCGACGAGGCGCCGGCGGCTCCCGTCGGCACCGGCGGCACGGAGGAGATCGCCGCGCTGACGGCGGAGCTCACGACCCTGCTCGACGCCGCCGGCTCGGGCGTGACCGTCCAGGTCGTGCCCGGACCGCCGTCGCCCGAGGAGGTCGCCGCCCAGCTCGACCAGTGGGCCACCTCCACCGCGGGCTTCGGCAACGGGCAGATCCCCGCGAGCGCGCTCTGCGAGCTGTCGTTCGCGCCCGGGGAGCAGCTCCGCTGCGACGCCGCCCACCAGATCGAGGCCCTCAACGAGAAGTTCCGCGAGACGTTCGGCGCGAACCTCTCCGTGACGGACTCCTACCGCTCGTACGCGTCCCAGGTCGCCGTGAAGGCGTCCCGCGGCTACTTCGCGGCGCCGCCCGGGATGTCGAACCACGGCTGGGCGCTCGCGCTCGACCTCGGCGGCGGCATCCAGAGCTACGGCACCGCGCAGTACGAGTGGATGCGCGCCAACGCGCCCGCCTACGGGTGGGACAACCCCGAGTGGGCTCGC
Organism: Cellulosimicrobium sp. 4261; assembly: GCF_040546915.1. Lineage (NCBI taxonomy): Bacteria > Bacillati > Actinomycetota > Actinomycetes > Micrococcales > Promicromonosporaceae > Cellulosimicrobium > Cellulosimicrobium sp. 4261. The sequence continues at coordinate 124,492 of NZ_JBEPOQ010000001.1, forward strand.
GCCGGCGGGTCGAAGAACGAGCCCTGGCACTGGGAGTACGGCGACATCTCCTGACGAGCCGCACCACCACGACGACGGCCCCGGTCCGCGACGACCTCGCGGACCGGGGCCGTCGTCGTCCCTGTCCGCCGACGCGGGGCCCGTCAGGTGAGGGCGTCCGCGAGGAGCAGCATCGTCACGAGGAACCCGGTGACGAGGTTGAGCCACAGAAACGCGCGCCAGCCCGCGTTCGCGCGCTCGCAGTCGTCGTCGCGCACGTCGCGGAAGCGCAGCACGTTGACCGCGTACGGCAGCGGGAGCAGCGCGGCGAGGACGCCGGGCCACGGGAGCACCGCGAGCACGACGGCCGCCCCGACGTACGCCGCCGCCGCGGCGAGCACGGTCGCGTGCGCGCCGATCGCCGTCGCGACGGACGCGATGCCGCCCTCGCGGTCCGCGCGCACGTCCTGCACCGCGCCGAACGCGTGCGACGCCATGCCCCAGAGCACGAAGCCGACGAGCACGGGCCAGACGGAGCGCGCGGAGAGGTCCGCGTCGACGAGCACGAGGGCGTAGAGGAGCGGGCCCGCGAAGTGCATCGCGGAGGTGAACGAGTCGAGGAACGGGCGTTCCTTGAACCGCAGCCGGGGCGCCGAGTAGGCGACGACGCCGAACACCACGAGCACGAGGACCGCGCCCGCGAGCGGGTCGCCGAGGAGCAGGAGCGCGACGAGGAACGGCACGTTGGTCGCGACGCACGCGCGCAGGATGCGACGGTGCGTGACGCGCGCGGTCGCCGGGTCCGCCAGCGCGCCCTCGATCCCGCCCTTGCGCGGGTTCCGCAGGTCGCTCGCGTAGTCGAAGACGTCGTTCACGCCGTACATGAGCAGGTTGTACGGCACGAGGAAGTAGAGCGTCCCGAGGACGAGCGCGAGGTCGACGCGCCCGCCGGTCGCGACGAGGTACCCGGCAGCGAACGGGTAGGCCGTGTTGATCCAGGAGAACGGCCGCGAGGCGGCGAGGACCTCTTTCATCGGCCGTCCTCCGCGGCACGCCCGCGCCCGGCTCCGCGCCCGGGCCCGCGGCCCGCGGTGCGGTCGCGACCGCGCGCGCCGAGCACGGTCCACAGCACCGGCATCCCGAGCGCGGCGGCGAGCGCGTACGCGAAGTCCTCGAGCGGCGCCCCCCAGAGGTAGACGCCGAGGATCTTGTCGGGGTGGTAGACGTACAGGTCGGCGGCGATCATCAGCGTGTCGAACACGAGGGTGAGCACGCACATGACGACGGCCGTCCACACGAGCGGCCCGGGTCGCAGCCGACGCAGCACGCGCCACGACACCACGACGAGCGCCGCGAGGACGATGACGTTGAGCACGATGTTCGTCACGCGTCGTCCTCCCCGGCGCGGCGGGCCGCGAGCACCCGCTCGGCGCCCCGCCAGACGAGCAGCGCGTTGTAGCACAGGAGCGTCAGGAACACCGCCTCCTCGACGGGGAGGTCGGGGGCGAGCAGCAGCCCGGTCATCCACGGGCTCTCCCCGCGCGCGAAGATCCCGAGCGCGAGGCCCGCGACGTCCCACGCGAGGAACCCGACGACGCCGAGACCGACCGTGAGCGCCGCACGCCGGGGGTCGGACCAGAACGCGAGCCGGAACCGGCGGTCGAGCACGGCGAGGCCGCCGAGCGAGACCGCGAGCGCACCGAGGTAGGCGAGGCCCGTCACCGGCGGACCGCCACCGGCCGGTCCGCCGGCCGGAGCCGTTCGGGCCGGCGGCTCGCGGCGAGGAAGCCCTCGCGCAGCGGCTCGGGCAGCGGACGCGCGGACGTCTCGCCGAGCAGCCGCTTGGCGACGAGCTCGGCGCTGATCAGGCACATCGGCAGTCCCACGCCCGGGATCGTGCCACCTCCGGCGTGGTAGAGCCCGTCGACACGGCGGGACGCGTTCCCCGGGCGCCACAGGGCGGACTGCCGCAGGGTGTGCTCCATGCCGAGCGCGCCGCCACGCCAGGCCGAGAGCTCGGTCGCGAAGTGCGCGGGCCCGAGCACGCGCCGCGTGACGACGCGCCCCGGGAGGTCCTCGACGCCCGCCCAGCGCCCCACCTGGGCGAGGTAGCGGTCGGCGAGCCCGTCGAGCGTGCGCCGCGACGGCTCGTCCCCGCCGAGCGTGGGGTCGGCGGGGAACGGGACGAGGAGGAACAGGTTCTCGTGGCCGGGCGGCGCCGCGGGCGCGGCCGACGTCGGCCCGTCGGTCGCGCTCGTGCGCGACACGTAGAGCGAGGCGGGCTCGGGCACGCGCAGGCCGCGGGGGTCGCTGCGACGGTCCGGGCCGAGCACCGCGTCGAAGTTGGCGGGCCAGTCCTTCGTGAAGAACAGCGAGTGGTGCGCGAGCTCGGGCAGCTCGCCGCGGACGCCCGCGAGCACGAGCAGCGCGGAGATGCCCGGGCCCTTGTCCTCCCACGCCGCGGCGGGGAGGTCGGCCCAGCGCGGCTCGAGGAGCGCCGTCTCCGTGTGGTGCCGGTCGGCGGCCGAGACGACGACGTCCGCCTCGACGAGCTCGCCCGACGCGAGGCGCACGCCGGTGACCCGACCGCGGCGACCGCCGCCGGGCACGACCTCGATCCCGGCGACGTCGGCGCCGGTGCGCACCTCGGCGCCCGCGTCGCGCGCGAGCCGCTCGACGGCCTCGATGAGCGTGTACATGCCCCCGCGGGGGTACTGGACGCCGTCGACGAGGTCGAGGTGGCTCATCAGCGAGTAGAGCGCGGGCGCGCGGTAGGGCGACGACCCGAGGAACACGGCGTGGTACCCGAGGAGCTGCTGGAGCCGCGGGTCCTCCACGGCGCGCGCGGCGCGGTCGGCGAGCGACTCGCGCAGGAGCGCGGCCAGGCGCGGCAGCCGGCGCAGCACCGCGGGCGAGAGCGCCCGGTCGGGGCGCTCGAACGTCGTGTAGAGGAAGTGGTCGAGCGCGAGCCCGTACGCCTCGCTCGCGTCCTCGGCGTACGCGGCGACCCGGCCTCCGGCGCCCGGCTCGATCGCGTCGAGCCGCGACCGGTTCACGCCGGGGTTGCCGGACAGCTCGAACGTCGACGCCGCGCCGTCCGCGCCCGGCTCGAAGAAGACCCGGTACGCCGGGTCGAGCGGGACGAGGTCGAGGTGGTCCTCGACGCGCGCGCCGAGCAGCCCGAAGAAGTGCTCGAACACCTCGGGCATGAAGTACCAGGACGGGCCCGTGTCGAAGCGGAAGCCGTCCACCTCGAGCGTCCCGGCCCGGCCGCCCACCTCGTCGTGCCGCTCGAGCAGCGTCACCCGGGCGCCGCCGCGCGCGAGCAGGGCGGCGGTGGCGAGCCCGGCGATCCCGCCCCCGACGACGACGACGCGCGGAGCCCTCACGCGAGCACCTTCCGCGGGCGCGGGGACCGGGCGGACGCCACCTGGCCGAGGAGCTGGCCGCCGGCGGCGCGCGCCGCGAGCGCGACCTTCATCGTGTCCGGGATGCGCACGCGCGCACGCAGGATGTCCTCCGGCGGCGTCGCGGCGAGACGCGCGAGGAGCCGCTCGTAGACGGCGACGGTCGCGGCCACGGCGATGCGCGGGCGCACCGGGAGGCCGGGCAGCGCGGCGCGGGCCGCGGCGAGGTCGCCCTCCACCTCGCGGCAGAACGCCTCGACGTCCCGGCGGCGCAGGCGGCCGGGGACGACGCCGGGCAGGTACGCGCGCCCGAGCTCGTCGTGGTCGGTGCGCAGGTCGCGCAGGAAGTTGATCTTCTGGAACGCCGCGCCGAGCGCGCGGGCGCCCCGGACGAGCACCGGGTCCGGGACGCGCAGCGGCTCTCCCGGTCGGCGGCGCGCGTTGAGGAACACCGCGAGGCACATGAGGCCGACGACCTCCGCCGAGCCGTAGACGTACCGCTCGTAGCTCTCCCGGTCGTGCACGCGGACCGTGAGGTCGGTGCGCATCGAGGCGAAGAACGGGTCGACCTCGTCGTGCCCGAAGCCGCAGCGGCGCGCGGCGCGCGCGAACGAGTGGACGACGAGGTTCGTCGACCAGCCGCGGTCGAGCGCCCGCGCCGTCTCCGCCTCGAGCTCGTCGAGGAGGTCCGCCGCACCGTCGCCCCGGCGCGTGTCCACGACCTCGTCCGCGATCCGCACGAGCCCGTACACCGCGTCGATCCCGTCGCGGGTCGGCGCGTCGAGCAGGCGTGCGCCCAGCCCGAACGAGGTCGAGTACGCCGCCAGCACGACCCGGCTCGTGCGTGCGGCGGTCAGGTCGTACAGCCGTGCCGGGTCGCTCTCGTCACCCACGTCGTCGTCCCGCCTTCCGTCGCCGGGGCACCTCCCCGGTCAATCCTCAGCATGCTGAGGGATGTAGGGTCGCACGGGACGCCGGATTTCACACCTCGGAGGCGGCCTCGCGCGTCGTGTCGATGCGGCGAGGCCCGGACTGCCAGGCCTCCCACGCCGACGAGATGATCTCCGGCAGCCCGTTGGTGGCGTGCCAGCCGAAGAGCTCGTTGATCCGTCGCGGGTTCCCGACGAGCTGCGGCGGGTCGCCCGCGCGACGGGGCAGGACCTCCGGCGTGACGTCGAGCCCGCTCACGCGCCCGATCTCGTCGATCACCTCGCGCACCGAGGAGCCCTCGCCCGTCCCCACGTTGAAGACGTCGAACGGGCGCTCGTCCACGTCGAGGTACTCGAGCGCGGCGAGGTGGGCCTGCGCGAGGTCGAGGACGTGGATGTAGTCCCGGATGCACGTGCCGTCCGGCGTCGGGTAGTCGTCCCCGAAGATCTTGGGCCGCTCGCCGCGCTCCAGACGGTCGAGCACCATGGGCACGAGGTTGAGCACCGCAGGGTCGCCGAGGTCCGGCCAGCCCGCGCCGGCGACGTTGAAGTAGCGCAGCGCGACGAACCGCAGGCCCCACGCGCGGGTCGCGGCCCGGCCGAGCCACTCCCCGACGAGCTTCGTCTCGCCGTAGGGGTTGATCGGCTCGGCGTGCAGCTTCTCCTCGACCAGGGACACCGACGGCATGCCGTACGTCGCCGCCGACGAGGAGAAGACCAGGCGGTCGACACCAGCCGCCTGCATCGCGGTGACGAGGTTCGTGAAGCCCCCGACGTTCTGCTGGTAGTACCAGGCCGGCTTCTCGACCGACTCCCCCACCTGCTTGCGCGCCGCGAAGTGGACCACCGCGCGCACGTCGTGCTCGGCCATCGCGCGCGTGAGCACGTCCACGGCCTCGGGCGACGCGACGTCGACCTCGACGAGCACCGCGTCGCCGACGCGGTCCGCGCGACCCGTGCTCAGGTCGTCGACGACGACCACCTTCTCGCCGCGCTCCTGCAGGAGGCGCACCACGTGCGCGCCGATGTACCCGGCTCCGCCGGTCACGAGGATCGTCATGCCACCAGCCTAGTGCGCGCGTCCCGCCCGACGGCGGCCCGTCCTCAGGGTGTCCGGTCGCGCGTCGCGAGAAGGCCCGACGGCGCCCTCAGGCGTGGCCGTGGGCCTCGCGGTCGCGCAGGGCCGCCGTCTCGAGCTGGAAGGTCGAGTGCTCGACGGAGACCGGGAAGTGGTGCGCCACGCACGTGCGCACCCGCTCGACGATCTCCAGCGCGTGCCCGTCCCGGAAGCACGCGTCGTCCACGACCACGTGCGCCGAGATGGTCGGGAGCCCGGTCGCGACCGTCGACGCGTGCAGGTCGTGGACGTCCTCGACGTGGTCGAGGGACAGGATGTGCCGGCGTACGTCGTCGAGGTCCAGCCCTTCGGGCGTGAACTCCATGAGGACGGCCGTCGCCTCGCGCAGGAGCCGGAACGCGCGGGGCACGATGAGGACCGCGATGAGCAGGCCGGCGATCGCGTCGGCCCGCTGGTAGCCCGTCGTGGCGATCACGACAGCGGCCACGATGACGCCGACGGAACCGAGCGCGTCGTTGACCACCTCGAGGAACGCCGCGCGCAGGTTGAGGTTCGCGCGCCGCCCCGACGCGAGGACCGCGATGGCGACGAGGTTCCCCACGAGGCCGACGATCCCGAACACGAGCAGCTCGGAGGAGGGGACCTCCGGCGGCTCGAGCAGGCGCCGGACGCCCTCGACCGCGGCGTACGCGCCGACCGCCAGGAGCAGGGCCGCCTGCGCGAGCGCCGCGAGCACCTCGACGCGGCGGAAGCCCCACGTGCGGTGCTTGGTCGCCGGGCGCAGCGCGAGCGACGCCGCGACGAGCGCGACGGCCAGCCCGACCGCGTCGGTGAGCATGTGCGCCGTGTCCGTGAGGAGCGCCAGGCTCCCCGTGAGCACCGCGCCGACGGCCTGGGCCGCGAGGATCGTCGCGGTGATGCCGAACGCGACGGCGAGCCGTCTGCGGTGGTCGGGCGCGTCGAGGCCACCTGCGCCGTGGTCGTGACCCGCTCCCATCGATCCTCCATTCATCGGTATTTACCGATGTTATCGGTGATCACCGATGTTTTCTAGACGGAGTGCACCGTGAGGCGCGCCACGCGCAGGGGTCAGGGGGCGAGGGCGACGTGCTCCGCGTCGGCGAGGAGGTGCGCGACCTCGGGCCGCACGAGCCGGTACCAGGACGACCGCCCTTCCCGTCGCACCGCCACGACCCCCACGTCGCGCAGCGTGGTGAGGTGCGCCGAGACGGTCGACTGGGCCAGCCCGAGCTCGCGCGTGAGGTCGACGACGCGCCGCTCGGAGCCCGTGAGCAGGTGCACGATCGCCAGGCGGCGCGGCTCGGCGAGCGCGTGCAGGAGGCGCGCGACCGCCTCGTGGTCGTGCGCGCCGTCGTGCCGGGGGTCGCTCGCGGCGCTCGTCGTCACCCGCCGATCCTAGCGATCGGCACCCGCGGACCGCCCGGGCTCAGCCCCAGCCGAGCTCGTGCAGCCGGTCGTCGTCGATCCCGAAGTGGTGCGCGATCTCGTGGACGACGGTCACCGCGACCTCCTCGACCACGTCCTCGCGCGTCTCGCAGATCGCGAGCGTCGGGTTGCGGAAGATCGTGATGCGATCGGGCAGCGCGCCCGCCGCCCACATGTGGTCCCGCTCCGTGAGCGGCACCCCCTCGTAGAGCCCGAGCAGCTCGGGGTCGTCGTCGGGCGCGTCGTCCTCGACGAGCACCACGACGTTGTCCATCTGCGCCGCCAGGTCCTCGGGGACGAGGTCCAGCCCGTCGCGCACGGCGTCCTCGAACTCGGCCCGCGTCATCTCCACCACCCGCCCATCCTCCCCCGCGCGGGAGGCGGATCCGACGAGGAACGCCCGGCGACGCCGCTGTACACTGGCCGTCGTTCCTGAGCCCCCATCGTCTAGCGGCCTAGGACCCCGCCCTTTCACGGCGGTAGCACGGGTTCGAATCCCGTTGGGGGTACGCGAGATCGCGTCGGGACCGGTGGCCACCGGCGGATTTACGGATCGGCTCACCGGTACGGTACGATCCTCTCGGTTCGAATGCGGGCCACCACGCCACCAGGATCACTGGTGAAAATCACCGGGTTCCCTGGTGCTAAGGTGTGTCTCGCGAAGAACAGCAAGGCCCTGTAGCGCAGTTGGTTAGCGCGCCGCCCTGTCACGGCGGAGGTCGCGGGTTCAAGTCCCGTCAGGGTCGCGTGAGGCGAAGAGCCCGGTCGGCATCGGCCGGCCGGGCTCTTCCCCCATGGCTCTGTAGCTCAGTTGGTAGAGCGTTCGACTGAAAATCGAAAGGTCACCGGATCGACGCCGGTCGGAGCCACCGAGAGACCCCCGCCCGGGATTCCGGTCGGGGGTCTTCTGCGTCCCGAGCCGGAACGGCGCCCGTCTCGCCCCGGGGCACCACGCACACCCCCGGGGAAGTTGCGCGCCGACCCCGGTGCCGGTTGAGTGGTGGGGGATCACCTGCGGAAAGGCTGAGAGATGAGCGACTGGATCGACGGGCGCATCCCGCCCGAGGAGCAGAAGCCGACGGTCGGACAGCTCGTGGAGCGCCTGTCCGAGCAGGCGACCCGGCTCGTCCGCTCGGAGATCGCCCTCGCGAAGGCCGAGCTGACGACGAAGGCGAAGCACGCCGGCATCGGCATCGGCCTGCTCGTCGTCGGCGGTGTGCTCGTGCTGTACGGCCTGGGCTTCCTGCTGCACTCCGCCATGGAGGGCCTCGCGACCGCGATGCCGCTGTGGCTCGCCGCGCTGATCGTCGGCGGCGTCCTCGTCCTGGTCGCCGGTACGCTCGCGTTCGTCGGCGTCAAGCAGCTCCAGCGGGGCGTGCCCCCGACGCCGACCGGCGCGGTCGAGAGCATCAAGGAAGACGTCGCGACCATCAAGGAAGGACTGCGCCCGTGAGCGGAAACGGCGAGACCCCCGACCCTCAGCTCTCCCCGTCCCAGCTCGAGGACGAGATCGCCCGGACCCGCAAGGAGCTCGCGGGGACGATCGACGAGCTCACCACGCGCCTCGACCCGCGCGTCCAGGCCAAGGCCGCCGCGCAGCAGGCGAAGCAGGCGGCGAGCGACACCGGGGCGTTCCTCTCCGGCAACGGCCTGCCCGAGGAGGACCCGGACCGGTCCCGCAACGTCAAGCTCCTGCTGGGTGCTGCCGTGGTCGGCGTCGCGCTGGTGGCCGCGGCGATCCTCCGTCGCCGCTCGTAGCGAACCCGTCGACGAACGCCGTCGACCCCGCGCCGATGCTCCATCGGACGCGGGGTCGACGGCGTTCCGGCGTGCGGGAGGTGTCCGTCACGCGGGACGTCCGGGATGTTCGACGACGCACGCGACCGGGGCGCGGCCAGCGCGAGGCGCGAGGGCGCGCGTCGTACCGGCATCCGTGCGACGTCGTGCCGCCGCGCGAGAGCCGTGGGCGCGGCCCGCGCCGGGTCAGGACTTGTCGTTGCCCTCCGCGGGCTCGCTCGCGGCACCGAGCAGGGCTCGGACCTCCGACTCGCGGTAGCGCCGGTGGCCGCCCAGGGTGCGGATCGACGACAGCTTGCCCGCCTTCGCCCAGCGGGTGACGGTCTTGGGGTCGACGCGGAAGAGGCTGGCGACCTCGGCGGGCGTGAGCAGAACCTCGGACTCTCCGTGCATGGACATCACGACACCTCCTCCTGGTACGCGCTGGTCCGGCAGATACCCCGGATCACGACGACAGCACGACGCCAGTACTTTCCATTGTCGCAGCATGCGGATTTCGGGCGACTTGACGGACGGGTGAATTAGGCGCTCTATGGTCGGATCGGCCGGATAGGCGCTCCTGTGGCATACGAGAGCGTTGCCGCAGGTGGTCCGCAAGGGCTCTTCCGACCGCCGGACCCGGTCCGCGCGAGCCCGCGCGGTGGAGACTGTGTGACGGTAGGCACGTCCGCGGCTCGGCCGGGGTCCTGAGTGGATGGAATAGGCCCTGAGCATGTACCGTTGGACCCTGAACAGACGAAACTACACCCCGGGGCCGCACGTCTGAGTACGTTGCCGCCCCGCTTCTACGTTGAGGGGGTCGGAGCCATGGGCCGCGGCCGTCAGAAGGCAAAGCAGACCAAGGTCGCTCGCGCGCTGAAGTACTACAGCCCCGAGACGAACTACAGTGCGCTCGAGCAGGAGCTCACGGGTCACAGCCGTACGGATGTCGTGACGGACTCGCGCTTCGGCGCCGAGCCGGACGACCTCGAGCGCTACGACCAGCGCTACAACGACTGGTCCGACGACCGCTGACGGTCGTCCGCGACACCCCCTCCGCCGTCTCGCACGGACGCATCTGACCTCGACGGCGCCGTCGCCTGCCCGCAGGCGGTGGCGCCGTCGTCGTGCGTCCGTGGCGCCGACGACAGAGCACCCCACCGCGAGTCCGCGACGGACCACCGCGACGTCGCGCCCGCGGGCACGCAGCCCAGGCCGGGCCGGACGCCGCGGGACCCGCGCGCCGACCCGACCGGGCGGTGATCAGGACCGGTAGTCGCCGACGAGGCGCACCGCGCCCGCCTGGACGCCCTTGGTGCCGGCGACCAGGTCGCCGTCGGCGAGGTCGCGGGCCGCGTCCGGGTCGAAGGCCTCGACCGTGCCGAGCACCCACGCGGGCACGCCGAGCGCGGCGCACCGCGCCAGGGCGGCGTCGACGCCGTCCGCGCCCACGACCGCGACCATCCCGACGCCGAGGTTGAGGGTGTTCTCGAGGTCGCCGCGCGGCACCCCGCCCAGCTCGCGCACGAGGCGGAAGACGGGCGGCACGTCCCAGCTCCCCCGGTCCACGACCCCGACGAGCCCTGCCGGGAGGACGCGCGCGAGGTTCGCGGCCAGGCCGCCGCCCGTGACGTGCGTGAACGCGTGGACCTGGGCCGCGTCGTCGGCGGCCAGGGCGAGGCAGTCGCTCGCGTAGACGCGCGTCGGGGTGAGCAGCTCCTCGCCGACGGTGCGGCCGAGCTCGTCCACGTGCCGCTCGAGGCCCCAGCCCGCGTGCTTCAGCACGGCGCGCACGAGCGAGTAGCCGTTCGAGTGGAGGCCCGACGACGCCATGCCGACGAGCACGTCGCCCTCGCGGACGCGATCCGGGCCGAGCAGCGCGTCCGCCTCGACGACGCCCGTGGCCGCGCCCGCGACGTCGTACTCGTCCTCGCCGAGCAGGCCCGGGTGCTCGGCCGTCTCCCCGCCGACGAGCGCCGTGCCGGCGACCTCGCAGGCGGCGGCGATGCCCCGGACGATGCCCGCGATGCGCTCGGGCACGACCTTGCCGCACGCGATGTAGTCGGTCATGAACAGCGGCTTGGCGCCCACCACCACGATGTCGTCGACGACCATGCCGACGAGGTCGAAGCCGATCGTGTCGTGCACGTCGAGCGCCTGCGCGATCGCGACCTTGGTGCCGACGCCGTCGGTCGACGTCGCGAGCAGCGGACGGCGGTACGTCGCGACCTCGGAGAAGTCGTAGAGCCCGGCGAACCCGCCGACGCCCCCGAGGACCTGCGGCCCGTGGGTGCGGCGGACGGCGTCCTTCATGAGCTCGACGGCCTTGTCACCGGCCTCGGTGTCGACCCCCGCGGCGGCGTAGGTGAGGCCCGTGCGGGGCGAGTCGGCAGTCATGGTGTCGGCTCCAAAGGTGTCTCGCGGCGCGCGCGCCGGTGGTGCGGAGGGTGCGGGTCAGGGGTGCTGGAGGGCGCCGGCGCCGCCGGCGGTCACCGAGAGGCTGCGCAGCCCGTCCTCGGGCGCCCCGAGCGGGAGCTCGGCCTGCTCGAGGAGGTGCTTGCCGAGCTGGTCGTCGGGCGGCAGCTCGATGGGGTACTTGCCCGTGAAGCACGCCGTGCAGAGCTGGGACGACGGCTGCTCGGTCGCCGAGATCATGCCCTCGGTCGAGATGTAGCCGAGGCTGTCGGCACCGAGCGACTGGCCGATCTCGTGCGGCGAGAGGCCGTTCGCGATGAGCTCGGCGCGCGACGCGAAGTCGATGCCGTAGAAGCACGGCCACTTCACGGGCGGCGAGCTGATGCGCACGTGCACCTCGGCGGCGCCGGCCTCGCGCAGCATGCGCACGAGCGCGCGCTGGGTGTTGCCGCGCACGATCGAGTCGTCGACCACGACGAGCCGCTTGCCGCGGATCACGTCGCGCAGCGGGTTGAGCTTGAGGCGGATGCCGAGCTGACGGAGCGTGTCCGACGGCTGGATGAACGTGCGACCCACGTAGGCGTTCTTCGTGAGCCCCTGGCCGAACGGGATGCCCGACTCGGCGGCGTAGCCCACGGCGGCAGGCGTGCCCGACTCGGGGACCGGGATGACGAGGTCCGCCTCGACCGGGTGCTCGCGGGCGAGCTGGCGGCCCATCTCGACGCGCGCCGCGTGCACCGAGCGGCCGTTGATGCTCGTGTCCGGGCGGGCCAGGTAGACGTACTCGAAGACGCAGCCCGCGCGCTCGATGGGCGCGAACCGCTGCGAGCGGAGCCCCTCGGCGTCGATCGCGATGAGCTCGCCGGGCTCGACCTCGCGCACGAAGGACGCGCCCACGATGTCGAGCGCGGGGGTCTCGCTCGCGACGACCCAGCCGCGCTCGAGACGGCCGAGCACGAGCGGGCGCACGCCCTGCGGGTCGCGCGCGGCGTAGAGCGTGCGCTCGTCCATGAAGACGAGCGAGAAAGCGCCGCGCAGGCGCGGGAGCACCTCGAGCGCCGTCGCCTCGAGCGTGTGGTCGGCGTCGCCCGCGAGGAGCGCGGTGACGAGCGCGGTGTCCGTGGTGTTGCCGCGCGCGAGCTCGCCGCGGCGCTGGCTGCCGTAGCGCTCGGCGACGAGGTTGACGAGCTCGGCGGAGTTGGTGAGGTTGCCGTTGTGCCCGAGGGCCACGGTCCCGGACGCGGTGGCGCCGAGCGTGGGCTGCGCGTTCTCCCACGTCACGCCGCCCGTGGTCGAGTAGCGGCAGTGCCCGACGGCGATGTGCCCCGTCAGGGCGTTGAGGGCCGTCTCGTCGAAGACCTGGGAGACGAGGCCCATGTCCTTGTAGACGAGGATCTGCTCGCCGTTGCTCGTCGCGATGCCCGCCGACTCCTGGCCGCGGTGCTGCAGCGCGTAGAGCCCGAAGTAGGCGAGCTTGGCGACCTCCTCGCCGGGCGCCCAGACACCGAAGACGCCGCAGGCGTCCTGGGGGCCTTTCTCGCCGGGCATGAGGTCGTGGTTGAGAAGTCCATCTCCGCGGGGGGCCACGTACCTCAGTGTCCCACAGCGTGCGAGCGAGGGCGGAAGCGGACGAGCAGGCGGACGGCGGCCCGCCGTCGTTCACGGTGGCGTTACGTCGTCCCATCTGCCGGTCGGGGGTTTCGCTGCGTGGGAACGCCGCGCTTGAATCTCGACTTACCGGACCGAGCGAGTCAAGTATCGCCACCGCGCCGGGCCCGTACCACCACCGTTCCCGCCTCCCGGGACCCGACGAAGGACGACACCATGCGACGCCTCCGGACGACGATCACCCTCGCGGCTGCCGCGGCAGCCACCGCCCTGGTCCTCACCGCCTGCGCGCCGACCGCCGTCGACGGGTCCGGCGGGGGCGACGCGGGCGGCGACGGGGGCTCCGACGTCGAGCCCACGACGCTCTCGCTCGTCGGCTTCGCCGTGCCCAAGGCGGGCAACGACGCGGCGCAGGAGCTCTGGGGCGAGACCGAGGACGGCCAGGGCGTGACCTGGGAGACGTCGTACGGCGCGTCCGGCGACCAGAGCCGCGCGGTCGCCGACGGGCTGGAGGCCGACTACGTGCACTTCTCGCTCGAGGGCGACGTGACGCGCCTCGTGGACGCGGGCCTCGTCGCCGAGGACTGGGACGCGGGCGAGAACCAGGGCATCGTCAGCCAGTCCGTCGTGGTCCTCGTGGTCCGCGAGGGCAACCCGAAGAACATCCGGAGCTGGGAGGACATCGTCCAGCCCGGGGTCGAGATCGTCACCCCCAACCCCGGCTCGTCGGGCTCGGCCCGCTGGAACATCCTCGCCGGGTGGGGCAGCGTCATCGCGAACGGCGGCTCCGAGGAGGACGCGACCGAGTACCTGCGGAAGTTCTTCAGCAACGCGGTGGCGCTGCCCGGCAGCGGCCGCGACGCGACGACGGCCTTCACGTCCGGCACCGGCGACGTCCTGCTCTCCTACGAGAACGAGGCGATCCTCGCGCGGCAGAACGGCGAGACGTTCGACTACGTGGTCCCCGACCAGACGCTCCTCATCGAGAACCCCGCCGCGGTGACGGTCGACGCCGACCCGAAGGCGCAGAGCTACCTCGACTTCGTCCTCACGCCCGAGGGCCAGGAGGCGTTCGCGCACGTGGGCTTCCGCCCGCTCACCGGCGACGTCGACGTCGAGGTCGAAGGCGCGAACGACCCGAGCGACCCGTTCCCGACCGTCCCCACCCTCCTCACCATCGCCGACGACTTCGGCGGCTGGTCCGCGACCAACGACAAGTTCTTCGGCGACGAGGGCCTCGTGACGAAGATCCAGGCCGAGACCGGGAAGCAGTGAACCGTGGCCTCGACCCTCGCTGAACGACCGGGCCGGGCGGCGCGCGAGCACCGTCCGGCCCCGGCCGCGCCTCCCGGCCGCACGCGCCGTCGGGCGCCCAACGGCCCCTACCGGCTCACGGCGACCTCGGGCCTCGGGCTCGGCGTCGCGCTCGTGTGGTTCTCGGCCCTCGCCCTCGTCCCGCTGGTCGCCGTGCTCGTCGAGACGTCCGTCGGCGGCTGGCCCGCCTTCGTCGCCGCCGTGACGCAGCCGCAGACCGCCGCGGCGCTGACCCTCACGGTGACGCAGGCGCTCGCCGTGACCGCCGTCAACGTGGTCATGGGCACGCTGATCGCGTGGGTCCTCGTGCGCGACCGGTTCCCCGGCAAGCGGCTCCTCGAGGTGCTCATCGACATCCCGTTCGCGCTCCCCACGATCGTCGCCGGACTCGTGCTGCTCGCGCTGTACGGGCCGTCGGGACCGCTGGGGATCGACGTCGCGAACACCCGCGCCGCCGTCTTCCTCGCGTTCCTGTTCGTCACGCTGCCCTTCGTGGTGCGCAGCGTGCAGCCCGTGCTCGCCGAGCTGGACCGGGACGTCGAGGAGGCCGCCGCGTCGCTGGGCGCCACGCGGGCCACGACCTTCCGCCGCGTCGTCCTCCCGGCCCTCGCGCCCGCGATCACCGCGGGCGCCGCGCTGTCGTTCGCGCGCGCCATCAGCGAGTACGGCGCGCTCGTCCTGCTCTCCGGGAACCTGCCGATGCGCACCGAGGTCGGCTCCGTGCGCATCCTCAGCTACCTGGAGAACGGCCAGCCGGAGCAGGCGGCGGCCGTCGCGTCGGTGCTCCTCCTCGTCTCGCTGCTCGTCATCGCGACGATCCAGTTCCTCCAGCGCAGGGTGGCCCGCCGTGGATAGCTCTCCCTGGGTGCGCCGCACGCTGCGCGCCGCCGTCGTCATCTATCTCGTGCTGCTCGTCGGGTGGCCGGTCTCGCTCGTCGTGCGCGGCGCGTTCGCCGACGGGCTCGAGACGTTCCAGCGTGCCCTCGCCGACCCGTCCGTCGTCTTCGCGCTCCAGCTCACCGCGGCCGTCGCGGTGCAGGTCGTGCTGATCAACACCGTGTTCGGCGTCGGGATCTCGATGCTCATCGTCCGGTACGACTTCCCGGGCAAGGCCCTCCTCAACGCCTTGCTCGACCTCCCGCTGTCCGTCTCCCCGATCGTCGTCGGGCTCTCGCTCGTCCTCGTGTACGGGAAGAACGGCTGGTTCGGCGGCGCGCTCGAGGACGCCGGGCTCCAGGTGATCTTCGCGCCGCCGGGCATCGTCCTCGCCACCGCGTTCGTGTGCCTCCCGCTCGTCACCCGCGAGGTCGTGCCGGTCCTCACGGAGCTCGGCACCGACGAGGAGCTCGCCGCGACGAGCCTCGGGGCGAGCCGCCTCCAGACGTTCCGGCGCATCACCCTGCCGGCGATCCGGTGGGCCGTCGTCTACGGCGTCGTGCTCACGCTCGCGCGCGCCCTCGGCGAGTTCGGCGCGGTCAAGGTCGTCTCCGGCAACTTCGAGGGCCGCACGCAGACGTCCACGCTGCTCGTCGAGCAGCGGTACCAGGACTTCGAGCAGGGCACCGCCTACGCCGTCGCGTTCCTCCTCGCGTCGGTGTCCGTGGCGTGCATCGTCGCCGTGACGTTCCTGCGCTCCGACGACGCCGCCGGCCCCCGGCCCCGCCGCTCCCCCCGCACCGCGATCTCCCCCCGCACCCTCAGGTCCACCCGCCCCGCCGCCCCCACGGAGGCCGACGCATGAGCATCGAGATCCGCGACGTCCGCAAGACCTTCGGCGACTTCGTCGCGCTCGACGACGTCTCCGTCTCCGTGCCGACCGGCCGCCTCACGGCGCTGCTCGGCCCGAGCGGCGGCGGCAAGTCCACGCTGCTGCGCGTCGTCGCCGGGCTCGAGGTGCCGGACTCCGGCCAGGTCGAGATCGAGGGCCGCGACGCCACGAACCTGCCCGCGCGTCGTCGCAACGTGGGCTTCGTCTTCCAGCACTACGCGGCCTTCAAGCACCTGACCGTCGCGCGGAACGTCGCGTTCGGGCTCGAGATCCGCCGCACGCCGAAGGCCGAGGTCGCCGAGCGCGTCGACGAGCTCCTGCGGCTCGTGCACCTCGAGAGCTTCGCGCACCGACTGCCCTCGCAGCTCTCCGGCGGGCAGCGCCAGCGCATGGCGCTCGCCCGCGCGCTCGCGATCCGCCCGAGCGTCCTCCTGCTCGACGAGCCGTTCGGCGCGCTCGACGCGAAGGTCCGCAAGGAGCTGCGCGACTGGTTGCGCCGCCTGCACGACGAGATTCCCGTCACCACGGTGTTCGTCACGCACGACCAGGAGGAGGCGCTCGAGGTCGCGGACGAGATCGTCGTCGTCAACGAGGGCCGCATCGAGCAGGTCGGCTCGCCCGACGACCTCTACGACCGTCCCGCGAACGACTTCGTCATGGGCTTCCTCGGCCCGGTGACCCGCCTCGGTGGCGTCCTCGTGCGCCCGCACGACGTCCACGTCGAGGTGCTGCCCGACGGCGGGCCCGGGCTCGACCGGTCGGCGCACCAGGACGTAGCGGCCGGGGAGACGGCGGACGCGGCGAGCGTGACCGGCGTCGTGACGCGCACGACGCGCGTGGGCTTCGAGGTGCGCGCCGAGGTGACCGCCGGGGACGAGGTGGTGTCCGTCGTCGTGACCCGCGCGGAGGCGCGGACGCTGGGCCTGGCGCCCGGCGTGGCGGTGCGGCTCTCCCCCGCCGCGGGCGCCCCGACCGGATCGGCGCCCGAGCCGGCGGCCCGGCGCGTGGCCGAGCCGCTCGCCCGCTGAGCGGTCAGCGGCGCCCGCGCAGGCTGCGGCGGTCGGCGACGACGGCCCACACGCCCGCGACCGCGGCACCGAGCGCCGCGCACGTCACGAGGATGACCGTGAAGTAGACGCCGGGCTTGAAGACCGGCGCCGCGGCGGGCGACTGGAGCCACGCACCGCCGATGCCCAGGCCGAGGACCGTGCCGAGGAGGATGCCGACCGTGAAGAACGCCCGGTAGCGGGGGGCGCGGCGGACGGCCGCCGGGTCGACCACGGACTCGATCTCGACCTCCTCGCCACCGGCGGAGGCGGCGTCGTCGGACGCCGCGCCCGGCGTCTCGTCCGCCCCCGTCTCCGGCCCGGCGGCCGCGGGCCCGGCGGGCGCGGGCTCGGCGGCCTCAGACCCGGCCTCGGGGCGTGCAGCCTCGGGCACGACGGCGTCGGGCGCGGCGGACGGGTCGGGGGCCGTGCCGTCGGGCACGCGGGACTGCTCGGAGCTCACGGGCACGACCCTACCCGCGCTTCCTGGGACTCCCCGCAGAGTCCTCGCCCCGGACGCACCGCGACCCGGGCCCGTCGGACGGGACCCGGGTCGCGGGACGTGGCGTCGCCTCGTCGGCGGCGCCGCACGGCGTCAGGCAGGCGTCAGCCGCAGGTCTGCCCCTCGAAGGGGATCTCGTACTCCTGCGTCACGCCGTCGAGCGTCGCGGTCACGGTGACCGTGCCGCCCTCGACCGACGTGGCCCGGGTGTTGAACGACTGGTAGGCGTTCTTGCCCGGCTGGAGGTTCGGGAACCGCTTGGAGCCGTAGGGCGTCTGGAGGACGACCTCGACCGGCACGTCCTCGCCGTTGGTGGCGCGGACCGCGACGTGGACGAACTTGCCGGTGCAGCGCGCGGTGGCCTCGAGGTTCACGAGCTCCACCGTCGGGGCCGCGGCCTCGACCGTGACCGGGATGCGCGCCGTCGTGCCGCTCGGCGACGCGACGACCCACAGGTCGTACTCGCCCGCCGCGGCGTCGGCCGGGACCGTCGCCGTCAGCGTCGCGGCCCCGCCCGTCACCGTCGCGGTGCCCGCCGGAGTGCCCGGGTTCGCCGGGTCGAACGTGGCGTCCGCCGCGACGAGGTACCCGTCCACCGACGTGTTCGCCGGCGACCCGAGCGAGGTGAGGTCGAGGCCCGAGAGGCCCACGCTCACGTCGGAGCCCGCCGTCACGGTGCCGGGGAGCTCGTCGACGACCACGCGGGAGCGGTCGAACGACGGCGAGACCGGCGAGCTCTGCTGCAGGTACGCGATCCACGCGTCCCGGTCGACCAGACCGGAGTCGCGCGGGTCGGTGCCGTCCGTGAACACGCGGAAGTTGTCACCACCCGTCGCGAGGAAGGAGAACGTCGCCACGCGGTACTCGCCCGCGGGGTCGATCGGCTCGCCGTTGATCGTCACGGACGAGACGTTGCTCCCCGGCGCCGCGAGCGGGTCGGCGGTGGCCGCCGTCCACGACACGTTGTCCGAGAGCCCCAGGGCGAGGTACGGACGCGAGGGGCGCGTGCCGTCCGGGTTCGTCTGCCACTGCTGCTCGAGCATCTCGACGACCTGCTCACCCGTGAGGGTCACGGTCCACAGGTTGTTGACGAACGGCAGCACCGCGTTGGCCTCGGCGTAGGTGATGACGCCGTCGCCGTTGTGGAAGAGCTCGTTGCGCAGACCGCCCGGGTTGACGACGCCGATGTCCGCACCGCCGCGCGCCGGGTCGGCGAGCGTGGCGAGCAGCGAGTCCGCGACGAGGTTGCCCAGCGTCGACTCCGAGGCGCGGTCGTCACGACCCGTGGTCGGCAGCGGGCCGGAGCCCACGTACGTCCCGCCGGGGCCGGTGTACGAGCCGCCGGAGAACGCCGTCGTGATGTCCGCGGTGACCTCGCCGATCGGGGTCGCGCCGATGACCTCGGCCTGCTGGAGCGCCGCGTCGACGATCGTCTTGACCTCCGCGACGCGCGGGTACGTCGCGACCAGGGTCGCGTCGTCCGCCGTCGTGCGGGCGACGTTCTGCGCCGTGTACGCCGTGACCTCGTGGGTCGCGGTGTCCACGGTGAGCGACACGTGCCCGATGAACTCGCCGTAGTTGCCGGTCTGGACGATCGGGCGGGTCTTGCCCGGGGCGCCCGGGACGGGCGCGTCCCACGCGTACTGCTTGTGGGTGTGGCCCGTGAAGATCGCCGCGACGCGCGCGTCGGTCTCGGTGACGATGTCCGCGAAGGCGCCGCCGGCGGCGACCTCCTCCTCGAGCGTCGCGCCGTCGGGCGTGCCCGCGGACGCGCCCTCGTGGACGAGCCCCACGACGACGTCCGCCTCGCCGTTCGCCGGGTCGCCGTCCTGGAGCTGGGCGGTGACGCGGTTGAGCGCCTCGACGGGGTCGCCGAAGTCGACGTCCGCGATGCCCGACGGCGTGACGAGCGTCGGGGTCTCCTCCGTGACGACGCCCACGAAGCCGACGTCGAGGCCGTCGATCTCGACGACCTGGTACTCCGGCAGCGCCGGGTTCGTCGTGCCCTTGTCGTAGACGTTCGCGCCCAGGTAGGCCCAGTCCGCCTCGTCGGTGACACGACCCGTGAGGTCGTCCATGCCCTGGTCGAACTCGTGGTTGCCCACCGCGGACGCCGCGACGTCGAGCGCGTTCAGCACGTCGATCGTCGGCTGGTCCTCCTGGAGCGCCGACGCGAACAGCGAGGCGCCGATGTTGTCGCCCGCCGAGACGAAGGCCGTCCCGTCCGGGTTCGCCGCGCGCAGCTGCTCGATCGTGCCCGCAAACTTCACCGTGTTGGCGTCGATGCGACCGTGGAAGTCGTTGATCGCCAGCAGGTCGAGCTGCGTGGTGCCGGGCTCGGCGGCGCCGAGCTGGAGGCCCACGAGGACGGGGTCGTGGTCGGACGACCGGAACGGCGTCGTGTCGTAGAGGATCGACGCGTTGTAGTTGTACCGGCTGTACTCGTTGGCGATCGGCTCGACCGAGTTGATGTTCCACACGTCGGTGCCGGTGACGGCCTCCGCCGCGGCCGACGACGCGAACACGTGGTCGAGCGACCCGACGTACCCGTCGAACAGGTAGGTGTGCTCGCCCGTCGACGCACCGAGGTCGGTGTAGCCGGCGTCCTTGAGCACCTGCAGCGGGTCCTCCTGCTCGTAGGAGTTGAAGTCGCCCGCGAGCAGGACCTTGTCCGTCCCGGCGTCGGCCGCGACGTCCTCGGCGAAGGCGACGAGCGCCGTCGCCTGGCCCACGCGCGCCTTGTTGTACGCGCCCTGGCCGTCGCCCGTGTCCTTCTGGTCGGCGGGCGCGGTGTCGTTGCCGCCCTTCGACTTGAGGTGGTTCGCCACGACGAGCACGTCGTCGCTCGCCGCGTCGTCGCCCTCGCTGATCCCGCCCGCGGGCTGGAAGACCTGGGCGAGCGGCTCGCGCGCGTTCGAGAACGCCGGGTCGTCGAGCAGGATCACGGAGTCGCCGACCGGCTCGGCCTCGGCCACCTGGTAGATGTACGCGAGGCGGATGACGTCCTCGTCCGTCGGCACGGCGGCCGGCGACGGGACGAACGCCCACTCCTCGGCGCCCGCGGCCGCGTTGAGCGCGTCCACGAGGTCCGACAGCGCCTGGTCGCGGTCCTTGCCGAACGGCTCGGAGTTCTCGATCTCCATGAGCGCGACGACGTCCGCGTCGAGGGCGTCGATCGCCGCGACGATCTTCGTCTGCTGCCGCTCAAGGTTCGCGGCGTCCGCCGCGCCGCGCGCGTCGCAGCCCGTGCGGACCGTGATCGGGTTCCCGGCGCGGTCCGTGTAGAACTGGCAGCCCGCGACCTGGTCACCCGTGGTCGTGAAGTAGTTGAGCACGTTGAACGTCGCGACGGAGAGGTCGCCCCCGACCTCGGCCGGCGCGTCCTCCCGCGTGTTCTCGAACGTGACCGGCTGCACCGTGGCGGCGTTGCCGCCGTCGCCCGCGGTGAGCTGCGTGCGCGGCTGGAACGTCCAGGCGTCGAACCGGTAGTCGAGGATGACCGGCGTCGTGAACGACACGGCCGCGCCCACGCGTGCCGGTGCCCCGCCCGTGAGGTACGGGAGCGGGACGCCCTTGTTCGCGGTGTTGTTGAAGTTCGTCGTGGCGCCGTCGTCGAGCACCACGGCACGCGCGGCGCGGTCCGCGACGGCGGCCCCCGCCTCCGCGCTGCCGGGCCGCCCGGCCGTCGTCGGCTGGAGGAACGGGTCCGTCCCTGCCGCGAGCACGAACGACCCGTAGTAGTTCGTGTCGTAGTTGTCGGCGACGACGTAGTCGCCCGCCGGCTGCACGAGCATGCCCTCGAGGACCTCGCGCTCGGCGTCGGTCGCCGGGAACGCGACGTTCGCGGGCTTGACGTCCTGCGCCGCCTCGTCGAGGACGGTCCAGCCGCCCGCCGCGGGCGTGATCTGGGTGAGCGTGAAGTACTCGGAGACCGCGCCGGTCACCTCGACGTGGTCGCCGACCTCCACCGCGGCCGCGCCGGCCTTCGAGTAGACGAAGATCGCGTCCGACGCCGTGTGCGACGCGTCGAGGTCGCCACCCGTGCCCTCGGTCTGGAGGTAGAAGCCGTCGTAGCCGCCCGTGGGGTACGTCGCGGTGACGACACCACGCGTGGTGACCGTCTGCCCGACGAGCGGGCTCGCCGCCCCCGTGCCCTGGATCTCCGCGATCGGGACGACCTCGCCCGGCTCGGGACCCGGACCGCCGCCGTCGTCGCCGCTGTTCTGCGGCGTCACGGTGCTGGAGAGCGTGAGGTCCTTGCTGTTGTCGTCCGTGTCGGCGTACCCGGTCCGGTTGATCGAGGCCGGCACGTTGTTGGCCGACGGCGCGGGGCCCACGGCCGTCTCGAACGTGTTCGAGGTGCCGTACCCGATCAGGTCGACGACGTTGGCGGCGCCCGCGGCGTTCCCCGCCGGCAGCGCCACCGGGGAGGTCGACCGCACGAGCGCGAGGGTGCCCGTCGTGCCCGACGGGTTGAGACCGCCCGTCGCGTCGGGCGTGGGCAGCGCGGCGCCGTTCGAGCCGTTCGAACCGCCCTGCACCAGGTAGTAGCCCCCGGGGGCGACCGAGCCGGTCAGCGCGGTCACGCCCGTGAAGGCGCCCGTGCTCGTCGCCGAGCGGTACTGCAGCGACATCCCGGAGAGGTCGATCGACGCCTGCGTGGGGTTGTACAGCTCGACGAACTTGTGGGTGTACGGGGCGTTGGCGCTGCCGCCGCTGAGGTAGGCCTCGTTGATGACGAGGCCCGACCCGTCGGGCGCCGCGCTCGCGGCGGTGGCCGCCGCGACGGAGAACGGCACGGCGAGGGCCACGGTCAACGTGCCCGCCACCACCCTCCGTCGCCGCAGGTGCTGGTGGTCGGTCACGCTGACTCCTTCATCTCGTGCGGACGGCCGGGCAGCAGCTCGCGCGTTCCCGGGGGTCGGGGACGAGCCTCGGACGGCACGACGCCCTGCCTCCGCGGGACATCGCACCCCACCTGGATGAACGGGCGGTTGCTGCCGTGTCACCGCCACGAGAACGCCAGCGCACGTCGTCGTGCCGCGAGCGCCCGCGCGGACGGCGGCCGGTCATCCTGGGACGCTAGTCCTCCGTCCGGCGCTCCGCCAGACCTGACGCCGAGAACGTTACCCACCGGTAACACGCCCCCGCCCGCGAAGGGGCGCCGAGGTCGGCCCCGGAAGGCTCAGCGGGGCCGGGCCGCCTGGAGCGGCAGCAGGAACGAGATGTCGGAGCGCTCGCCCGACGCGCGGACCCGCCCGTCCGCGACGGCGTCGGCCCAGGCAACGGCCCCCGTCACGAGGCCCAGCCACGTCTGCGGGTCCGTCTCGACGACGTTCGGCGGCGTCCCCCGCGTGTGCCGCGGGCCCTCGACCGCCTGGACCGCGCCCGCGGGCGGCACGCGCACCTCGACCGCGTGCCCGGGCGCGACGTCGGCGAGCTCCTCGAGCGTGAACCGCACCGCGGTCGTCACGGCACGGCGGTCGGTGGGGTCGTCGCGCCACGTCGCCAGGGCGAGGCGGCCGACGGCGGGGTCGGTACGGCGTCGGGCAGGCACGGGGACCAGCCTAGGCCGGGTGGTGCGGCCTCAGCCGACGGTGAACCGGACACGGCGCTCGGGGACCGACGCCTCGCGCAGCGTGGCGCGGACCGGGTCGCCGAGCGGGAGGTCCGCACCCTCGACAGGGGCGCGCACCGCGGGGTCGGCGAGGACCACCTGGCCGCGCCGCGTCCCGTCCGCGCCGTCCCCGCCGTCGCGCTCGAGGCGGCGTTCGCGCTCGCGGTCGTCCTCGACGTCGACCACGACGCCGGCGAACTCCTCGCCCGCGCGCCCGCTGAGCAGCGCGGCCTCGACGACGTCGACGATCGCGCGCTCGTACGCGCTCGCGCGCTGGCCCGTGCGGGCCATGGTGCGCGGCAGGCCGGGCAGGGCGTCGAGCACCCACCCCGGCAGGTCCTCCCCCGCGCACAGCGCGAGGCACACCTCGGTGCCGTAGCGGTCCACGAGCCGGCGCAGGGGCGCGGTGACGTGCGCATACTCCGCGCCGATCGCGGCGTGCGCGGCGTCGTCGGGCACGCCGGGCTCCTGGCCCGTGCCGCCGAACGCCTCGTACGACGCCCCCCGGAACAACGACGTGGCCTCGTTGAGGAACGCGGCGTGGCGCGGGATGCGCGAGTCGAGCGTGGGGACGAGGTCGGCGTACGGCGTCTCGCGCGGCCAGTCGATGCCGAGCGCGCGGGCCGTGCGGCGCAGGCGCGCGAGGTCCCGCGGGTCGGCCTCGGGCAGCGCGCGGAAGACGCCGACGCCTCCCGCGCGCATGAGCCGTGCCGCTGCGATGCCCGTGAGCAGCGACACCTGGGCGTTCCACGCCTCCGCCGGGAGGGTCGAGCGGAACTCGAGGTCGAACGAGCCGTCGTCGCGCGTGACGATCTCCTGCTCGGGCACCTCGAGCGAGACGCCGCCGCGCTCGCGCTCGCGCGCGAGCCGCAGCTCGCCCACCTCGCGGAGCAGCAGGAGCGAGTCGCCGGTGTCGTCCCCGGCGGGACGAGCATCGATCCGGGCCTGCGCCTCGTCGTAGGTGAGGCGCTGCGTCGACCGCACGACGGCGCGCCGCACCGTCGCATCGAGGATCTCGCCCCGCGTGTCGAGCACCACGCGCCACGCCGCGGCCGGGCGGTCCTCGCCCGGCAGGAGGCTCGCCGCGCCCTCGGACAGCACGGCCGGGTGCAGCGGGGTCCGGCCGTCGGGCGCGTAGAGGGTCGTGCCGCGCTCGTGGACCTCGGCGTCGATCGCACCGCCCGGCACGACGAACGCGCCGACGTCGGCGATCGCGTAGTGCACGACGAACGCGGCGCCCGCCGGGTCGTCCGGCGCTCCTCCGGCCCGCTCGAGGTGCAGCGCCTGGTCGAGGTCCATCGAGCCCGGCGGGTCGATCGTGAGGAACGGGACGTCGCGCAGGTCGACGCGCCCCGGACCGGGCACCGCGCGGTCCTCGCGCACGACCTCCTCGGCCTCGGCGAGCACAGCGTCCGGGAAGCTCTCCGGCACCTCCATCTCGCGGCGCAGCGCAGCGAGCGCGTCGGTGACCAGATCGGTCGGGCTCGGGGCGGAGGGTTCGGGTCGCGCGAGGCGCAGGTGACGGGCGGGCACGAGCCCGACCCTACCCACCCGTCGCCGGGGCCGTCCCGCGTGGCGGGACGGTCGACGACGCACGGGGCGAGCGCGCGGGCCAGGGCGTCCGACTGACCTGGCCCGCGCGACGCGCACGCGTCACCACCGACGCGTGCCGCCGGGCAACCCCCGCTGCCCGGACGGTGAGGGGACGGGCGACGCCCGTCTCACATGCCGCGCGTACCGAAGCGGTCGCGGGCGACGGCGTCGCCCTCGCCCGCCGCGGCCGCCGCGAGCTCGCGGCGCACCTCCTCGCGGAGGCGGCCATGGTTCTGCGGCTCCGGCGCCGCCCCGAGGAGCAGCTTCGTGTACTCGTGCTGCGGGTCGAGGATGACCTGGTCCGACGGCCCGCGCTCGACGACGTTCCCGCGGAACATCACGAGGATCTCGTCGCTGAAGTGCCGGGCCGTCGCGAGGTCGTGCGTGATGTAGAGGACACCGAGGTTCTCCTCGCGCTGCAGGCGTGCGAGCAGGTTGAGCACCCCGAGCCGGATCGACACGTCGAGCATCGACACGGGCTCGTCCGCGACGAGGAACCGCGAGCCGGGCGCGAGCGCGCGGGCGATCGCGACGCGCTGGCGCTGGCCGCCCGACATCTCGTGCGGACGCTTCTCCGCGAACGTCGCCGGGGGCGTGAGGTTGACGCGCGTGAGGAGCTCGTCGACGGCCGCGTCGAGCTCGGCTTCCGTCTTCGCGAGCCCGTGGATCCGCAGCGGCCGCTCCAGGTGGTGGCGGATCGAGTGGAACGGGTTGAGCGACGCGAACGGGTCCTGGAACACCATCTGGACGTCGTGCCGGTACGCGGACAGGGCGCGGCCGCGCCGGGCGGACGGGACGCCGTCGAGCAGGATGTCGCCGGACGACGGCGTCTCGAGCTTCGCGATCATGCGCGCGACGGTCGACTTCCCGGAGCCCGACTCACCGACGATGGCGATCGTCTTGCCCGGCTCGAGCGTGAACGACACGTCGTTCACGGCGCGCAGCCGCGACCGCTTCCAGCCGTTGCGGACGACGAAGTCCTTGGTGAGGTTCCGGATCTCGAGCGTGCCCATCAGGCCACCCCTCCCGTGCTGTCAGCGGTGTCCTCGCCGGACCGGACGAACCCGCCACGGTCGCCCGTGAGGCTCGGGAACGACCCGAGCAGCCGGCGCGTGTACTCGTGCGCGGGCGCGCGGTAGATCTCCTCGGCCGTGTTGAGCTCGACGATCTCGCCGCGGAGCATGACCGCGATCCGGTCGCTGATCTCCAGCAGGAGCGGCAGGTCGTGCGTGATGAACACGACGGCGAAGTCGAACTGCTCGCGCAGCCGCATGATCTCGCGCAGGATGCCGCGCTGGACGACGACGTCGAGCGCCGTCGTCGGCTCGTCCATGATCATGACCTGCGGCTGGAGCGCCAGGGCCATCGCGATCATGACGCGCTGGCGCATGCCGCCGGAGAGCTCGTGCGCGTAGCTGTCGAGCCGGTTCGGGTCGACCCCGACGAGCTCCAGCAGCTCCCGGCTGCGCGCGAGCTTGTCCTTGGTGGACATCCCCGGGCGGTGGGTCGCGAAGACGTCGAACAGCTGGGCCTTGATGCTGATCACGGGGTTGAGGGAGTTCATCGCTCCCTGGAAGACCATGGAGACCTTGTCCCAGCGGAACGCCCGCAGCGAGTCGCCCGACAGGGCGGCGACGTCGATGTCCCCGCCGTCCTTGTCGTGGAGGACGATCTCCCCGCTCGTGCGCAGCGCGGGCGGCTTGAGGAGCTGGTTGAGCCCGTACGCGAGCGTCGTCTTGCCGCAGCCGGACTCGCCCGCGAGGCCGAGGATCTCACCCCGGTGCAGGGTCAGGGACACGTCCTTGACGGCCTGCACGACCGGGTTCACGCGGTACTCGATCGAGACGTTCCGTGCCGTGAGCACCGGGATCGCGCCGGGCGGGGCCCCGAAGTCGCCCGCGGCCTTCGCGGTGAGGGTCGGTGTGCTCATGACTGGACCTTCTCGTCGTCGCGGGCCGGGGTGCTCGCCGGGGCTGCCGGGGCGGAAGGGACGGCGGTGGACGTGGTCACCACCGCACGCTTCGCGCGCTGCTTGCGGGCGAGCCGGACGTTCTTGACCGCGGCGGGCGCCGTCCGCAGCCGCGGGTTGATGATCTCGTCGATGCTGAAGTTGATGAGGGCGAGCCCGCACCCGAACAGCGCGATGAGGAGGCCCGGCGGCACGAACCACCACCAGCGTCCGTAGGCCATGGCGTTCTGCGTGCTGGCCTCGTTGAGGATCGTGCCCCAGGTGACCGACCCCGACGGCCCGAGGCCGAGGTACGAGAGGCCGGCCTCGCTGAGGATCGCGAGGAGCACCGCGCCCAGGAAGTTCGCGGTGAGGAGCGGCAGCAGGTTCGGCAGGATCTCGACCAGGATGATGCGCGGCGCCTTCTCGCCCGCGACCTTGGCCGCATAGACGTAGTCGCGGCTCCGCAGCGACTTGGCCTGGGCCCGCAGCACGATCGCCGCGCCCGCCCAGCCGGTGATGCCGAGGATCAGCGCGACGAGGAAGAGCGAGCGGGACTCCAGGTAGGCCGAGATCACGATGATCAGGGGGAGCCCGGGGATCACGAGCATGATGTTCGTGACGAAGGACAGGATCTCGTTGGTCCAGCCCCCGACGTAGCCGGCGAGGATGCCGAACAGGAGCGAGAGGACCATCGCGATCACGCCCGCGAGGAGGCCGACCGTCAGCGAGCCGAGGCCGCCGTGCGCGACCTGGGCGAAGATGTCGACGCCGATGTTGTTCGTGCCGAGCAGGTGCTCGGTGCTCGGCGGCAGGTACGCCGGGTTCGACGTCGCCCGCGGGCTCTGGCTGAACAGCGGCGTCACGACGGAGAAGAGCACGATCCCGAGCGTCAGCACGAGCCCGACGACGAGCTTGCCCGAGCGGCGCGGGAGCATGGCCCGCAGGCCGCGCTTCGGCGCGGTGCTCTCCGGGACGGGCTCGCCCGCGACGACGGCCTCCGGCGGGGCGATGGGCACGTCCGGCACGATGCCGGCGGTCCGGTTCTCGGGCGGGAGGCCGTCCACCACCACGGAGGCGGCAGGAGCGGCGTCGGCCGCGGGCGTCACGGTCTCGGCGTCACGGGTGGGGTCAGCCATTGTTCCGCGTCCTCGGGTCGATGATGCCGTTGATCAGGTCCATGAGGAAGTTCGCCGCGAGCACCACGACGGTGATCACGAGGAACGCGCCCTGCATGAGCGCGTAGTCCTTCGCCTGGACCGCGGTGAAGAGCAGCTTGCCGATGCCGGGGTAGCTGAAGGCCTGCTCCATGACCACCGACCCGGCGACGACGAAGCCGAGTGCGATGCCGAAGCCCGTGACCGACGGCAGGACCGCGTTCCGCGTCGCGTACGTCAGCGCGACCCGGAACGGGCGCAGGCCCTTGGCCTCGGCCGTCGTGACGTAGTCCTCGGCGATGGTCGAGACCATCATGTTGCGCATCCCGAGGAGCCAGCCGCCCATCGCCGACAGGATGATCGTCACCGCCGGGAGGGTGCCGTGGTAGATCACGCTGCCCACGAAGTCCCACGACCACTCGGGACCGCTGTCGAACTCGAAGATGTCGTACGCGCCCACGATGGGGAACCAGCCGAGCGACACCGAGAAGATCGAGATGAGGACCAGGGCGAGCCAGAAGTACGGCACGGCCTGGAGGAACGTCGACGCCGGGATGATGTGGTCGACCCAGGTACCGCGCTTCCAGCCGACCCACGCGCCGAGGCCGACGCCGAGGAGGAACGCGATGATCGTCGCCAGCCCGACGAGGCCCACCGTCCAGGGGAGGGCCTCGCCGAGCAGCTGGCTGACGGGTGCCGGGAAGTACAGGACCGACGTACCGAGGTCACCCGTGAAGATGTTCTTCCAGTACGTGAGGTACTGCTCCCACAGGGTGGCGTCGTCACTGCCGAAGAGGACGTCGACGCTCTGGATGAGACCAGGGGTCAGCTCGCCGTTCTTCCGGAGCATGGTGTCGAGGTAGATCTGCTTGGGGTCTCCGGGGATCGCCCGCGGCAGGAGGAAGTTGAGCGAGACGGCGGCCCAGAAGGTGACCACGTAGAACGTGATCCGCCGTGCGTAGTACCTCATGCGACTGCCTCCTCGTTCACCCGAGCTCCTCTTCGGCAGTGCGACATCAGCTCGCGGGCTCGAGCTGGGAGAGGATCACGCCGTTGCTGATCGTGGCCCACGACGGCGGGAAGGCGTACATGTCGTCCTCGGACGGCCAGCCGGTGTAGTTCTTCGTGTTGACGAACGACATGGTCGGGTTCACGACGAGGGCGATGTAGGGGAGGTCGCGGGCGATCTCCTTCTGCACCGTGGCGTACGCGGCCTTCTTCGCGTCCTCGTCGTTGGTGCCGGCGGCGGTGGCCACGGCCTCGTCGACGAGCGGGTTCGAGTAGCGCGGGAAGTTGAAGCGGCCGGCCTCGATCGTCTCGCCCACCGGCGTCGTGTACTCGGTCGTGAGCCACTGGCGGTAGATGGCGAACGGGTCGTCGAGCGAGGTGCCCGTGATGCCGCTGATCATCATCTGGTAGTTGCCGCTCGTCCGGGCGTCGGACATCTCCTGCTGCGTGATCTTCACGTGGTTGATCTCCACGCCCGCCTCGAGCGCCTGCTGGGCGATGAGGTCACCGGCCGCGTTGTGGTCGCTCCAGCCGTCGACCGAGATGAGGTCGACCGAGAGCTTCTGGCCGTCCTTCTCGAAGATGCCGTCGGCACCCTTGGTGTAGCCGGCCGCCTCGAGGACCTTGGCGGCCTCGGCCGGGTCGCCCTCCTGCGGGCTCTCCTTCTCGATCTCCGAGGAGATCCAGCGGTCGTCACGACCGACGAGCGCGAGCGACGGCGAGGCGACGGCCGCGTGGCCCGAGAACGCCTTCTCGTTGATCTCGCCGCGGTCGACGAGCAGGTTGACCGCCTGACGGACGGCGAGGTCCGTCTGCGGGCCCGCGCAGCCGAGCGCCGCGTTCGAGCACGACATGATCGTGGTCGGGTCCTGCGGGGTGTTGAGCAGCGAGACCTGGCCCGCCCCGGTGACCGTCTCCGGGTCCGCGATGAACATCGTGGTCCAGTCGATCTTGCCCGTGGCGAGGAGGTCCTGGGCGCTCTGGTTCTTGTCGAGAGCGAGGAAGCGGACCTTCTCGAGCTTCGGCTCGCCGCCCCAGTAGTCCTCGTTCGGGACGACGGTGTAGGTCGCGTTGGTGATGGTGTCGAGCGTGAACGGACCGGTGCCGACGGGCTCCTCGTTCGTGTACGTGATGAGGTCCGGCACCTCCTTGAAGAGGTGCTCGGGGACCATGAGCGTGGTGCCGAGGATCTGCACGGCGCTCGTGAACTGCGCGCCGTTGAACGTGAACTTGACGGTCGACTCGTCGACCTTGTCGATCGTGTTCAGGTAGTCGCGCTTCGCCGCGTCGTTCGTGTACGAGAAGATGACGTCCTCGACCGTGAAGTCCTCGCCGTCCGACCACTTCACGCCCTCGCGGATCTTGACGGTCAGCTCGGTGCCGTCCTCGCTCCACTCGTAGGACTCGCCCAGGCGGGGCGTCGGGTCGCCGGCCTCGGCGCGGTTGTAGAAGAACAGCGGCTCGTAGATGCCGCCGTTCGTCACGTGCAGCGGGTTGGGCGCGTACGGGTTGAAGTTCGCGACCATGGGCGTCTGGGTCCCGGCCCAGACGTTGAGGACGCGGGCCTCGCCGCCGTCGCCCTCCCCCTCGCCGTTGCCCCCGCCGGTGCAGGCGCTCGCGAGCAGCGAGACGCCCGTGACGAGTGCCGCCGCCGTGAGCAGACGCTTGCGCGCCGTGCTTCGAATCATCTTCGGTCCTTTCGCAGGGACGACGCGTCCTCACGTCGTTCTTCGGCGCCCGCAGGCGTGTGGCAGGAACACTAACTAATAGCCACCAGCCCTCCTACGAATACGACAGGAAAGTTACCTAACTGAGACCTCGATGCCAGAACCGCCCGAGGACGAGTCCGGCCGGACCCCGCGGTGCGGGGCCCGGCCGAGGTGCCGCGCGAGGTCAGGGCGGTGCGGGAGCAGTGCGTCGGCCGGTCCCGGCGCGACCGCCGACGCGGCGAGCACGGCCTGGGGACAGGGGCGACGGCGGTCAGCGGCAGGTCGCCGGCAGCGTCTCCGGCGGATCAGCGGCAGGTCGCCGGCGGCTTCTACGGCAGGTCAGCGGCAGCGCCTGCGGCAGGTCAGCGACGGCGTCAGCGCGCGGCGTCCAGCGCGGCGCGCGCGGCCCGGGCGACCTCGGGGTCGGTGACCTCGTAGCCGGCGTCGCCGCCGCCTCCCGGCCCGGCGTCGTCCGCCACCACGCACTTGGCCGAGAGGTGCACGGCGTCCACGCCGGCGACCACGAGGGCCCCGACGTCCTGCGGCCGCACTCCCCCACCCGCCATGACCTGGAGACGCCCACCGAGCGCGTCGCGCGCGTGGGTCGCCATGGCGCGCAGCCGATCGACGCCGTCGATGCTGCGCGACGCCCCGCCCGAGGTGAGCACGCGCACGACCCCGGCCCCCGCGAGCGCGTCGAGCGCCGCGAGCGGGTCGGCCACGACGTCGACCGCGCGGTGGAACGTGACCTCGCGCCCGTCCGCCGCCTCCACGAGGGTGCGGACCGCGGCGACGTCGACCAGTCCGTCCGGGGTGAGCGCACCCACGACGACGCCGCTCGCCCCGGCCGCCACCGCGGCCCGGACGTCGCGCACCTGGACGTCGAGGTCGGTGGGCGTGAGGACGAAGCCGCCCGGGCGCGGCCGGACGAGCACGTGCACCTCGACGCGCGGACCGGGGCCTCCGGCCTCCGCCGCCGCGGCGACCGCGGCCTCGACGAGGCCGGCGCTGGGCGTGAGGCCGCCCGTCGCGCCGAGACCGACGCACAGCTCGACCCGGCGGGCATGCACGGCTGCGGCCACGCGGACGCCGTCGGGGTCCTGGACAGCGAGCTCGAGGGCCACGTCGCGGGCCGCGGTGCCCTCGAGGTGGGTGGTCGTCATGGCGCTCTCCCGTCGTCCGGTCCGGCGGCCGTCGCGTCGCACGACCCGCACGACGGCGGCCGTCGGCCAGGGTAGACGACTCCGGGCAGCGCGTCGGGCGCGGGGCTCAGGCCGACGTCGGCCGTCCCGCCGCGACGGCGGCGAGGCACGCGGACCGCAGGGTCGCGGCCACCTCGTCCGGGTCGCCGAGGTACCCCGCGACCATCGCGCCGTCGCGCAGCATCATGAGCTGCGCCGCGGTCGCGTCGGCGTCCGCGACGCCGACCGCCGCCGCGAGCCGCGCGAACACGTCCCGCGTCCAGCGCCGGTGGCGGTCCACGACGACGCGCACCGGATCCTGCGGGTCGGGCGTCTCCGCCGCGGCGTTGATGAACGGGCAGCCGCGGAAGCCCGGCACGCAGCTCACGGCGCCGATGGCGCCCGCGAGGGCGCTCAGCGCGTCGAGCGGCTCGGTGTCGCGCAGCGCCTCGTCGACGACGGCGCGGTCGCGCGCGGCCTGCTGCTCGAGGTACGCGACGACGAGGTCGGACTTCGTCCGGAAGTGGCGGTAGAACGTGACCTTGGTGATGCCGACCTGCTCGATGATGCGGTCGGCGCTCGTCGCCCGGATGCCCTGGGCGTAGAAGAGCGCCGAGGCAGCCTCGAGGATGCGGCGGCGCGTGTCCGCCGCGGTGCCCCGGCCCGTCGCCCCGGACGTCGGCGAGTCGTCGACCATGGCCCCCTCCTTCTCTCCGCCCCTTGCGCGCGGTCGGCCGCCAGTCTAGGTTCTTCGATGTAGACGTACTAGTAACTATACGTCGCATCACGACTCTCGAAAGGCACCTCGATGGCTGACACCCTCTACACCGCCGTGGCCACAGCGACCGGAGACGGCCGCGCCGGAGGTCGCGCCGTGTCCGACGACGGCCAGCTCGACGTCACGCTCGCCGTCCCGCGCGCGATGGGCGGACTCGGTGGTGGGACCAACCCGGAGCAGCTGTTCGCGGCCGGGTGGTCGTCGTGCTTCCACTCGGCGCTGAAGATGGTCGCGGCGCAGCGCAAGGTCCCCGTGACGGACTCGGCCGTCGTCGCCGAGGTCGACCTCGTCCCGAACGGCGACGGCGGCTTCTCGCTCGGCGCGACGCTGCACGTCGAGCTCGGGGGCGGCGTCACCCAGGACCTCGCCGAGGAGCTCGCGGAGGCCGCGCACGCCGTCTGCCCGTACTCGCTCGCGACCCGGGGCAACATCCCCGTCACGGTCCGCACGACCGTCGCGTAGCGCACCCGCGGCACCCCGCCGGGGCCGGCTCGCGGATCGGTCCCGCGTACCGGCCCCGCGGGTCGGGCCGGCGGGTCGGGCCGGCGGTTCAGTCCAGGCAGAACTCGTTGCCCTCGACGTCCTGCATGACGATGCAGGACTCGTTCTCCTCGTCCGCGACCAGCACGCGCACGCACGTCGCGCCGAGCGCCACGAGCCGGTCGCGCTCGGCCTCGAGCGCGGCGAGGCGCTCCGCCCCCACCAGTCCGGTGCCGACGCGCACGTCGAGGTGCACGCGGTTCTTGACGACCTTGCCCTCGGGGACGAGCTGGAAGTACAGGCGCGGCCCGGCCCCCGTCGGGTCGCTGCACGCGGACCAGGCGTCCCGCTCCGCGGCCGGGAGCGCGGCCTCGGCGTCGTCCCAGGTGGCGAAGCCCTCCGGGGGCGACACCGGGACGTAGCCCAGCACCTCGCACCAGAACCGGGCGACACGCCGTGGCTGCGCGCAGTCGAACGTGACCTGGACCTGCCTGACCGTCGCCATCCGGCCACCCTAGTCGCCCGACCCTTCTCGGCCGGAGGGCTTTTCGCGGGCGCACGACGGCCGCCGGTGCCACCGCTCTGCGCGGGGCACCCGCGGCCGTCGTCGTGCGGCTCGGGTCAGATGACGCCGAGCGCGAGGATCGCGTCGGCGACCTTGGTGAAGCCCGCGATGTTGGCGCCGAGCACGTAGTTGCCGGGGGTGCCGTACTCGTCGGCCGTCTCGACGCAGCGGTCGTGGATGCCCGCCATGATCTGCGCGAGACGGTCCTCCGTGTACTCGAAGGACCACGCGTCGCGCGACGCGTTCTGCTGCATCTCGAGGGCCGACGTCGCGACGCCGCCCGCGTTGGCGGCCTTGCCCGGTGCGAAGAGGACGCCCGCCTCCTGGAGCAGCGCGACGGCGCTCGGCGTCGTCGGCATGTTCGCGCCCTCGGCGACCGCGACGACGCCGTTCGCGACGAGCTGCTTGGCCGCCGCCTCGTCGAGCTCGTTCTGCGTCGCGCACGGGAGCGCGACGTCGCACGGCACGTCCCAGATGGACCCGTCGGTGACGACGCGGGCACCGGGCCGGCGCGCGGCGTAGTCGGCGACGCGCCCGCGCTCGACCTCCTTGATCTGGCGCAGGAGCTCGAGGTCGACCCCGGCCTCGTCGACGACGTAGCCCGACGAGTCGGAGAAGGCGACCACGTTCGCGCCGAGCTGCTGTGCCTTGGCCGTCGCGTAGATCGCGACGTTGCCCGAGCCCGAGACGACGACGCGGCGCCCGTCGAGCTCCTGCCCGCGCGTCTCCAGCATGTTCTGCGCGAAGAGGACCGTGCCGTAACCCGTGGCCTCCGTGCGGACGAGCGAGCCGCCCCACGAGATGCCCTTGCCCGTGAGGACGCCGGACTCGTACCGGTTGGTGATGCGCTTGTACTGCCCGAAGAGGTAGCCGATCTCGCGGCCGCCCACGCCGATGTCGCCCGCGGGGACGTCCGTGTTCTCGCCGATGTGCCGGTAGAGCTCGGTCATGAACGACTGGCAGAACCGCATGACCTCGCCGTCGGACCGCCCGCGCGGGTCGAAGTCGGAGCCGCCCTTGCCGCCGCCGATGGGCATGCCCGTGAGCGAGTTCTTGAAGATCTGCTCGAAGCCGAGGAACTTCACGATGCCGAGGTAGACCGACGGGTGGAACCGCAGGCCACCCTTGTACGGGCCGAGCGCCGAGTTGAACTCGACGCGGAAGCCGCGGTTGATCTGCACGCGCCCGGTGTCGTCCACCCACGGGACCCGGAAGATGATCTGGCGCTCCGGCTCGCACACGCGCTCGAGGACGGCGGCCTCGACGTAGCGCGGGTGCTTGCGCAGCACGGGGCCGAGCGAGTCGAAGACCTCGCGCACGGCCTGGTGGAACTCGGCCTCGCCGGGGTTGCGACGCAGGACCTCGTCGTAGACGGACTGCAGTCGGCTGTCCATGGGTACTCCTCGTCTGACGCGGGCGGAACTCCTGCTGACGGTACGCCTGTGCCAGAAGCTCCCGTCACACCGTCTCACTCCGCGCGCACCGGCACGGGCGGCCGCGGGGCCGAGTCGGCCCGCACGAGGCGGCACCGGGCGGCACGAGGGGCACCGGCGACGACACATCCGTCCACCCACTGAGAAACCCTACCGATCCGGTGCAGTTTCTCGGGGCGGTTGCTATACCCGTCCCCAGGTCACGAGCGCCAGCGCCAAGCCCCGGCTCGCTGGCCGGCAACCCCCTGTCACGGCGGGGTGCTCCGGGAGATGACCAGGCCGGGCCCGGCCTGCCCCGCCACCGGCGAGGACGGCCCGCACGGCAAGCGTGATCGACGACTACTGCGAGGTGCACATGACCCACCACCCCACCCACCCGACGGTGCTCGCCGTCTCGGGCAACCCGCGGCCCGGCTCGCGCACGCTCGGCGCCGCCGAGACGATCGCGCGCCGCGTCGCCGACCTTCTCGGCACGGCCGACGTCGCCACGGTCGACCTGGCGCCGCTCGCCGGCGAGGTGCTCGCCGCCGACCACCCCGCGGCCGACGCCGCCCGCGCGCAGCTCGCCCGGGCGACGGTCGCCGTCGTGGCGACCCCGGTCTACAAGGCGTCGTACACCGGGCTGCTCAAGGCCTTCCTCGACCTCTACGGCCCCGACGGGCTCGCGGGCGTCGTCGTGGTCCCGCTCGTCGTGTCCGGGAGCCCGGCGCACGCGCTCGTCGGGGAGGTGCACCTGCGGCCCGTGCTCGTCGAGCTCGGCGCCGTCGTCCCGACCCGGTCGCTCACGGTCACCGAGCCGCAGCTCGCGGACCTGGGACCGGTCGTGGACGCGTGGCTCGCGCGCGAGGGCGACGCCCTGCGCCGCGCCGCGGCACCGCTCCCCCCGGCGGGGAACCTCCCGGCGGCCCGCACCGACGAGGCCGTCGCGGACGCGTTCGCGGGAGTGGCCCGATGACCGCCGAGCTCACCCACCTGGAGGCCCTCCTGGCCGAGCAGGACGAGCCCCAGCTCTCCCCCGACGAGTACAAGGCCGTGTTCCGCGGCCACCCCGCGGGCGTCGCCGTCGTCGCGCTCGAGCACGACGACCGCCTCGTCGGCTTCACCGCGACGTCGGTCATCTCCGTCTCGGCCGCGCCCCCGCTGCTCGCGTTCTCGCTCGCGTCCACGTCGTCGTCGTGGCCCGCGGTCTCGACGGCGCGCACGCTGACCGTGAGCTTCCTCGCCGACCACCAGGACGATGTCTCGGCCCGGTTCGCGACGAGCGCCATCGACCGGTTCGCGGACGGCGGCTGGTCGCGCCTGCCGACGGGCGAGCCCGTGATCGACGGCGCGCTGTCGTGGGTGCGCGGGCGGGTCGTCCAGCGCACGCCGGTGGGCGACTCCTATCTCGTCTCGCTGCGCGCGCTCGGGTCGAGCGTCGGCGCCGCGCCCGGGGCGCCGCGCGGGTCGGCGGCGTCGCCGCTCGTCTACCACGACCGCACCTACCACCGGATCGGCGACCACTCCGCGCTCTGAGCGGCGGACGGGCGAGGGGCCCGACGGCGGTCGTCCCGCCGTCGGGCCCCTCGTCCGTCCCGTGCCGCCCCTCACGGGTGGTCCGTCACCAGCTCCAGCCGCGCGCGCTGAGCTCGAGCTCCTCGCGGAACCGCTCGTCGTCGCCGGTACGGAAGTCCGCGCGCAGGGGTGCGTCCGCGACCGGGAGCCCCGTGAGCCGGCAGGCCTCGCGCAGCAGCGCGTCGTAGGCGCCCTGGACCGCGAGGTAGTGGTGGGCGCGCGCGTAGACGTCCGGGTCGGCCTCGATGCGCCGGAGCTCCGCGGCGAGCGCGGTGAGCCGCACCTGCAGCGCGAGCGTCGTGAGCGGGTCCGGTGCCGCCGCGGCACGACGGCGACCGCCCGCCCGGTGGCTCGGAGGTCGCCCGGCGCGGCGCAGCACCCACCACGCGGCGGCGGCGGTGCACGCCGTCGCGCACCAGATCATGAGCAGCCACGACATCGGAGCCGACCTCTGCGCGGGGAGACCCACAGGACCTCTCCAGTCTAGGTCTCCCCAACCCCGCGAGGCAGGGTGGGCGGCCCCTTGTCCTCGCCGCCGCCCGCGCGGCGGGTCAGCCGTCGAGGAGGTCCGGCTGCGGGTGCCGCACGCCCTGGACGGCGGCGCGCGGGATCGCCGCGCCGATCGTCGCGACGTCGTCCGGCGTGAGCCCGACCGTGGCCGCCGCGACGTTCTGCTCCAGGTACGCGACGCGCTTCGTCCCCGGGATCGGGACGACGTCGTCGCCCTGCGCGAGGAGCCACGCGAGCGCGAGCTGCGCCGTCGTGACGCCGCGCTCCGCGGCGAGCTGCTCCAGGGAGCGCACGAGACCGCGGTTGTGCTCGAACGCCTCGCCGGCGTACCGGGCGTGGGCGCGGCGCACGTCGTCCGCCGCGAAGCCGTCGGTGGCGTCCACGGTCCCAGTGAGGATGCCCCGGCCGAGCGGCGAGAAGGGCACGAAGCCGACCCCGAGCTCGCGCAGCGTCGGCAGCACCTCGTCCTCCGGGTCGCGCGTCCACAGCGAGTACTCGCTCTGCACGGCCGTCACGGGGTGCACGGCGTGCGCGCGGCGCACGGTCGCGGCGGACGGCTCCGAGAGGCCGATGCCGCGGACCTTCCCGGCCTCCACGAGACCCGCGAGCGCGCCGACCGTGTCCTCGATCGGCACCTGGGGGTCGACACGGTGCAGGTAGTACAGGTCGAGGCGGTCGGTGCCGAGGCGGCGCAGGCTCGCGTCGACCGCGGCACGGACGTACTCGGGGCGGCCGTCGACCGGACGCCCGTCGGCGTGGCCGCCCGCGGGCGGGAGCCCGAACTTCGACGCGAGGACGATCTCGTCCCGGTGCGGCCCGAGGACCCGGCCGAACAGCTCCTCGTTGCGGCCGTGGCCGTAGACGTCGGCCGTGTCGAAGAGGGTCACGCCGAGCTCGAGCGCGCGGCGCAGCACGGCCTCGGCCTCCGCGGCGTCCGCGGGGCCGTAGGCGTCGGTGACGGACATGCCGCCGAACCCGACGGCGGAGACGGCGAGCGCCGCCCCGCCGGTGCCGAGCGTGCGCGACGGGAGGG
Source organism: Cellulosimicrobium sp. 4261 (assembly GCF_040546915.1). Taxonomy (NCBI): domain Bacteria; kingdom Bacillati; phylum Actinomycetota; class Actinomycetes; order Micrococcales; family Promicromonosporaceae; genus Cellulosimicrobium; species Cellulosimicrobium sp. 4261. Next base: position 162,326 of record NZ_JBEPOQ010000001.1, read on the forward strand.
TGCCGGGGGCGGGGGTCCGGGAGGTGTCGGTCATGGCCCCAGCGGACCACCGTGCGCCGCCCGGGGCAAGGGCGGACGCCGTCCTCCCACCTGGCGAGAGGACGTGACGCGCCACGCTGCGGCTCGGCGCGTGACGAGCCCCGCCGCAGGTCAGGCACGCCTCTCCTTGCTGGCGGGCGCGTGGAATGCCACCTAGTCTGGAATCGTTCAAGTGAACGGCACCGACGGAAGCCGGGTGACCGCCGCACGATTCCGGGCGACCCCCGAGAGAGCGAGGAGCACCATGTCCGCACCCACCATCCACCGCACGACGGCCCGCTTCGAGGCGTCGGAGAAGCTCCGCGCCCACCTGCAGCGCGTGCTCGTCGCGCTCGTCGACCTGCACGTCCAGGGCAAGCAGGCCCACTGGAACGTCACGGGCCGCGGGTTCCGCGACCTGCACCTCCAGCTCGACGACGTCGTGGACGCCGCGCGCGAGCACAGCGACACCGTCGCCGAGCGCATGCGCGCGCTCCAGGTCGTGCCCGACGGCCGCACCGAGACCGTCGCGACGACGACGGACCTCTCGCCGTACCCGGCCGGCCTCGTGTCGGTCGGCGACACCGTCGACGCGGTCGTCGAGCGCATCGCGCAGACGGTCGAGGTCGTCCGTGCCGTGCACGACGACGTCGACGCCGAGGACCCGACGAGCGCCGACATCCTGCACGAGATCATCGCGGACCTGGAGAAGCAGGCCTGGTTCCTCTCCTCGGAGAACCGCGAGGCCTGATCAGGCCCGCCCCACGGCGTAGAACGGCACGTCGCGAGGTAGAGCACGTCGTGTGCTACCTCGCGACGTGCCGTTCTACGTCGCGGTGCGCCCCTGGAGCGCGCGGCGGCCGGGGATGGCCGCGACGAGCTCGCGCGTGTACTCCTCCTGCGGGTCGAGCAGGATCTGCTCGGCCGCGCCCTGCTCGACGACGCGCCCGCGGTGCATGACGCCGACGTGGTCGGACACCTGCCGCACGACCGCGAGGTCGTGCGAGATGAACAGGTACGCGAGCCCGTGCTCGGCCTGCAGCCGCACGAGCAGCTCGAGGATCTGCGCCTGCACGGACGCGTCGAGCGCCGAGACGGGCTCGTCGAGCACGACGAGCGCCGGGTTCAGCGCGAGCGCCCGCGCGATGGCGACGCGCTGGCGCTGCCCGCCCGAGAGCTCGCGCGGTCCCCGCCGGAGCACGTCGGGCGGGAGCGCGACGTCCTCGACGAGCGCACGCGCCCGGTCGGCACGCTCGGACGGCGACCCGACCCGGTACGCCCGGAGCGGCTCGGTGACGATCTGCTCGACGGTGAACCGCGGGTCGAGTGACGCGTACGGGGACTGGTAGACCACCTGGAAGCCGCGGCGCAGCGACCGCAGCCGCTCGCCGCGCGCGGTCGTGATGTCCTCGCCCGCGAACTCGACCGCACCCGCGGTGGGCCGCTCGAGGCGCAGGGCGAGGCGCGCCGTCGTGCTCTTGCCCGACCCGGACTCCCCCACGAGCGCGTACGTCTCGCCGCACCCGACCGCGAGGCTCACGCCGTCCACCGCGACGAGCGTCCGGTGCGCCGACCCGCGCGGCAGCGTGAACTCCTTGCGCAGGTCCCGCACCGCGAGGACGGGCGCGCTCGCGGTGTCCTGACCGGCGCCGTCGGGCACCGCGATCCCCTGACCGACGGCGCGGCTCGCGACCGCGGCGCGGCTCGCCTCGGCGCCCGGGACGACGCCGTCGCCCGGCACCGCCTCCGGGGTGCCGCCCGCGACGAGACGCGAGCTCGCGAGGCTCGGCGCCGCCGCGATGAGCTGCTGGGTGTACGGGTGGCGCGGGCCGTGCAGCACCTGCTCGGCGGTGCCCTCCTCGACGACGACCCCCTGCTCGAGGACGACGATCCGGTCGGCGCGGTCCGCCGCGACGCCGAGGTCGTGCGTGATGAGCAGGACGGCGGTGCCGAGGTCGCGCACGAGTCCGTCGAGGTGGTCGAGGATGCGGCGCTGGACCGTCACGTCGAGCGCGCTCGTGGGCTCGTCCGCGACGACGAGGCGCGGCCGGGCCGCGACGGCGATCGCGATGAGCACGCGCTGGCGCATCCCGCCGGAGAGCTGCGACGGGTACTGCCGCGCGCGGGCCTCCGGGTCGTCGATCCCGGCCTGGCGCAGCAGCTCGACCGCGCGCTCGCGCGCCTCCTTGCGCCGCGCGAGCCCGTGGATGACGAGCACCTCCGCGACCTGGTCGCCCACGCGCGTGACGGGGTTGAGCGACACCGTCGGGTCCTGCGGCACGAGCCCGACGTCGCGGCCCCGCACCTGCTGCCACTCCTTCTCGGAGAGCCGTCCGACGTCGCGCCCACCGAGGCGGATGGTCCCTGCCGTCACCTCGCCCCCGCGCGCGAGCAGGTGCAGGGCCGCGTGCGCCGTCGTGCTCTTGCCCGACCCGGACTCGCCCACCAGCGCGACGACCTCGCCCGCCCCGACCGTGAGGTCGACGCCGCGGACGGCGGCGTACGAGCCGCCGTCGCGCGTGCGGTAGGCGACCTCCAGACCGCGGATCTCGAGCGCGGGCGCCTCGCCCGACGTCGGGCCGGGACGCTCCTGGGTGGTCGGCGTCGTGGCGGTCATGCGTCCCCTCCGGTCCGTTCCAGGGCCCGCGCGATGCGGTTCGCCGACAGCACGACGGCGACGATCACGAGGCCCGGCATGGTCGTGAGCCACCACGCGGTGGCCAGGTAGTCGCGCCCGCCCGAGACGAGCGAGCCCCACTCCGGCGCGGGCGGCGGCGTCCCGTAGCCGAGGAAGCTCAGGGCCGAGATGGCGAGCACGGCCGTGCCGAGCTCGAGCGCGACGAGCGCGAGCACCGGTCCCGTCGAGTTGGGCAGCACGTGGCGCCCGAGCACGCCGTACCAGCGCACCCCCGACGCGCGGGCCGCCTCGACGTACACCGACGTCGAGGTCCGCAGGACCTCGGCCCGCATGACGCGCGCGAACGTCGCGACGCTCGTGATGCCGACGGCGATCGCGACCTTGACCGTCCCGAACCCGAGCGCCGTGATGATCGCGAGCGAGAGCAGGATGCTGGGGATCGCGAGCAGCACGTCGACGAACCGGCCGACGACGTCGTCCACCCACCCGCGCACGAACCCCGCGAGCAGGCCGAGCAGGGACCCGGCGACGAGCCCGACCGCGACCGCGATGACGGTCGCGCCGAGCGAGGCAGACGCGCCGTGGACGACGCGCGCGTACACGTCCCGCCCCAGGTGGTCGGTGCCGAACAGGTGCGCGCCCGACGGCGGCTGCAGCCGGTCCGCGGGCACGCCCGTCAGCGGGTCGTACGCCGTGAAGAGCTGCGGGACGACCGCCCACGCCGTGACGAGCAGGACGACGAGCACGGCGACGACCAGCCCGGGCCGCCGCACGGCGTACCGCGCCCCGCGCCGCCACCGGCCCGCCGTGCCCCGGGTCCGCACGTGGCCGTGCCGGAGGATCGCGCGCGCGTCCTCGCGGTCCTCGACCTCGATCTCCGCGGGCGTGCGTCCCTCGGGCGCGTCGGCGGGCGGGGCGTCGGGGGCGAGCGCGCCCGACGGCGGCGCGTCCGCCACCGCGGCACGGTCCGCGACCCGGGCCTCGTCCCGGAGCACGATGCGCACTCCCGGCCTGGTGCTCATGCGGCCACCGCCTTCTGTCGTGCGTCGATCCGGGGGTCGAGCAGGGGGTAGAGCAGGTCGACCACGAGCGTGACGACCACGAACACGAGCGCCGAGAGGACGACGACCGCCTGCACCACGGGGATGTCCTGCGCGTCCACCGACGTGACCGTGAGTCGTCCCAGGCCCGCGCGCGAGAACACGGTCTCGGTGACGACCGTGCCCCCGAGCAGCCCGCCCACGACGACCCCCAGCACGGTCAGCGCGGGGATCGCGGCGTTGCGCAGCGCGTGGCCGAAGTGCACGCGCGCCCGGCTCGCGCCCTTGGCGCGCGCCGTCTCCACGTACGGCTCGCCGAGCGTCCCGCGCAGGCTCCGGGCGAGCACCTGGGCGAGCGCGGCGCTCGCCGGGACGGCGAGCGTGATCGCCGGCAGCACGAGGCTGATCGCGCCCTCGTTGCCGATCGCGGGGAACACCGGGAGCTGGAAGGAGAACCACTGCAGCAGGAGGAGACCCAGCCAGAACGGCGGCAGGGCGACGCCGAGCGGCGGCAGCGACGCGAGCGCATGGCGCAGCCAGGCCGCGCGCGGGAACGTGCTCGCGATCGCGATGCCGGCGCCCGCCACGACGGCGAGGACGAGCGCCGCGGCCGTGAGCCGGAGCGTCTCCGGGAGCGCCTGGAGCACGAGCTGCGTCGCGGGCGCCCCGGACGCGTACGACGTCCCGAAGTCGAGCCGCAGCGCGTGCCACAGCGCGTCGGCGTACTGCACGAGCACGGGCCGGTCGAGGCCGTACTGGGCGCGCAGGGCGTCGAGCAGCGCGGGGTCCACCTGGTCCGCCTCGCCGCCGCCGCTCGCCATGAGCGCGGCCGGGTCGCTGGGGAGCAGGTAGAGGACGAAGAACGAGATGGTGAACGCCGCCCAGAGCACGAACAGGCCCTGCCCGGCGCGACGCAGGACGTACCGGCCCATGGTCGGCCTCCTTCCGTGGGGGATGCCCGCCTGCCCGACGCCGCGGCGTCGGGCAGGCGGGCCCGGCGGGTCAGCCCTGGGTGACCCAGGCGTCGTAGAAGTCGAGGCGCGACGACGCCTCGAACGTCAGGCCGTGGACCGTGTCGGCGGCCGCGATGGTCGTCGAGAGCTCGTAGACCGGGATCGCGTGGCCCTTCTGCACGAGCAGGCGCGACGCCTCCGTGACGAGCTCCTGGCGCTCGGCCGGGTCGGTCGCCGCGGCCGACGCGTCGAGCAGGTCGTCGACCTCCTCCGCGTCGCGCTGGTTGATGTTGCGCGCGTTCGCCGAGAAGATCGTGCGCAGCACGTCCGGGTCGGAGCGCGTGAGGTTGTAGTAGTCGAAGTCGAAGTCGCCGCTCTCCTTGATCGCCTGCGACTCGGCGACGGTCACGTGCTGGAGCTGGAGGTCCACGCCGATCTGTGCGAGCTGCTGCTGGACCAGCTCGAGCGGCTCCGGCACCTGCCAGAACGTCACGGTCGTGGAGAGCTTCTGGCCGTCCTTCTCCCGCACGCCGTCGGCGCCCTCGACCCAGCCCGCGTCGTCGAGGATCTTCTTCGCGCCCTCGGGGTCGTAGGCGAGCTCGTCCGCGACGCTCTCGTAGTGCGGGGTCGAGTGCGACAGGACGCTCGTGGCCGGCTCATCCTGGGCGCTGAGCACGGTGTCCGCGATCTGCTCGCGGTCGATGCCCTGGAGGATCGCCGTCCGCACGGCCTCGTCGCCCGCGAGCGGGCTCGACTCGTTGGGGAAGAGGTTGAACACGACGCCCGGGTTGGCGCGGTACTCGAGCCAGAACCCGTTCCCGTCGAACTGCGGGAGGTCGACGGTCGAGATCGCGGCCGTGGCGTCGATCTGCCCGGACTGCAGGCTGCCGCTGCGCACGCTCGCCTCGGGGATGACCTTGAACGTCACCGTGTCGAGGTAGGCCTCGCCCTGGTGGTCGCTCGCCTCCGAGCCCCACGCGTAGCCCGCGACCTTCTGGAGCACGATCTCCTGGTCCTGCGTGTACGACTTCACGGAGAACGGGCCGGAGCCGACGAACTTGCCGGCGCAGCGGTCCTCGACGCTCAGGTCGGCCGAGGACGGGGCGAGGAGGCCGAGCGAGAACGTCGAGGTGGCCTGGAGGAACTGCGCGCTCGGCTCCGCGAAGTCCACCGTGAGGGTCTGCGGGTCGGTGACGGTCGTGCCCTCGTAGCCGACGAGGTACTGCGACCCGAGCGACGCCGTCGCACCGAGCGCGACGATCGCGTCGAAGTTCGTCTTCACCGACTCGGCGTCGATCGGCGTGCCGTCGGCGTACGTCGCGTCGTCGCGCAGGTGGAACGTGTAGCTCGACGCGTCGTCGTTCACCTCCCAGCTCTCCGCGAGCCACGGCAGGATCTCGCCCGACTCCGGGTCCTGCGCCGTGAGCGACGCGACGGTCTGGCGGGCCGCCGCGATGGCGTCGTTGTTGCCGACCTGCTGCGGGTCGATGCAGTGCGAGTCGACCGTGAGGGCGAACGTCAGGTCGCCGCCCGCCACGGGCTCGCCGGACGGGCTGGGCGACCCGTCGCCGTCGGACGCGCCGGAGCCGCCGCCCGCGCACGCGCTGAGCAGGAGGCCCGTCGCGGCGGCCGCCGCGGCGACGGTCAGGGACCGGCGTCGGTGAGGTGTGGGGATCATGTCGTGCTGCTCTCCTCGTGTGCCGGCTGAGGACCGGCGGTCGTCCGGCGCCGGTGGTCGACCGTGCCGGGCCCAGGGCCGGCGCGGCGGGGAACCCACCGGGGTGCCGTGCTTACCGCGCCGTGGGAGCGGCGCGGTCAGGTCGTTCCCGGAGCACCCCGTCACGTCGAAGGGTTGCTGGTCAGCGAGCCGGGCCTGCGTGCTGACGCTCGTCACCTGGGAGCAGGAAAGACAATCTCGACTGGTTAAGTCAAGTATCGAGACGGCCGTCCCGCCAGGCGGACGGTTGTTTCCGCCGAGACGACGCGAGTCACGGCCGCCTCGCGTGTCACCGCACCGGGAAGGGCGACTCGGGAGGTGGGGTGGCGCCACTGACCGGGCGCGCTCGGACGGGCGCCCGACCTGCGGCAGCACGGACCGCCGCGACGCCACCGACAGCGAAGCGCGCGCCACGGGCGTCGACAGCGACGTCGTCGACACCCGGACGTGCGCCGACACGCCGAGCAAGACGCGCCACCGGAGCCGTCGCGATCAGACCCGCCGACCATAGCCGGCACGCGAGAGACCGAGAGAGCGAAGCTCCTCAGGGACCGTCAAGATCTGATGCGGTGATTCTCGCCCTCACTTCTCCCCGGACCACGAGGAGCCAGTCGCGCAGCGGCATGCCCACGGCCTCGCGATAGAGCTCGGCATGAAGCCGGCCGTTGATCCACTCGACGACCTGCTCGTCGGAACGGTAGCGGTCCAGGGTGCTGTCGATCTCGTCGACGAGTCCGTCGTACCTGCTGGGGCCGGCCAGGTCGAGGAAGCGCGCCAGAGCACCTGCGGCGCTCCCGTAGTCCTCTTCCCAGTCCTGGTGGAAGAACGAGCCGAAGAACGCGTCGAGCGAGTAGTGGGTCGTCATGGCGCACCTCGCGGAGGGGTCGTCGCGTCAAGGAAGGGCGGCGTGAGTGCGAGAGCCTGCGTCGAGACCGGAGCTGCGCCCGGGACGCGACGCTACACCGTCGGCCTCTTCAGCAGGGGTGTTCTCAGCCTGCCGCCGGGCCCGCAGCGCAGCCTCCTCCAGCATCCACGCCGCCCGGCTCGAGGAAGAGCGAACCGGCCGTGGCGTCGAGGATGCCTCGTCAGGCCGCCGTGAACCCCGCCGCGCGGCGGGAGTCGGCCGGGCTCCAGAGGTCCGTCTTCACCTCGGCCTGCACGACGGGCACGACCTCCTCCGCGAACCGGCGCAGCACGTCCTCCTGCTGCGCCGCGGGGATCAGGTGGTTCACCGAGACGGACTGCAGGTCGTGCCGGTACGAGGCGTGGTAGTCGAGGATCTTCTCCGCCACGCGCTCCGGCGACCCCACGAGCGCGGGCCCGCGCTCGACGGCGTCCTCGACCGTCCGGAAGCTCGGTGCCTTCCCGACGGCGTCGGGCCCGTACCCCCGGCGCGCCGCCGCCGCGACCTGGCCCTCGTAGATCGGGCGGTACTGCTCGATCGCCTCCTCCGTCGTGTCGGCGAGGAACAGCCCGCCCGAGCCCGACCCGACGAACCCGTACGCCGGGTCGTGCCCGTGCGCCGCGTACTGCTCGCGGTAGCGGTCGATGAGCACCTGGTAGTTCTCGCGCGGCTGCAGCGCGTTGGCGCTGACGATCGGGTCCCCGTACCGGGCCGCGAGGTCCACCGCGAAGCGCGAGGTCGCCGACCCGTGCCAGATCCGGAACGGCCCGGCGAACGGCCGTGGCAGCGTCGTCGCGTGCTCCAGCGCGTGGCGGTGCCGCCCGCTCCAGCTGACGTCCTCCTCCGACAGCAGCAGGCGCAGCAGCTCGTAGTTCTCCTGGAGGTACTCGTACTGCTTGTCGAGGTCCAGCCCGAGCAGCGGGTACTGCAGCACCTCGTTGCCCTTGCCGATGACGATCTCCAGCCGCCCGCGGCTCAGCTGGTCGACCGTCGCGAGGTCCTCGGCGACGCGGATCGGGTCGAGCAGCGACAGCACGGTGACGCCCGTGCTCAGCAGGATGCGCGACGTCCGCGCCGCGACCGCGCCGAGGAGCACCGTCGGCGCCGACGACAGCACCTCCCCCGCGTGCCGCTCCCCCACCGCGAACGAGTCGAACCCGAGCTCCTCCGCCAGCACCGCCGTCTCGACGACCCGGTTCAACCGGTCGGACGGCGCGACCGCCTCCCCGGTCACGGGGTGGGGCGGGTTGAACACGATGTCGAGTACCTGGAACCGCACGTCCTTCTCCTTGTTTTTCGTCGTCGTTCGGGGGCCCGGTACCGGCGCGTTCGGCAGCTCCGGTCGTGATCGGCACGCGCAGGTGCCGAACCCGACCGGAGCTGCCGACCCGGGGCGGGGTTGCCGATCTGTCAGGCCGCGGCGGCCTCCGCGGCGGCGGCGTCGCGCTTCGCGACCTCCTCGCGGACGAGCGGGATGACGTAGCGACCGAAGTCGACCGCGTCGTCCAGCAGGTCGTAGCCGCGCGCGGAGATGACGCGGACGCCGAGGTCGTAGTACGCGAGCAGCGCCTCGGCGACCTGCTCGGGCGTGCCGACGAGCGCGTTGGAGTTGCCGGCGCCGCCGGTGGCCTTCGCGGTCGCGGTCCACAGCGCGGTGTCGAAGCGCTCGCCCTGGGCGGCGATCTCGAGCAGCCGCTGCGAGCCCGCGTTCTCGGGCTTGTCGATCGGGTGCCGACGGCTGAGCTGTCCCCCCGCGGCGGCCTTGCGCGTCTCGATCCGGTCGAGGATGCGGTGCGCCTTCTCCCAGGCGAGCTCCACGGTCGGCGCGACGATCGGCCGGAACGCGGCGTGGATGCGTGGCGGCGTCGTGCGGCCCGCAGCAGCGGCCTCGGCGTGCACGCGCGCGATCTGCTCGGCGGTGCGGTCGAGCGGCTCGCCCCAGACGGCGTAGATGTCGGCCTCGGCCGCGCCGACGCGGAACGCGGCGTCCGACGACCCGCCGAACGAGATGGTCGGGGTGCGGCCCTCGAACGGCTTGGCGTCGAGCACGAAGTCGTCGAAGTCGTAGAACGGCCCGTGGTGGTCGAACGGCTCGGCGCTCGACCAGGCCTGCTTGACGATCTGGATGTACTCGTGGGTGCGCGCGTACCGCTCGTCCTTGGTCAGCGTGTCGCCCTCGCGGCCCTGCTCGTGGTCGTTGCCACCGGTGATGAAGTGGACGGAGAGCCGCCCGCCGGAGAGCTGGTCGAGCGTCGCGAACGTCTTGGCGGCGTACGTCGGGTAGGACACGTTGGGCCGGTGCGCGAGCAGCAGCTCGATCGACTGCAGGCGCGCGGCGGTGTAGGCGGCGAGCGCGGCGGGCTCGGGGCCGGAGGATCCGTACGCGAAGAGGACGCGCGTCCAGCCGTTGTCCTCGTGCGCGCGCACGAGGCGCTCGAGGTAGGCGGGGTCGAACGCAGCGGTCGTGCGGTCGGTGGTCTCCGACGCGTCGTTGGTCGTGGCGATGCCGAGGAACTCGACGGGCATGAGGGTCTCCGTGGTGTCGGGGCGGGTGGTTCGGGGTGCGGGTTCGCGGACCGGACGTGCGCGGCGCAGCGCGGGCGTCGGCTCAGGGGGCGGCGGGCGCCGTCGGCTGCGCGGACGCCGTCGGTTCGGAGGACGGAGCGGGCCCGTCGACCGGGTCGGACGCCGGGAGCCCGGCGTCCTTCCACGCCGGGAACCCGCCGTCGACGTGCGAGACGTTCGTGTACCCGCGCCGGGCGAGGGCCTCCGCGACGGGACCGGAGCCGTTCGGCGACCCGCACACGACGACGACCGGCGTGTCGAGCGAGACCACCGGGGCGTCGGCGGGGCCGAACAGCGCGTCGAGGTCGTCCCGGTCGGCGAGCGTGGCGCCGGGGATCTCGCCGTGCGCGGCGCGACCTCCGGCCGAGCGCACGTCGATCAGCAGCGCGCCGTCGGCGACCTGTGCGGCGGCGTCGGCCGCGGTCCGGAGGGGCGGGGTCGTGGTCATGGGTGTCTCCTTCGGGTGAGGTCGCGAGATCGACCCGCACGTCCGAGGTCGACCCTCCGCGGGTCGCTCGGGAGACGCGCGGGTCGATCCCGCGTCAGCGGGTGGTGGCGAGGGCGGGTGCGACGTCGGGGGTGACGGCGGCGCGTGCGGCAGCGTCGGCGTCGGCGCCGCCCGCGAACCAGTGCTCGGCGAGCAGCGCGAACGAGCGGCGCGCGTCGTCGGCGTCGTGGGTCGCGGTGGTGACGAGCAGCTCGTCCGCGCCGGTCGCGCGGCGCAGGGTCTCGAGCCGCCGCACGACGGTCTCGGGGTCACCGACGATGCGCGTGTCGACCCGGTCCGCGACGAGCGCGCGCTCGGACTCCGGGCGGTCCTCCCACGCGGGCGACGTGCCCGGCGCGGGGTAGGCGATCGCCCCGTCGGCGCCGCTGCGGATGGAGAGCACCCAGTCCGCGAACGGCGTCGCGAGCTCGCGGGCCCGCTCGACGGTGTCGGCGACGAGCACGTCGGCGGAGACGACGACGTAGGGCTCGTCGAGCACGCCCGGCCGGAACGCCTCGCGGTACGCGGCGACGGTGTCGAGCGTCGCCGACGGCGCCACGTGGTAGTTCGCGGCGAGCGGCAGCCCGAGCTCGCCCGCGACGCGTGCGCTCTCGCCGGCGCTCGACGCGAGGACCCACAGGTCCCAGTCGGCGCCCTCGACGGGCGGGCTCACGTACGGCGTCCCGCGCTCGTCGCGGTAGCTCCCCGCGCGCAGCCCGAGCACGAGCTCGAGCTCGTCGCGGAAGCTCGCCGGGGTGCGCGACGCCCCGACGATCCGCTTCTGCGCGAGGATGCGCTCGCGCAGCACGGAGTCGTTCACGTCGGCGGGCGGCGCGCCGGGCACGTACAGCCCGTCGACGACCCGCGGCCCGGTGGCCGGCCGTGCCCGCCGCGGCGGCGCCCCGGCCCCCTTCTCCCCCGTCGGCGGCGTGAACGCCCGGCCGAGCCCGAGGTCGACGCGGCCCGGGTGGAGCGCGGCGATCGTCCCGAACTGCTCGGCGGCGACGAGCGGGCTCGTCGTGCTGAGCAGCACGGCACCGCTGCCGACGCGGATACGCTCGGTCCGGGCCGCGACGGCGGCGGCGAGCACGGCGGGCGACGCCGAGCCGACGCCGGGCGACAGGTGGTGCTCGGCGTACCAGACGCGGTGGTAGCCGAGCCGGTCGAGGTCGCGCGCGAGCCCGACGGCGCGGCGCACCGCGTCCTGGCCCGTCGCCCCCTCGGGGACGATCGCGAGGTCGAGCACGGACAGCGGGACGCGGCCGGACGCCGGTCGCGGCCCGCCGGGGGCGGCGGTCGGGTGCGGGTGCTGGTGGGACATGGCTTCCTCTGGTGGGGTGCGGTGGCTCGGGGCGACGCGGTCGCGTGCGGGGTCGCCGGGCTACTTGGACGGGAATCCGAGCGCGGCGAGCGTGGTGCGCAGGTGGGCGCGCCCGCGCAGGGCGCCGGGGACGCGCAGGCGGTCGACGACGCGGTCGCGCCAGCCGCCGTCGAGCCCTTCCTCGCGGTAGAAGGGCGCGATGCGCTCCTCGTACGCCGCGACGTGCTCCTCCTGGCCGGCGGCGCGGTAGCGCTCGGCGTGCAGGACGGCGGCCTGCGGCAGCCGCGGCTTGACCCGTTCGCCGCCCGCGGGGTCGGGGTGCCCGACGACGAGGCCCACGACCGCGACGACGCCCTCGGGCAGGCCGAGCTCGGCCGCGACCTGGGCGGGGTGGTTGCGCAGCGCGCCGATGTACACGGTGCCCAGACCGAGCGACTCCGCCGCCACGACGGCGTTCTGCGCGGCGAGCGCGGCGTCGAGGAACGCGACGACCGTCGTCTCGAGGTAGTCGGTCGCCTCGAGCCGGACGCCCTCGCGCTCGCCGAGGGCGCGGGCCCGCGCGACGTCGGCGAGCCAGACGAGCAGCAGCGGCGCGGCGCGCACGTGCTCCTGGTCGCCCGCGAGCGCCGCGAGCCGCGCCTTGCGCACGGGGTCGGTGACGGCGACGACGCTCCAGAGCTGGAGGTTCGACGACGTCGGGGCGGACTGCGCGGCGGCGACGAGCGTCGGCACGACGTGGTGGGCCAGCGGGTCGGTGCGGTAGCGGCGCACCGTCCGGTGGCCCAGCTGCGTCGCGAGGACGGTGCCGGGACGGTCCGCGGCGGGTGCCAGGCCCGCGGTCGCGCCGGGCGCGACGTCCTCGACCGCGGCGGGGTCGACGCCGTACCGCGCCGCGAGCGCGGCACGGGCCCCGCCGGTGTCGTGCGTGGCGTGCGTCTCGGGGCCCGCGGACGGAGCCGGAGCGTCCGCGGCGGCGGGTGCGGGAGCGATCGTCATGAGGCGGTCCTCTCGGGGAGTGCGGCGAGGCGGGCGAGCGCGAACCGCGCGGCGGCGGTGCCGCCGTCGGCCAGCGAGCCGGGGGCGGTGGCGAGGTCGGCGAGCACGCGCCCGACGGCCGGGGCGAACTTGAAGCCGTGGCCGGAGAACCCGGCGCCGACGACGACCGGGCCGCGGCGGTCGAGCACGAAGTCGTGGTCGGGCGTCGTGGTGTAGGTGCAGCTCACGGGGACGTAGGCGTCGGGGTCGAGGCCGGGCAGCCAGGTGCGCACGTAGTCGCGCAGCGCGGCGAGCTGGCCCGGCTCGGGCCGGTAGGAGCGCCGGTCGGGGTCGACGACGGGGCCGACGCCGTGGAAGCCGACCTTGACGCCCTCACCCGGGGTCGCGAGCCCGTAGACGCCGCTCGGCCACGCGGTGCCGGGACCGACGTCGTGCGTGAACGCAGGCCACCCCGCGGGTGACGTCCCGGGGGCGAGCGCGAAGTGGGCGGGCTGCTCCTGCGTGACGACGAGCGGGAGCTCCTGCCCCAGCAGGCCGCCCGCCGGGGAGCCGAGCAGACCCGCGCTCCACGCCCCGACGGTCACGACGACGACCCGCGCGACGACGTCGGCGCCGTCGGTGACGACGCGCGCGCCCTCGGGGACGCGCTCGACGTGCCGGACGGCGACCTCGTGCCGCACGTCGGCGCCCTGGGCGGCCGCCGCCCCCTGGAGGGCCGCGACGGCGCGGTCGGCGTGGAGCCGGCCGGCCGTCGCGACCTCGTGCAGCACCCGGCCCTCGAACCGCAGCCCCGGCCAGCGCTCGGCCGCGGCCGCCGGGTCGAGCCACTCGTGCTCGATCCCCCGGGCGGCGAACGCGGCGCCGATCGCGTCGGCGCGGCGCTGGGCCGCGCCGTCGCGACGCCCGTGGCTCACGCCGCCGGTCACGTCGAGGAGCGCGGTCCCGGTCTCGTCCTCGACCTCGCGCCACTGGCGCAGCGCCTCCTGCGCGAGGTCGAGGTACTCGGGCTCGGCGTAGGTCGTGCGGTAGATGCGCGACGTCCCGTGCGAGGCGCCGTGCGCGTGCCCGGGAGCGAAGCGCTCGAGCAGCACGACGTCGCGCCCGCGCCGCGCGAGCTGCCACGCGGCGGCCGAGCCCATGACGCCGCCCCCGACCACGAGGTGGTCGACGTGCTGGGTGCTGGTGGTCATGCGCGGGTCACTCCGTCTTCGGCAGGCCGGGCGGGTTGGTCTGCGACTCCTCGACGGCCTCGGACTCCAGGCCCCACCGCTGCAGCACCTCCAGGTACGCGCCGTCCTCGATGGCGTGGTTGATCGCGGCCGTGATGGCCGGGGCCGCCTCGTTGCCCTTCTTCGTGGCGACGGCGATCTGCGCCGTGTCGGGCCAGCCCCCGTTGAGCGTGCCGACGACCTTGAAGTCCTGCGGGGAGATCGCCGCCTGGTACGCGAGCGACGCGTTGGGGCCGACGTACGTCTCGATGCGCCCGGACTGGAGCGCGAGCAGGACGTCGGAGAACTGCTCGTAGTACTCGGGGCCCTGGACGGGCTCGAGGCCGTCCTCCTGGTTGAGGCGGTCCCACTCGAGCACGATCTTCTCCTGGTTCGTCCCGGAGCCGACGGCGACGACCTTGCCCGCGATGTCCTCGCGCTTCGTGATCGACGTGATGTCGGAGTCGGCGCCCACGAGCCAGCCGAGCTCGTCGTTGCGGTACGTGGAGAAGTCGATGGTCTCCTTGCGCTCCTCGGTCACCGTGACGTTGGAGATCACGGCGTCGACGTCGCCCGAGCCGAGCGCGAGCGGCCAGTCGGCCCAGGCCTTGACCTCGAGGCGCAGGTCCTTGCCGAGCGCGTCGGCGACGAGCTGCGCGATGTCGGTCTCGTTGCCGATGGGGGTCTCGTCGTCGTCGGCGAGGAAGCCGAGCGGCGGCGCGGCGCCCGCGGAGATCGCGACGACGAGCTCGTCCTTGTCCTTCCAGGCGTCCGGGAGGAGCGCGACGGCCTCGGCCGACTCGGTGGTGCGGACGCGGTCCTGGTCGGGGCTCGTGCTCACGTCGAGGGCGTCCGAGACGGACGTCGTGCTCTCCGTCGTGCCGTCGGAGGACGCCGTGCCCTCGTCCGCGGCGGCCGGGGCCTCGGTGCTCACCCCGGAGCAGGCCGCGAGCGCCAGCAGGGGCACGACGGCGAGGGCGGCGAGCGCGCGGGGGGCGCGGGCGCGGGTGGTCGTTGCGGTCACGGGTGTCCTACCTCTCGGGTGGTGCGTCGGGGTGACGCGGGGACTGCGGGTGTGCGGGACGGCCGGGCGGCCGGTCGCGGGTGACGACGGCGGGCGTCGGTGGACGTCGGTGGTTCAGAGGACCTTCTGGAGGAAGGCCCGGGTGCGGTCGTGGCGCGGGTGGTCGAGCACCTCGGCGGGCGTGCCCTGCTCCACGACGACGCCGTCGTCCATGAACACGACGGTGTCGGCGACCTCGCGGGCGAAGCCGATCTCGTGCGTGACGACGACGAGGGTCGTGCCGGTGCTCGCGACGTCCTTGATGACCTCGAGCACCTCCCCGACGAGCTCGGGGTCGAGCGCCGAGGTGGGCTCGTCGAACAGGAGCACCTTGGGCCGCAGCGCGAGCGCGCGGGCGATGGCGACGCGCTGCTGCTGCCCGCCGGAGAGCTGGCGCGGTCGGGCGTCGGCCTTGTCGGCGAGCCCCACGCGCTCGAGCAGCGCGCGGGCCTCGGGCTCGACGTCCTCGCGCCGACGGCGCTGCGCGGAGACCGGCGCCTCGACCACGTTCTCGAGCGCGGTGAGGTGCGGGAACAGGTTGAAGCTCTGGAAGACGAACCCGATCTGGGTGCGCTGGCCGAGGATCTCGCGCTCCTTGAGCTCGCGCAGCGTGCCGCCCTTGCGGCGGTACCCGATGAGCTCGCCGTCGAGCGAGATGAACCCCTTGTCGACCTTCTCGAGGTGGTTGATCGCGCGCAGCAGCGTCGACTTCCCGGAGCCCGACGGGCCGAGCACGACCGTCACGGACCCGGGCGGGACGGTGAGCGACACGTCGCGCAGCACCTCGAGCGTGCCGAAGCTCTTGTGGACGCCGTGGATCTCGACGAGCCCGGCGGTCGCGACGTCGGCGGTCATGCCGCACCTCCCGACGTGCGGGCGGTGCGGGTCAGCACGCCCACCCGGGCGCGGGCCGCGTACGCGGGCGGGACGGCGTCGGGCACGGGGCGGCCGGACAGCCGCGACGCCCAGACGAGGACGGTCCACCGCGCCTTCTGCAGCGGGGTCGGGGGCAGCGTGCGCACCGCGCCCTTCGCGTAGTGCCGCTCGACGTAGTACTGCACGACCGTGATGAGCGTCGTGAGCACGAGGTACCAGATCGAGGCGACGATGAGCAGCGGCACGACGCGACCGTTGCGGCCGTAGATGACGCTGACGATGTAGAAGAGCTCGCCGTACGCGAGGACGTAGACGATCGACGTGCCCTTGAGGAGCCCGATCACCTCGTTGACGGCCGTCGGGATGATCGAGCGCATCGCCTGCGGCAGGATGATGCGGCTCACCTGGCGCCGTTTGGGGATTCCGAGCGACGCGGCGGCCTCCTGCTGCCCCTGGTCGACCGAGAGGATCCCGGCCCGCACGATCTCGGCCGAGTACGCGGCCTGCGAGAGCCCGAGCCCGAGGATCGCGGCCCAGAACTTGTCGATCACGGACAGCGTGTCGAAGTACAGGAGCTCGGGCCCGAAGGGGATGCCGACGCTCAGGTACGGGTACAGGTAGGCGAGGTTGTACCAGAGCAGGAGCTGCAGCAGCAGCGGAACGGACCGGAACACCCACGTGTACGTCCACGAGACCGACTGCAGGAGCGGCGAGCGCGACAGCCGCATGAGCGCGAGCACGGTGCCGAGCGCGAACCCGACGACCGACGCGACGAGCGTGAGCCGGATCGTCGCCCACACCCCTTCGAGGATCGAGGGCCACGTGAGGTACTGCGCGACGACGCCCCACTCCCAGCGGTCGTTCGTCACGAGCGAGCTGACGACCATGGCGAGCAGCACGGCCACGCCGGCCGTCGCGACCCAGCGGCCCGGGTGCCGGGCGGGGACGATGCGCAGGCTCTCGAGCGGCAGCGCGTCCTCGGCACCGCCGCGCGGGTCGGCGGGGTGCCGGCCCGACGGCGGTGCGAGCTGCCGCGACTCGTCCTGCGGGAGCGACACGGTGCTCATGGCGCGACCTCCAACCACTTCTCGAAGGCGAGCGGGCCGATCTCCTCGGGATCGGTCCCGGTGTCGAACAGGGGCGTGTAGCCCGTCGCGAGGTAGAGGCCTGCTGCCTCGGGCTGCCGCGGACCGGTCGTCAGGTAGAGACGCCGGTACCCGCGCTCGACCGCGCGGCGCTCCAGCTCCGCCAGCACGACGCGCGCCAGCCCGCGGCGCCGGTGCGCCGAGTGCGTCCAGATCCGCTTGAGCTCGGCGGTGCGCACGGCGGGCGTCCCGTCGGCGCGGCGCGCGGCCGACCGGGCGAGGCGCACCGGGTCGCCGAGCTCCGGCTCGGTCCGACGGCGGAACGCGCCGCCCGCGACGGGCTCGCCGTCCTCCAGCACCAGCACGAGCTCGCCGTGCGGCGCCGCGAAGTCCTGCGCGGGGTAGTGCTCCATCTCGGCGCGGAGCTCCTCGGCGGTGAGCACGCGCTGGTACCGCGTCCAGTACTCGTGGGAGAGCTCGTCGAGCAGCGGGCGCACGAGCGGGTCGTGCAGGGCGACGGACCGGACCTCGCGTGTGCTCGTCCTCATGGGTCCTCCGGGGTTCGTGACGGGCGGTGGGGGGGCGGGTGGTGGCGGGAGGGGGCTGCGAGGGTCAGCCGACGAGCTCGGCGGGGTGCGCCGCCGTCGGCTCGCCGTCGCCGCGCGCCGCCGTGCCGGGGCGGGCGAGGCCGAGGTGCTCGCGCAGGGTCGTGCCCGCGTACTCGGTGCGGAACGAGCCGCGCTCCTGGAGCAGCGGGACGACCTGGTCGAAGACGTCGTCGAGCCCGCCCGGCGTGAGGTGGGGCACGAGGATGAAGCCGTCGGAGGCGTCCTCCTGGACGTGCCGGTCGATGTCGTCCGCGACCTGCCGCGGCGTGCCGACGAACCCGCCGCGCGACGTCACCTGGATGACGAGCTCGCGGATCGACCACCCGTTCGCCTCGGCCTGCTCGCGCCACGCCGCGGCGACCGCCGCCGGGTCCTTCGCGTGCCGCACCCGGCCGCGCGTGATCGACAGGTTCTCGGTGTCGGGGTCGACGTCGGGCAGCGGGCCCTCGGGGTCGTACGCCTCGAGGTCGCGGCCCCAGACCTGCTCGAGGAACGCGATCGCCGTCGGGCCCGAGACCTGCTGGAGCCGGATCTCCCGGGCGCGCTCCTCCGCCTCGGCGGGCGTGTCGCCCAGCACGACGACGGTCGCGGGCAGGATCTTCAGGGAGTCGCGCTCGCGCCCGTGGGCCGCGAGCCGCCCCTTGACGTCCTCGTAGAACGCGCGCCCGGCGTCGAACGTCGAGTGTGCCGAGAACACGACGTCGGCGGTCGCGGCGGCGAAGTCGCGCCCGTCGGCCGAGTCGCCCGCCTGGAACAGGACGGGGTGGCCCTGCGGGCCGCGCGGCGTCTCGAACAGCCCGACGACGTCCGCGTGCGTCCCGTGGTGCGCGACCGGCCGCACCGCGCCGGGCCGCAGGAAATCGCCCGCGATCCGGTCGGCCAGCACGGCGTCGTCGTCCCACGAGTCCCACAGGGCGCGCGCGACCTCGACGACCTCGGCCGCCCGCGCGTACCGCTCGGGGTAGGGCAGGTAGCCGCCGCGGCGGAAGTTGGCGCCCGTGAAGGCGTCGGGGCTCGTCACGAGGTTCCACGCCGCACGGCCCTCGGAGAGCAGGTCGAGCGTCGCGAACTGCTTCGCGAGCTCCCACGGCTCGTTGAACGTCGTGCTGATCGTGCCCGCGAGGCCGAGCCGCTCCGTGACGGCCGCGAGCGCGGCGAGGACGGGCAGCGTGTCGGGGCGGCCGACGACGTCGAGGTCGTGGATGCGGCCCTTGTGCTCGCGCAGGCGCAGTCCCTCGGCGAGGAAGAAGAAGTCGAGCTTCGCGTCCTCGGCACGGCGCGCGAGGTGCTCGAACGACGCGAAGTCGATCTGGCTGCGCGAGCGGGGGTCGCTCCACACGGTGGTGTTGTTGACGCCCGGGAAGTGGGCGCCGAGGTGGATCTGCTTGCGGGGTCGGGTGCTCACGTCGGGTCCGTCCGGGCTCAGGCGATCGCCGCGTAGCGGTTCGCGGGGTGCGGGAGGCCGAGCGTGTCGCGCAGCGTCGTGCCCGGGTACGCGGTGCGGAACAGGCCCACGCCCTGGAGCAGCGGCACGACCCCGTCGACGATCGCGTCGAGGTCCGTGCTCAGCGACGACGGCCGCAGCAGGAAGCCGTCGGCGGCGCCGGCGTGCGCCCACTCCTCGACCGTCGCCGCGAGGTCGCGCGCCGTGCCGACGTGCGTCAGCGAGTCGGTGTCCCACGAGACGCCCTCGAGGTCCTCGAGCAGGTCGAGGCGCGCCTGGGCGCTCGCCCGCGTGTCCCCGACGACGACGTACGCGTCCACGAGGACCCGCAGCCCGTCGGGGTCGCGCCCGGCGCCCGCGGCGGCGTCGCGCACCTGCGCCCGCAGCGCGACCGCCTCGTCCCGCGTCGCCGCGCGGACCCGCACGACGTCGGCCCGCCGGGCCGCGAGGTCGAGCGACGCCGGCGTGCTCGCCCGCACGACGACGGGCGGCTGGCCCTGCGGCGGGCGCGGGGTGATCGACGGCCCCTTGACCGCGAACCGGATGCCCTCGTGGTCGACGTGGTGCAGCTTCTCGCGGTCCACGAACCGGCCCGTCGCGACGTCGCGGATCTCGGCGTCGTCCTCCCACGAGTCCCAGAGCCGCGTGACGACGTCGACCGCCTCGT
The DNA here is from genome assembly GCF_040546915.1 of Cellulosimicrobium sp. 4261. Taxonomy (NCBI): domain Bacteria; kingdom Bacillati; phylum Actinomycetota; class Actinomycetes; order Micrococcales; family Promicromonosporaceae; genus Cellulosimicrobium; species Cellulosimicrobium sp. 4261. The sequence goes on from NZ_JBEPOQ010000001.1 coordinate 181,916, forward strand.
CCGCCTCGGCGACGGCGTCGGGCTCGTCCTGGGCGCCCTTGCGCCCGAAGGCCGCGGCCTCGGCCGGGGTCGTGGACCACCCGACCTGCCACCCCGCGCGGCCGGAGCTCACGTGGTCGATCGTCGCGACCGCCTTGGAGACGTGGAACGGCTCGGTGTGGGTGGTCGTGACGGTCGGGACGAGGCCGATGCCCGCGCTGCGCGGCGCGAGCCGGGACGCGACGAGCGCGGCGTCGAGCCGGCCGCGCACGGACCCGTTGCGGCCCGGCTGGAGGGTGAACGCGTCGTCGAGCGTGACGAGGTCGAGCAGGCCGCGCTGGGCGGTGGCGACGAGCTCGACGAGGCGCTTGGCGTCGAACAGGCGCCGGGCCTGGGAGCCCACGGTCCGCCAGGCGGCGGGGTGCGCACCGGCGTCGGTGAGGTCGACGCCCAGGTGGACGGTGCGGGCGGGGCGGGCGGGGCGGGGGTCGGGCATCGCGAGGATCCGTTCTGGGACAGGCGCCGACCGCACGCTCAGGGCGCGGCGGGGTGCCAGGGGGTGGGCAGGGTCGCCCCGCCGCGGGGCGGCAGGGCGGGGCCGGGGAGGCCGGAGGGAGGCCCGTCACGGCGTGCGCGCGGGCGCGCGCGGCGTCAGGAGCGGGGCGTCGTCAGCGACAACAGGTGACGCGCGCGGGGGCGCCGACCGGACAGGAGACGACGGCCGCACCGCGGACCGGACAGGGGCACGTCGGCGCGTGCGGGGTGCTCACCGCGGTGCTCGACTCTCGCCGGTCCATCGTCCGTCTCCTTCGTGCCCGTCGCCGGGCGCCGCGTCGTTGCCCCGCACCGCGCGGGTCGCGCGTCGCGGGACCTGGTCCTCACCCGGGGCACCCCGCCGCGCGGGAGGGTTGCCGTCCGACGAGCCGGGGCTTGGCGTCGGAGCTCATGACCATGTCCTGTGCCGAGGTCCGTGGACCTCGGTTGCGCGGGAACTTACGAGCGGGCACGGAGGGTGTCAACGCACCGCCAGAACCTTCCCACATACTGGACCTGATCGGTCCACTTTGAGCGCCGACCGCTCTCGTTTGCACCGAGTGCATCGATGCACCTAGTGTCAAGAGGTGCCTCCCCTGCCCGGACCCGAGCGCCCGACCGCGCCCGCGACGGACGCCTCCGACCTCGCCGGCCCCGGCCCGGACGCCCCCGCTCCGGACGCCCCCGCTCCGGACGCCCCCGCTCCGGACGCCGCGGCTCCCGACCGTCGCGCGGCCCTGCGCGCGCGCCACCGCCGCGCGATCGTCGCCGCCGCCGCGACGCTCATGGAGGAGAAGGGCGGTGCGCGCTTCACCGTCGACGAGCTCGCGGCACGGGCCGACGTCGCGCGCCGCACGATCTTCAACCACTTCGCGTCGCTCGACGACGTCGTCGTGGAGGTCTGCGAGGACGTGCTGGGCTCGGTCGTCGAGACGCTCGGGGCGAGCGCGGCCGAGCCGGGCACCGACCGCCCCACGCCCCTCGACGACGTCACCGCGGCGCTGCGCGGCACGGACCTCGTCGGCCCCATGGCCTACCTCACGCGGGCCCTCGGCGGCACCGCGACCGAGCCCACGCCGCGCGTCACGACGATGGTCGTGCGCACCTTCACCCACCTCGCCGAGCGCCTCGTCGCGGCCACCACGCGCCGGCACCCGGACGTCGACCCGCTCGAGATCGAGATGCTCGTGGGCGCGCTCATGGCCGGGGTCCTCGTCATCCAGCGTCGCTGGTGGGCCGAGACCGGTGCCGCCGACGACGACGCCTCGCGCGAGGTCTGGGCCGGTCTGCTCGACCGCCTCGTCGAACGGATCCGCGCCGGCTGGGCGGACCCCGCCTGACGCGACCCCCACCCTCCCGACCCGCGACCACCTCTCCCGCCACGCCACCCCCGCCACCCCGGGCGCACCCGTCGGACCCGGACCGGACCCCCACCGAAGGATCCTCATGGCTGAACTCCTCTACCGCCTCGGCCGCGCGTGCGCGCGCCGCGCGCGGACCGTCCTCGCCGCGTGGCTCGCGGTGCTCGTGCTCGCCGGGGCGGCGTTCGTCGCGTTCGGCGGCACGCTCGCGAGCAGCTTCTCGATCCCCGGCACCCCGACCGCCGACGTCACCGAGCGCCTCCAGACCGCGCTGCCCGAGGCGTCGGGCGGGAGCGGCACGATCGTCCTCGCGACGGAAGACGGTGCCCCGTTCACGCCCGAGCAGGAGGCGGCGATCGCGGACCGCTTCGCCGCGGCGGAGGAGGTCGACGGCGTCGCGTCGGTCGTCGACCCGTTCGCGACGCAGGAGGAGCTCGCCGACCAGCGGAAGCAGATCGACGACGGCCGCACCCAGATCGCCGCGGGACGCGAGCAGATCGAGGACGGCGGCGCGCAGCTCGCCGCCGCGCAGGAGCAGGTCGACACCGCCCGCGCCCAGCTCGACGCAGGCCAGGCCGAGCTCGACACGGCGCGCGCCCAGGCCGAGGCCGCGGGCGCGCTGGAGCAGGCCGCGCCGCAGCTCGACGCGCAGCAGGCCGAGCTCGACGCGGGCCGCGCCACGCTCGAGTCGCAGGCCGCGACGCTCGACCAGCAGGTCACCGCGCTGGAGGACCAGAGCGCGACGCTCGAGGAGCAGTCCGCGCAGCTCGAGCTCTCCGCTCCCCTGCTCGACATGGCGTCCGACATCCGCCTCGTGTCCACGGACGGGAGCGCGGCGGTCGCGAACGTGACGTTCACCGAGCCGAACATGAGCATCGACCAGCAGACGAAGGACGACCTCGTGGCGGTCTTCGCCGACGACCCGGTCGACGGCGTCCAGACCGACTTCTCGTCCGACATCGCCCAGGGCGTGCCGCAGGTGTTCGGCGTGGGCGAGGCCGTCGGCCTCGTCGTCGCGGCGATCGTGCTCGTCGTCATGCTCGGGACGCTCGTGGGCGCCGGCCTGCCGATCCTCACGGCTCTCATCGGGGTCGGGATCGGCGCGCTCGCCGCGATGTCGCTGTCCGGAGTCGTGGAGATGTCGTCGGTGACGCCGGTCCTCGGCCTCATGCTGGGCCTCGCCGTCGGGATCGACTACTCGCTGTTCATCGTCAACCGGCACCGGCGCCAGCTCAAGCAGGGCGACGAGCTGCACGAGTCGATCGCGCTCGCGAACGGCACGTCGGGCAACGCGGTCGTGTTCGCGGGGGCGACGGTGCTCATCGCGCTGCTCGCGCTCAACGTCACCGGCATCCCGTTCCTCGGCCTCATGGGCACGGTCGGTGCGCTGTGCGTCGCGATCGCCGTGCTCATCGCCGTCACGCTCACGCCGGCCCTGCTCGGCATGATCGGCCCGCGGATCCTCAGCCGCCGCGAGCGCGCCGCGCTCGCCGGTCCCGCCGCGTCGACGGGTGTCGCCTCGACCGGTGCGGCCGCCGGCTCGGCGGCCGGCTCGGCGGCCGGCTCGTTGGCCGGGAGCGCGGCGTCGGAGCCGGGCACCGCGGGCGGCCTGCCCGCCGCGGAGCCCGTGCGGCCCATGTCGACCGTGCGCGCAGTGGGCACGGCGCTGCTCGCCGTCGTCGCGCTCGGCGTGATCGCCCTGCCCGCGCTCGACCTGCGGACCAACCTGCCCGACGGCTCGTCCGAGGCGCACGACTCCACGCAGTACCGCGCGTACTCGACGATCGCCGAGGAGTTCGGCGAGGGCACGAACGGGCCGCTGCTCGTCGTCGCCGACCTCCCGGGCGAGCCGACCGAGGCCGAGGCGCTCGCGTACCAGGTGGGCGTGGCCGAGGAGCTGTTCGCGCAGGACGACGTCGTGGCCGTCGCGCCGATCGGGACGTCCGAGGACCGCACGGTCGCGGCGTTCCAGGTGATCCCGGCCGAGGGTCCGACGAGCGAGTCGACCGAGGAGCTCGTGCACGCACTGCGCGCGCTCGAACCGCTCGACGGGGACGTGACGCTCGGCGTCGCGGGCTCGGCCAGCGGCAACATCGACATCTCGGAGAAGCTCGCGCAGGCCCTGCCGATCTACCTCGCGGTCGTCGTCGGGCTGTCGCTCGTCATCCTCGTGCTCGTGTTCCGGTCGATCTTCGTGCCGGTCGTCGCGACGCTCGGGTTCATCCTGTCGTACTTCGCCGCGCTCGGCGGGGTCGTCGCGATCTACCAGTGGGGCTGGCTCGCGGGGGTGTTCGGCGTCGAGACGCCGGGCCCGATCCTCAACTTCCTGCCCACGATCCTCGTCGGCATCCTCTTCGGCCTCGCGATGGACTACCAGCTCTTCCTCGGCTCGGGGATGCGCGAGGCGTACGCGCACGGCGCCCCCGCGCGCGTCGCGATCGTGCAGGGCGTCCGCGCGGGCCGGGCCGTGGTGACGGCCGCGGCGATCATCATGATCTCCGTCTTCGGCGGGTTCGTCTTCTCGCACAGCGCGATGATCCGGCCCATCGGGTTCGCGCTCGCGTTCGGCGTGCTCGTCGACGCGTTCGTGGTGCGGATGCTGCTCGTCCCGGCGCTCATGCACCTCGTGGGCGACAAGGCGTGGTGGCTCCCCCGCTGGCTCGACCGCGTCCTGCCCGACGTCGACGTGGAGGGCGCCGCGCTCGAGCGTCGGCACCCGCACCACCTCGACGGGCCGGCCGACCCGGCTGCCGAGGGCGCCGCGCCCGACGACGGCAGCGACCCGGGCACGACCGCCCCGGACCCGGCGGCGCCGGAGCCCGCGCGCGGCTGACGCCGCGGAGCCCCCGCACCGGACCCGGCGCCACGGGTCGACGAGCGCACTCGCTCGTCGGCCGGGGGCGCCGGGTCCGCCGTCGTCAGGGGCGGGGCACGTGCACCGTCGCGACGATCGCGCGGTGGTCGCTGCCCACGACGTGCAGGGAGCCGACGTCGGTCACGACGTTCTCGCGGTCGGTCACCACGTGGTCGAGGTTCAGCACCGGCGGCACGACGCCGGGGCGCGGCGACCACGACAGGTCGAGCCCGCCGCCCGAGGCGCGCGTCGCGTCGTGGAACCGGTCGCCCAGCAGCCGGCGGAACGTCGCGTGGTCGTGGGTGGAGTTGAAGTCCCCGACGAGCACCTGGGGCAGCGGGTCGCCGTGGGCGCGCTCGGCGAGGGCGTCCGTCTCCTCGTGCCAGATGTCGACGTACTCCGGGATCGGCGGGATCGGGTGCACCGCGGTGACGCGCACCGGCACGCCGTCGACCTCCACCGTCGCCGACGGCATCGCGTCGTTCGAGAACGGCTCGACGTCGACGTCGCGGAGCGGCAGCGCGCTCCACAGCCCGCTGCCCATGGCGCCGCGCCCGACCTTGCCGTCCGCGCTGTACGGCAGCACGTCCTCGATGCCCGCCGCGACGAGCCGCTCGCGCAGGTCCGTCGTGAGCTCCAGCACGGCGAGCACCTGCACGTGCTCGGTGCGGACGAGGTCGACGAGCGCGTCCGCGTCCGCCGCGCCGTACCAGGTGTTGGCACCCATCACGCGCAGCGTCACCGCGTCGTCGGGCGGGGCGGGGCCGGGCACGAACGCCGGGACGAGCCACACCGCCTGGACGGTGACGCAGACGGCGAGCAGCGCCGCGAGCAGCCACCGGCGCGCGAGCAGGGTGAGCACGAGCCCGACGACGGCGCCCAGGGCGACGAACGGCGTGAACCCGACGAGCTGCGCGACGGGCGTCCACGCGTCGTCGGGCAGCGTGCGCACGAGCGTGAGGAGGAGCACCGCGACGGCACCCGTGGCGAGGACGGCCGTGAGGGGCCGCCCGCCCGGTCGGCGCCGCGTCGTGACGCGCGCGGGCGGGAGGCGCGTGGTGGCCGAGGTCATGCCCGGACTCTCGCAGCGCCCACCCTGCCGCCGCGACCCGCCCCACCGGCCCGCCGGCGATCTCCACCGAACCCGCCCACCCGCCCGTCCCGCCCGTCCCGCCCGTCCGCCGAGCACGAGGTTGCCGTCGTTCTGGGGTCCATGCCGACGGCAACCTCGTGCTCGACCGGGCGCTGGACCGGGAGACGGGACGACGACGCCCCGGTCACCACGTGGTGACCGGGGCGTCCGTGGAGCGGGTGTCAGCCGAAGATGGCCGGCAGCGTGCCGCGGAAGGCCGCGTCCGCCTCGCTGAGCGGGACGGTGAACAGGCCCGCGACCTCGAGCGCCTCGCCGGACTCGGCGGCGGGCCCGGGCTCCGTGCCGGTCTCGCCGATCTTCAGGACGGGGACGCCGCGCGCGACGCACGCGTCGACGAGCTTGGACTCCTCGCCGCGGGGCACCGCGACGAGCGCGCGGGCCGTCGACTCGGAGAACAGCGCCTCGAACGGGGTGACGCCGTCGCGCTCGGCCAGCGCGTCGAGCGACACGGTGGCCCCGACGCCGAACCGCAGCGACGCCTCGAGGAGCGCCTGCGCGAGGCCGCCCTCGGAGAGGTCGTGCGCGGCCGACACGAGATCGTCGCGGCTCGCGTTGACGAGCACGCCGGCGAGCGCCTTCTCGGCCGCGAGGTCGACCTGCGGGGGCACGCCGCCCAGGTGGCCGTGCTCGACGTCGGCCCACGCCGAGCCGTCGAGCTCCGCACGCGTGGTGCCGAGGAGGTAGATGCTCTCGCCCGTCTCGCGCCAGCCCGACGGCGTGGCGTGCGCGACGTCGTCGAGCACGCCGAGCACGCCCACGACCGGGGTCGGGTGGATCGAGGAGTCGATCTGGCCCGGCTCGCCGGTGCCGTTGTAGAGCGACACGTTGCCGCCCGTCACGGGGACGCCGAGCTCGCGGCACGCGTCCGCGAGGCCCTCGATCGCCTCGACGAGCTGCCACATCGAGTCGGGGTCCTCGGGCGAGCCGAAGTTGAGGCAGTCGGTCACGGCGAGCGGGCGGGCGCCCGTCGTCGCGACGTTGCGGTACGCCTCGGCGAGCGCGAGGCGCGCGCCCGTGCGCGGGTCGAGCTTGCCGTAGCGGCCGTTCGCGTCCGTCGCGAGCGCGACGCCGAGGCCCGTGCTCTCGTCGACCCGGACGACGCCCGAGTCGTCGGGCTGCGCGAGCGCGGTGTTGCCCTGGACGAACCGGTCGTACTGGTTCGTCACCCACTCCTTGGACGCGAGGTTCGGCGACGCGAGGAGACGCAGCGCCGTCGCGCGGAGCTCGTCGCCGCTCTCGGGTCGGGCGAGAGCGTCGGCGTCCACGGTGCGGGCGTTGAGCCCGTCCTGCCACGACGGGCGCGCGTACGGGCGGTGGTACACCGGGCCCTCGTGCGCGACGGTCCGCGGGTCGACGTCGACGATGCGCTCGCCGTGGTGGTCGATCGTCAGGCGCCCGGAGTCGTTGACCTCGCCGATGACGGCGGTCTCGACGTCCCACTTGGCGGTGATGGCGAGGAACTCGTCGAGCTTCTCCGGCGCGACGACCGCCATCATGCGCTCCTGCGACTCCGACATGAGGATCTCGCCCGCGTTGAGCGTCGGGTCGCGCAGCAGGACGTCGTCGAGCCACACGTGCATGCCGCCGTCGCCGTTCGAGGCGAGCTCCGACGTCGCGCACGAGATGCCGGCGGCGCCGAGGTCCTGGATGCCCTCCACGACCTGCGCCGCGTAGAGCTCGAGGCAGCACTCGATGAGGACCTTCTCCATGAAGGGGTCGCCCACCTGGACGCTCGGGCGCTTGGCGGGCACGCCGTCCTCGAACGTCTCCGAGGCGAGGATCGAGGCGCCGCCGATGCCGTCGCCGCCCGTGCGGGCGCCGAACAGCACGACCTTGTTGCCGACGCCCGAGGCGTTGGCGAGGTGGATGTCCTCGTGGCGCAGCACGCCGAGGCACAGCGCGTTGACGAGGGGGTTGCCCTGGTACGAGGAGTCGAAGACGAGCTCGCCGCCGATGTTCGGCAGGCCGAGGCTGTTGCCGTACCCGCCGACGCCGCTCACGACGCCGTGCACGACGCGCGCCGTGTCCGGGTGGTCGACGGCGCCGAAGCGGAGCTGGTCCATGACGGCGACGGGGCGCGCGCCCATGGAGATGATGTCGCGCACGATCCCGCCGACGCCGGTCGCGGCGCCCTGGTAGGGCTCGACGAACGACGGGTGGTTGTGCGACTCGACCTTGAACGTCACGGCCCAGCCGTCACCGATGTCGACGACGCCCGCGTTCTCGCCGATGCCGACGAGCAGGTGCTTCTTCATCTCGTCGGTGGTCGCCGCGCCGAACTTCGACAGGTGGACCTTGGAGGACTTGTACGAGCAGTGCTCGGACCACATGACGGAGTACATCGCGAGCTCCGCGGCCGTGGGGCGGCGCCCCAGGATGTCGCGGATGCGCTGGTACTCGTCCGGCTTGAGGCCGAGCTCGGCGAACGGCTGGACCTCGTCGGGCGTGGCGGCGGCGCGCTCGACGGTGTCGAGCGTCGGCGCGGCGGGACGAGCCTCGGAGCGTGCGGAAGCCTGGGGTGCGGGGGCGGTCATCGTTTCCCTCGGGTGGGCGCTGAGCGGGGAGCGCACGACGGCGCGCGGCCAGTCTACCGGCGCCTGCGGAGAGGCCGTCCGGGCGTCTCGTGTCGCGGGCGGCCGAGAACTGAGACGAGCGTCTCGCCGTGCGGAAACTCCGTTTCCGGGTTCCGATGGAGAGGTGACCACCCTTCTCGAACCGACGTCCGGCACCGCGCGCAGCACCACCAGCGACCTCCTCGACCCGCACCTGGAGCGGCTCGGCCACGAGCTCACGCTCGTCGAGCGCCAGCTCAACGGCTACTCCCGGCGCACCGGCTCCTACGTGGGCCACGGGGCGGTCGAGACCGTCGAGCCGGCGGAAGGACGCTACCGGGACGAGCTCGAGGCCGAGCGCGAGCGCATCCTGTCGCGCCTCGAGATGCTCAGCGCCATGCGCGTCGCCGCGTCCTGCTGACCGGCGCCGCGGGCGACCCGCGACGAGGGACGGCTCAGAGCGTCAGCCCGAGCACGACGCCCAGCACGCCGAGAGCGGGCGGCACGAGCTGGACGAGCGCCGCGCGCGCCTTCGACGGCGACGACAGGATCAGCACGAGCCCCGCCGCGACCATCGACCCGGCCCCCGCGACCACGAGCGTCAGGCCGACGTCCTGCCGGTCCGCCGCGTACAGGACGATGCCGAGCACGACGAGCACCGCGAGGAACAGGTTGTAGAACCCCTGGTTGAAGGCCATCTCGCGCGTGGCCGCCGCCTCCTCCGGCGACGTGCCGAACGTGGCGCGCGTGCGGGCGCTCGTCCACGTGAGCGACTCCATGACGAAGATGTACACGTGGATCGCCGCAGCGACCCCCGCGAGCGCCAGCCCGAACCCGATCATCGTCGGCCCCTCCCGGTCCCCGAGGCCGCACGGTGCGCGGACCCCGGCGTGCCGACCGGGTGTCGCTGCCTCAGCGCTCCCCAGCGTTCCACAGGAGCGGCTCCGCCGCCGCGAGCGCCACGGCCAGCGCGCCGACCGCGAGCCCGACGCGCGTGTGCGGCAGGCGCACGCCGCGGTCGCGCAGCCGCTCCCCGCGCCGGTAGACCCACTTCTCCCCCGCGACCACGAGGGTCGTCGCGAGCGCGAGCCCGGCCGCCGTGCCCGCGACGGCGACGCCGGCCGGCACCGGCGTGGTGTCGTCGTCGGCCGTCGCCCAGGTGTTGTCCTCCCGCGGGGCGCCGTCGGCCGTCGCGGTCCCGGGCGTCGCGTCGGCCCCGTCCGCGTCCGCCTCGCGGGCGGCGTCGCGCAGGGAGCGCAGGCCCTCGCGCGCCTCGGTCCCCTCGGTCGTCGAGGTGAACGTCAGCACGACGGCGGCCGTCGCGACCGCAGTCTTGGCGAGCGCGCGCGCCCAGCGCGGGCGCACGACGTCGGGCACGGCGTACCACGCCACGGTGGACAGCCCCGCGATCGCCACGGTGCGCGGGTCGGCGACCCGTCGGGTCGGCGCGTGCTCGGTCATCGTGCCCCTTCGTCGGCAGGTGTGCTCGGGGTTCCTAACGGCCCGCGACCGTGTCGAGTTCCTGCGGTGCGCAGGCGTTCGCGCAGGTAGCGCACCGCCGGGGCGTCGGTCATGGTCGCGCGCCACACGACCGTGACCGGGCGGGTCGGGACGGGCTCGCGCACGGGCACGGCGACGACGTCGGTCGGCAGCGAGCCGCGCCCGAGGCGCGGCACGAGCGCGACGGCGAGGTCCTGGGCCACGACCTCGACCTGCGACGCGAACTCGAGGCACCGGAAGTCGATGCGCGGGACGCGCGGCTCGCGCGCGAACATGTGGCAGAACCACTCGTAGCAGATGGTGCCGTCGGGCGTGCAGACCCACGTCTCGTCGAGCAGGTCCGACGGCGTGAGCGCCTCCCGCCCCGCGAGCGCGCTCGACGCGTGCACGAGCACGTCGGCCTCGTCGCGGAACAGCTCCTCGGCGCGCAGGCTCGGGGGCAGCGCGAGGCCGACGCCCTCCCAGTGGTGCACGAGCGCGAGGTCCAGGGTGCCCGCCGCGACGGCCGCGACGGCGTCCCACGGCTCGGTCTCCTCGACGACGAGGCGCAGGTCCGGCACGTCGTCCCGCACCTGCGCGAGGAGCGGTGCGACGACGCCGCGCACGGCCGTCGAGAACGACCCGAGGCGCACGGTCCCCGTGGGGCGGGCGCCGGCGTCGTGCAGGCGGGCCCGCAGCGACTCGACCTGCTCGCGCAGCGCGCGACCCTCCTCGACGACGCGCCGCCCCGCGGCCGTGAGGACGACGCCGCGCCCTTCGCGGTCGAGCAGGCGCGCGCCGAGGTCGCGCTCGAGGCGCTTCACCTGCTGCGAGACGGCGGACGGCGTGTACCCGAGGTCGCGCGCCGCGGCGTGCACGGTGCCGGTGCGCTCGACGGCGAGCAGGGCGTCCACGGCGGCGAGGTCGATCATGCCTCCGATGCTAACCGGAAGCATCGCTACCGAGAACCGTTCATGACTGTGCGCTGGACGTGCACGGTTCGCTGGGCGCACCCTCGATGCCATGCCGCTGCGCCCGTCCCTCCTCGCCGTCCTCGTCGCCGTCGTCTGGGGCGTGAACTTCGTCGTCATCGACCTCGGGCTCGGCGACGTGCCCCCGCCGCTGTTCGTCGCCCTGCGCTTCCTCGTCGTGCTGGTCCCGGCGGTCTTCCTCGTCCCCCGGCCGCGCGCCCGGTGGCGGGACGTGCTGCTCGTCGGCACGTTCATGAGCCTGGGACAGTTCGGCCTGCTGTACACCGCGCTCGCGCTCGGCATGCCCGCAGGGCTCGCGTCGCTCGTGCTCCAGGCCCAGGTCGGGCTCACCGTGCTGTTCGCCGCCGCGGCGCTGCGCGAGGTCCCGACGCGCGCGCAGCTCGTCGGCGTGCTGGTCGGGGCGGCGGGGCTCGTCGTCGTCGGCGTGGGCCGCAGCGCCTCGACGCCCGCCCTCGCGTTCGTCGTGACGCTCGCCGCCGCGGCGTCGTGGGCGGTCGGGAACGTCGTCGCCCGACGCGCCGGGAGCCGCCGTGACCACGGCTCTACCTCGCGCACCCAGGGCTCTCCCTCGCGCGACCTGGGCTCTACCTCGCGCGACCAGGGGTCTGCCTCGGCGGGGCGGCGTTCTTCCCCGCGGCCCGGGCTGGAGGGGCTGTCGATGACGGTGTGGTCGGCGCTCGTCGTGCCGGTCCCCATGCTCGGGCTGTCGCTCGCGCTCGACGGGCCGGACGCCGTCGGGCACGCGCTCACCCACCTCACGCTCGCGCCGGTCCTGTCGACCCTGTACACCGCCTGGCTCGCGAGCCTCGTGGGCTACGGGATCTGGAACACGCTCCTCGCGCGGTACCCGGCGTCGGCGGTCGTGCCGTTCACGATGCTCGTGCCCCCGGTCGGGATGCTCGCCGCGTGGCTCGTGCTCGACGAGGTGCCGAACGCGGCCGAGGTGGTGGGCGGCGTCGTGCTCCTGCTGGGCGTCGCGACGACGACGGGAGTCCTCGGCCGGCGGCGCTCGCCGGGCGCGGCGGCCGTCCGTCCCGACGCGGTGTCGCCCGACGTCGCGGCGGGCCCGACGCCCGCACCCGACCACCCCGACGCGACCGCGACCGGCGGCCCGACCGCGACACGCGCGCGCTCGCGCTGACAGGACGCCCGCGCGGGGGTTCCATGGGAGTCCGGGACGTCCGAGACGCGAGGGAGCCTCTCATGAGCGAGACCGCGGGCCGCACGGAGGAACGTCAGCAACCCGAGCTCAAGCGCGTCATGGGGCCCAGGCTGCTGCTCCTGTTCATCGTCGGGGACATCCTCGGCACGGGCGTGTACGCGCTCACCGGACAGGTCGCGGGCGAGGTGGGCGGGGCGGCGTGGCTGCCGTTCCTGCTCGCGTTCGTCGTCGCGACGATCACCGCGTTCTCCTACCTCGAGCTCGTCACGAAGTACCCGAGCGCGGCGGGCGCCGCGCTCTACACGCACAAGGCGTTCGGCATCCACCTCGTGACGTTCGTCGTCGCGTTCATGGTCATGAGCTCCGGGATCACGTCGGCCTCCACGGCGTCCAACGCGTTCGCGGGCTTCGTCTCCGACGGGTTCGGGCTCGAGCTGCCGACGGGCGGCGACGGCCGCCTGCTCATCGCCCTCGCCTTCATGGCCCTCGTCGCGCTCGTCAACCTGCGCGGGGTCGGGGAGAGCGTCAAGGCGAACGTCGTGCTGTCGCTCGTCGAGCTGTCCGGCCTGCTGCTCGTCATCTTCGTGGGGCTGTGGGCGACGACCCAGGGCCGCGCCGACTTCTCGCGCGTCGTCGTGTTCGAGAGCGCCGACGACAAGAGCGTGTTCCTCGCCGTCACCGCCGCGACGACGCTCGCGTTCTTCGCGATGGTCGGGTTCGAGGACTCCGTGAACATGGCGGAGGAGTGCAAGAACCCCGTGCGGGACTTCCCGCGCATGATGCTCACCGGGCTCTCGATCACGGGCGCGATCTACGTGCTCGTCGCGATCACCGCCGTCGCGCTCGTCCCCGTGGGCGACCTCACGGACGACGCCAAGGGGTCGGCGCTCACCCAGGTCGTCGCGGCGGGCGCGCCCGACCTCCCGTTCGACACGATCTTCCCGTTCATCGGGATGTTCGCCGTCGCGAACTCGGCGCTCATCAACATGCTCATGGCGTCCCGCCTGCTCTACGGCATGGCCAACCAGGGCGTGCTGCCGCGCGCGTTCGGCCAGGTGCACCCGTTCCGCCGCACGCCGTGGGTCGCGATCCTCGTGACGACGGCCATCGCGTTCGCGCTCATCGTGTACGTCGTGCGGCAGTCCGGGACCGCCGCGGGCACCAACGCGGTCGCCCTGCTGGGCGGGACGACGTCGCTGCTCCTGCTCGTCGTGTTCACGATCGTCAACATCGCGCTCCTCGTGCTGCGCCGCGACCGCGTCGACCACGAGCACTTCCGTACCCGCACCTGGCTCGCGGTGCTCGGCGCCCTGACGTGCGCGTACCTCGCCGGGCCGTGGGCCCGCAGCGCCGAGCAGCAGGAGCAGTACGTCATCGCGGGCGCGCTCGTGGCCCTCGGGGTCGTGCTCTCGTTCGTCACGTGGCTCTACAACCGCTCGGTGCGCCACCGTCCGATCGCGTTCTCCGACGTGTCCCGTCTGGAGGACGACATCGACGACGACGGCCCGGGGCGGTGACCGCCGTCGCGCATGATGGGTCCATGCAGACCCGCGTCGAGGAGGACGAGTCGACCGACGACGTCGGCTGGTTCACGCCCCACGAGGTCGACGCGCTCGACCGCGTCGGCCTCGTGGACGTGGCCCGTCGCTCGGCCGGCCTGCTCCCCGTGCCGTCGTGACCCGCTCGCGCCGGGCGGCCGGCGGGCGGCGCGGGGCGACGGTGCTGGGCGCGCTCGCCGTCGGCGTCCTGGTCCCGGTCGTGCTCGCCGCGTGCACGCCCGACACCCCGTCACCGGGCCCCGACGCGGTGACATCCGCACCGGCGCACGTCCCGTCCCCCGGTCCCGGCGCCAGCACGGAGGACGGCGGCGCGGCGGACGACCCGAGCGGCCACCCGAGCGGCGACGCCGAGCCCACGGCCGTCCGCGTGCCCGTGGGGAGCGCGACGGTCGAGATCGCCGTGCCCCCGCCGACGTCGGGCGAGGCGACGCCTCCCCGGGTCGCGCCCGACGCCGAGGGTGCGTCCGACGTCACGCTCGCCCTCGCGGGTGCCCCGGCCGTGGTCTCGGTGGAGGGCGGCTCGCTCGCGCGCCACGCGGACGGCACGCTCACCGTCCTGGACGACGGCGGCACGCCCGTCGGCGGGCTCGGCGCCCCGCGCGTCGTCGGTCGGCACGGCGCGCCGGGCGCGGACGGCGCGGACGGCGCGAGCGGGGCGAGCGAGGCGAGCGAGGCAGAGAGCGGGGCGGTCGACGGCGCGGACGCCGACCCCACGGCGGGCGCCCCCGCGCCCGGGACCCCGCGCGTCCGGGTCGCGCTCGTCGACGCCCACCGCGCAGAGGTGGCGCTCGTAGGGACAGCGGGCACGGCGGCGGGCGCGACCGGCGCGCCGGGCGCTCCTGCCGAGGACGCGGACGAGACCGCGACGACGGACGACGCCGCGGCGTGGGACGTCGTCGTCCCGCTCGGAACGCGTGCGGTGCGCAGCACCGACTGGGGCGAGCGCGAGGGCGGGCGGTCGCTCGCCGTCGACCCGACCGCGTGGGCCCGCGCCGCGGGGCAGGCGGGCCGGGAGCTCGTGTGGGCGCAGGTCGTCGCGGCCGAGCCGGAGGCCGACACCCCGACGATGCACGACCAGCTCGTGTGCCACGCCGTCGGCGCCCCGGACAAGGCGACGTGGAACCTCGAGCCCTGGCGGCCCGACGTCGGGCTCCTCGCCACGATGTCCGCGCGCTGCAACCCCGCCTGACCTCCACCGTGGGCCCGCCCCCCGCTCGGCCGACACCGGCTCGGCCGCCGAGCACGGCGTCCCTCCCCGTCGAGCACGAGGTTCCTCTCGGTCTGGGCCTCGGAACGCCAGGAACCCCGTGGTCGGCGTCCGAGACGGAGACCGAGACGGCAACGGCCCGGGCGGCACGACGGCTGGTGGACGTCGTGCCGCCCGGGCCTGACCCTCGGCAGCGGTACCGCTCCGCCTGCAGCGCCGAGGACGTTCCGGGGTGGCGCCGAGGACGGCGCCGGGGTGGTCAGCGAGCCTGCGGGCCGCCCTTCGCGGCCTTGCGCAGCGACTTCTCGCTCCGCGGCTCGTCACCGCTCGCGCGCAGGCGCCGGTAGTAGTCGCGCGCCTCGTCCTGGCGCTCCTTCTCGATGCCCGTCGCGATCGTCGCGCGCAGGTGCTCGGGGCCGTAGCCCCAGGCGTCCACGAGGTCCTGCGCGTGCGGACGCAGCCGGTCGATGAGGCGGTCCAGGTAGCTCGTCACCGTGCGCGCACGCTGCGTCGAGAGGCGGCCGTTGAGCAGGTACCAGGCGAGGTGTCGCTCGACGAGGCTCAGCCCGAACAGGTCGCGCACCGTGGTGAGGACCTCGCGCGTGCCCGCGTCCTCGATCGTCTCGAGAGCCTGCGTGAACGCCTCCCAGCGCAGCAGCTCCGCGTGGGCGCGGGCCGCCTCCACGAGCTCGACCTGGTGGGCGTTGAACAGGTTCGTCGCCGTCTCGGGGTCGGCCTTCTGCGCGGGGCGCAGGGCCTGCGCGACGTCGGCGACCATCGTCTCGACCCGGTCGGTGAGCAGCGCGCGCTGCGTCTCGGGGTCGCGCAGGTGGCCGGCGGCGCGGCGCGGGTCGCCGACGTCCGCGAGCGCCTGCGCGGCCCGCTTGAGCGGCGTGCGGTGCAGCGCCATGTCGCCCGCGCGCTCGACGACGACGCGCGCCATCTGGCCCGGGGTGATGCCCTTGAACTGCTTGCCGTAGTCGGCGAGCAGACGCTTCGCGACGAGCTGGAGCAGGACGGTGTTGTCGCCCTCGAACGTCGCGTACACGTCGAGGTCCGCGCGCAGGCTCGTGATGCGGTTGGTCGTGAGGAACCCGGCCCCGCCGCACGCCTCGCGCGTCTCCTGGAGCACGTCGAGCGCGAACCGCGTGCTCGTCGCCTTGAGCGCGGCCGCCGTCGTCTCGAGGTCCTCGCGCTGCTCCGGGGTGTCCTCCTCGCCCGAGAACACCGAGTGGAAGAGGTCGAGCAGGCGGTCGTGCGCGAAGTGCGCGGCGTACGTCTCCGCGACGGGCACGATGAGGCGGCGCTTGTGCGTGCCGTAGTCGAGGAGCACGACCTCCTCCGTCGGCGTCGCACCCGTGAACTGGCGGCGCTCGTTCGCGTACCGCACCGCGATCGCGAGGCCGAGCTTCGCCGCGGTCACCGCGGCGCCGTCGAGCGACACGCGACCCTGGACGAGCGAGCCCAGCATCGTGAAGAAGCGGCGCCCGGGGCTGTCGATGGGGCTGGAGTACGTGCCGTCGGCGTCGACCGAGCCGTAGCGCGCGAGCAGGTCGGTGCGCGGGACCCGCACGTGGTCGAAGTGCAGGCGCCCGTTGTCGATGCCGTTGAGCCCGCCCTTCTGGCCGTCGTCCTCGCCGCCCACGCCGGGCAGGAAGGGCAGCCGGCCGAGCTCGTCGCGCTCGCCCGCGGTGTCGCGGATGGGCACGTAGAACGCGTGCACGCCGTGGTTGACGTTCTTCGTGATCAGCTGCGCGAACACGACGGCGGCCACGCCGTGCACGCCCGCGTTCCCGAGGTAGTCCTTCCATGCCCCGCGGAACGGGGTGTGGATGACGAACTCCTCGGTCTCCGGGTCGTAGGTCGCCGTGGTGGCGATGCTCGCGACGTCGGACCCGTGGCCGATCTCCGTCATCGCGAACGCGCCGGGCACGGAGAGGTCCATGGCGCCCGGCAGGAGACGGTCCTGCTGCTCGGGGGTACCGAGGTGCAGGATCGCCGAGCCGAACAGCCCCCACTGCACGCCCGCCTTGATCTGCAGCGACGGGTCGGCCGCGACGAGCTCCTCGAACCCGGCGAGGTTGCCGCCCGCGTCGTCCGCGCCGCCGAGGCGCTCCGGGTACCCGCGCCACACCTGGCGCTTGCCCACGAGCAGGTGCATCTGCTCCAGCACGCGCTCGCGGTGCTCGCGCAGGCTCTGCCCCTCGATGCGCTGGAACGCCTCCTCGCCCGCGGTCGCGCGCGCCGCCGCGCGCAGGTCGGCCCACCGGCCGAGCAGGAGCTTCTCGAGGGCGGCGACGTCGACGCGGGTGTCGCCGTGCGGCGTCGGGCCCGCGTCGCCGGTGCTCGTCGTGCGCGGTGCGAGCGCGGGACGGTCGGACGTGGCGGTCATGGCTTCTCCTTGAGGTCTGAGGCGGTCGCCGGGTGCGGAGGGCGGTCGGTGGGGACGCGGACGGCGTCGGGGCGGGTCGTGCCCGGGTTGTGCGAGAGGACGCCGACGGGGCCGGCCCACAGCCAGGCGGCGACGCGCTCGGTGAGCTGCTCGCGGTCGGGGACGTCGGCGCGGTCGCGGTGGGCGAGCCACCACTCGCCGGCGCCCCGGACGAACCCGACGGCGCCCGCGGCCCACGCCGCGGCGTCGGCCGGGGAGACGTCGGTGACCCGGGCGAAGGGCTCGGCGACGAGCTCGATCACCGAGTCGAGGAACGCGGCGAGCGGGGCGCGGTCGGCGCCGCCCGCGCCCTGGGTGAGGCCGTTCGCCGCGAGCTGGGCGGCGGGCTCCTCCGTACCCGCGACGGCGCTCGTGCGGGTGACGAAGTAGTACACGTTGGGCGAGCTCTCGATCATCTCGAGGTAGACGCCGACCATCGCGCGCAGCGCGCGCTTGGGGGTCTCGGCAGCCTCGGCCGCCTGGGTCAGGGCGTCGTGCATCTGCCCCACGACGGCGGAGCCCAGGGCGACCTGGAGCCCGGTCTTGTCGTCGAAGTAGCGGTAGATGATCGACTTCGACGTGCCCGACGCCGCCGCGATCTCGTCCATGGAGACCCCGGGGCCTCCCCGGTGCACCGCCTTGCTCGCCGCCCGGATGAGCTCCGCGCGGCGGGCCGCCCGGTGCTCGTCCCAGCGGGTCGACCGACCGTCCACCGCCGCGACCGGCTGCACCCGCCCTCGGGTGACCGGTCGCGCGTCGGCACCTGCGTTCACGTCGTCCTCCGTTGCGCCCGACCTCGCTGTCGTCGGCACCTCGTCACGGGTGCCGAGCCGGGGCAGGGCACGGCCCTGTGACCCGACTCACGAAACTGAGAGTATCAGGTACTCTTGGTATTGGACACCAGCCGGCCCTCTCCCCCCGTCTCGCGCACGCCGTGCCGAGACGCCCTCCCGGGCCGGGACCGAACGCAGCGCAGCGAGCACGGACAGGAAGTGAGGCACAGTGGCCACCAGCACCAGCCCCCGCCCGACCCCCGAGCAGTCCCCCCGAGAGAGCGCCCCCGCGGGCACGCCCCGCGATGCATGGGTGATCGGCGGGAACCGCATCCCGTTCGCCCGCGCGGGCAAGAGGTACGCATCTGCGAGCAACCAGGAGATGTTCACCGCCGCGCTCGAAGGGCTCGTCGCACGCTTCGGTCTCCAGGGCGAGCGGCTGGGGGAGGTCGTCGGCGGCGCCGTGCTCAAGCACTCCCGTGACTTCAACCTCGTGCGCGAGTCCGTGCTCGGGTCGTCGCTCTCCCCGCAGACCCCCGCCTACGACCTCCAGCAGGCGTGCGCGACCGGGCTCGAGGCGACCATCGCCGTCGCGAACAAGATCCGTCTCGGCCAGGTCGAGTCGGGCGTCGCGGGCGGCTCCGACACCGTGTCCGACGCCCCGATCGCCGTGAGCGAGGGTCTGCGCCGGGCCCTGCTCGAGGCGAGCCACGCCAAGACCTTCGGCCAGCGCGTCAAGGCGTTCGCGAAGGTCCGCCCCGCCGACCTCGCGCCCCTCACGCCCGCGACCGACGAGCCGCGCACCGGCCTGTCGATGGGCGAGCACCAGGCCATCACGACGGCCCGCTGGGGCATCTCGCGCGAGGCGCAGGACGAGCTCGCGCTCGCGAGCCACGAGCACCTCGCGGCCGCGTGGGACGCCGGGTTCTTCGACGACCTCGTCACCCCGTTCCGCGGTCTCGTGCGCGACGACAACCTGCGCGCCGACTCGTCGCTCGAGAAGCTCGCCGCGCTCAAGCCCGTGTACGGCAAGCGCCTCGAGGGCGTCACGCCGACCATGACGGCGGGCAACTCGACCCCGCTCACCGACGGCGCGTCGACCGTCCTCCTCGCCTCGGCCGAGTGGGCGCGCGAGCGCGACCTGCCGCTGCTCGCACGCGTCGTGGACGCGGAGACCGCGGCCGTCGACTTCGTGCACGGCCACGAGGGCCTGCTCATGGCCCCCGCGCACGCCGTCCCGCGCCTGCTCGCGCGCAACGGGCTCGCGCTCGGCGACTTCGACCTCTACGAGATCCACGAGGCGTTCGCGTCCACCGTGCTCACGACCCTCAAGGCCTGGGAGGACGACGAGTACTGCCGCACCGAGCTCGGGCTCGACGGCGCGCTCGGCTCGATCGACCGCTCGCGGCTCAACGTCAACGGCTCGTCGCTCGCTGCGGGCCACCCGTTCGCCGCGACCGGCGGGCGCATCGTCGCGACGGCGGCCAAGCTCCTGGCGCAGCGCACCGCCGAGACCGGGGCACCCGCGCGTGCGCTGATCTCCGTGTGCGCCGCGGGCGGGCTCGGCGTCGCCGCGATCCTCGAGTCCGTCCCCGCGACCGACGCCCCCGCCTGACGGCCCCCGACGACCCGAGAGGAACCCCCGTGACCGACTCCTACGTCCAGGCCGTCAACTCCGGCTTCACGAAGACGCTCGCCAAGAAGCTGGGCCTCCCGCGCCCGGCGGTCCTGCGCCGCTTCCGCGCGGGCGACCCGCTCACCGTCGGGCCCGTGCTCGTGCTCGGCGGCACGCCCGGCGTGCGCGACGACGCCGACCTCGTCGCCGAGGCCCTGCTCGCCTGGGACCTCGACGTCCGCCAGACCCCGGACGACGCGACCCGCTGGGGCGCGGTCGTCGTCGTGCTCAGCGGGATCGAGCGGCCGCAGGACGCGTCCGCGCCCGTCATGGCGCTCTCCGCGACGCTCCGCCGCCTCGCGCCGAACGGACGCGTCGTGACGATCTCGCGCGCCCCCGCCGACACCGACTCCCCCGAGCTCGCCGCCGCCCGCGAGGGCGTCGACGGGTTCCTGCGGTCCGTCGCCAAGGAGCTGCGCTACGGCGCGACCGCCAACGGCGTCCAGGTGACCGACGACGCCCCCGTCGACAGCCCGAGCGTCCTCGCGACCCTCCGCTTCTTCCTGTCCGCGAAGTCCGCGTTCGTCGACGGCCAGCTCCTCCGCGTCGGCCCGAGCGCGTCCGACAGCGCCTCCGCCGACCTCGACCAGCCCCTCGCCGGCAAGGTCGCCGTCGTCACGGGCGCGGCCCGCGGCATCGGGGCGCAGGTCGCCCGGACGCTCGCGCGCGACGGCGCGAAGGTCGTCGTGGTGGACGTGCCCGCTGCGGGCGAGGCGCTCGCCCGGGTCGCGAACGAGATCAAGGGCACGGCGCTGCAGCTCGACGTGACCGCCGACGACGCGGGCGCCCGGATCCTCGAGCACGCCCGCGCACGGCACGGCGGGCTCGACGTCCTCGTGCACAACGCCGGCATCCTGCGGGACAAGCTGCTCGCCAACATGTCCCCCGACAAGTGGGACGCGGTGGTCGCGGTGAACCTCGCCGCGCAGCTGCGGATCACGGAGTACCTGTTCGGCGCGAACGGGTTCTCCTCCGCGCCGCGCGTCGTGTCGCTCGCCTCGACGAGCGGCATCGCGGGCAACCGCGGCCAGGCGAACTACGCGTTCTCGAAGGCGGGCGTCATCGGGCACACGCGCGCGTTCGCCCGCCTGCTCGCGGCACCCGGCGGTCCGGGCGGGACGGCGAACGCCGTCGCGCCGGGCTTCATCGAGACGGACATGACGGCGTCGATCCCGTTCGTGCAGCGCGAGGTCGCGCGCCGCGTCGCGTCGCTCCAGCAGGGCGGCCAGCCCGTCGACGTGGCCGAGGCGATCTCGTTCCTCGCGTCGCCCGCGGCCGGGGGCGTCAACGGGCAGGTGCTGCGCGTGTGCGGGCAGAACGTGGTGGGCCGGTGACGGCGCCCGCGGGCGCCCCGGCGCGCGTCGAGACGCTGCCCGCCGTCCCGGGGCTGGGCGGCCTGTACGTGCGCGGACTCGCGGCGTCGGGCCGGATCGCGGCGGCGCACCGGCTCCCCGTCCGGGGCGGCCCCACGGAGCTCACCCTCCCGGACGTCACGTACCGGGTCGCGGCCGTCCCGACGGGCGACGACGCGGCGCCGGGCCACGTCGGCAGCGCCGCGCACCTCGCGCGGTACGCACGGCTCGTGGGCGAGGCACCGTCGGACGTGCTGCCCGCCGGGTACCTGCACGTGCTGGGGTTCCCGCTCGCGACGGCCGTCATGGTGCGGGCCGACTTCCCGCTCCCGCTGCTCGGCATGGTGCACCTCGCGAACTCGGTGTCCGTGCTGCGTCCGGTGCGGCTCGGGGACGCGCTCGAGGTCCGCGCGTGGGCGCAGGACCTGCGCCCGCACCGCCGCGGTGTCCAGGTCGACCTCGTCACCGAGGTCTCGGTGCTGCGCACGGACGACGAGCGCGCCGCGGGGAGCGGGCTGGCCGCGACGACGCTCGCCTACCGGGGCGTCTCGACGTACCTTGCGAAGGGCGCGTCCCTCCCCGGCGACCCCGCCCCGGCCGACGCCGAGGGACCGGCCGCGTTCGTCCCGCCCCTGCCCACCGCGCGGTGGGCGCTCGGGGCGGGGACCGGCCGCGCGTACGCGGCGGTCTCCGGCGACCGCAACCCGATCCACACCTCGGCGCTGGGCGCCAAGGCGTTCGGGTTCCCGCGGGCCATCGCGCACGGCATGTACACCGCCGCGCGGGCGCTCGCCGAGGCGGGCCCCGGTCGCGGCGACGCCTACGACTGGACGGTCACGTTCGCCAAGCCGGTGCTGCTGCCCGGCACGGTCGACGTCGCGCTGCGCCCGGCGGGCGACGTGCCCGCCGAGGTGCGGGACGCCGTCGGGCAGGTCGCGGCGGCCGTGCCCGACGGCGCGGGCGACCCCGGCACGGGCATCGCCTACCAGGCGTGGGACGGCAAGGGCCGCCTCCACCTCGCGGGCCGCGTCACCCCGCGCCCCTGACGGTCCCGCTGCCGAGCACGGGGTCGGTGTCGTTCTCGAGCGCATGACGACACCGACCCCGTGCTCGACGCCGCGCAGGCTCGTGGTCGACGCGCCGGCCGGTCAGGACATGCGGGCGAGCAGCCCGTCGCGGACGGTCGGCCACTCGTCACGGAGGATGGAGAAGTAGGCGGTGTCCTGGCGGGAGCCGTCGGGCGCCACGCGGTGGCTGCGCAGCACGCCCTCGGGCACCGCGCCCAGGCGCCGGATCGCCCCGAGGGACCGGCTGTTGCGGGCGTCGGCGCGGAGCGCGACGCGCGCGACCCCGAGGTCCTCGAACGCGTGCCGCAGCAGGAGGTACTTGCACGCCGGGTTGGTCGTCCCGCCCCACCACTCGCGCGCGTAGAACGTGGACCCGAGCTCCACCCGGCCCTGGGACGGCACCCACTCGTAGAGCGACGTCGAGCCGCGGACCGCGGCGTCGGCGGCCTCGCCGTCCGCACCCGGAGCACCGGGAGCGCCGGGAGCGCCCAGGACCGCGAACGCGAGCCGGCCCGGCGCGGCGACCGCGTCGCGCACGTAGCCCTCCATCGCCTCCGCGCCGCGCGGCACGGCGCTGGACATGCCCGCCCAGATGCCGTCGTCGACGAGGGCGCCGAGCGCGGGCGCGTGGGTCGCGGCGAGCGGTTCGAGACGGACGCCGAAGCCTTCGAGGACGGTGTCGTGCTGCACCCGCACATCCCACTACACCGCCCGTGCTCCGACGGCGTGCGAGCCCGGCCGACCGTGGTTACGGTCGAGAGGTACCGACGAGAGGAGCACCCATGGGACTCGGAGACAAGGCCAAGCACGCCGCTGAAGAGGCGGGTGGCAAGCTCAAGGAAGGCGCGGGCAAGCTCACGGACAACGAGCGGCTCGAGGCCGAGGGCCAGGGCGACCAGGCCAAGGCCAACGTCAAGCAGGCGGGCGACGACGTCAAGGACGCGTTCGACCGCTGAGATGCTCCACCGTTCGACCACGAGGGCTCCGCTACGGCGGGGCCCTCGTGGCGTCTCCGGGACCGTGCGCTCGCGGCGATCAGGCGGAACGCTCAGGGCAGGACCGCCCGGGCGGGGTGGGTCAGGACGCGGCGAGCGGCCGGACGTCCGCCGGCGCCGCCGGCGCGAGCACCGGGACGACGCGCGGGGCGGTGATCCGCGCGAGGAGGCCCACCTCGACCCCGGGCCACTCGGGCGCGAGGATCGAGAAGAGCACGGAGTCGGCGCGCGTCCCGTCGGGCGCGGTGCGGTGGCCGCGCATCACGCCCTCCTCGTGGGCGCCGAGACGGCGCATGGCGCCGAGCGAGCGCTCGTTGCGCGTGTCGACGCGGAAGCCGACCCGGTGCACGTCCCACGTCTCGAACGCGTGGCGCAGCAGGAGCCACTTCGTCACGGGGTTGACGAGGCTCCCCCACGTGGAGCGCGCGTAGAACGTGCGGCCCACCTCGACGCGGCGGTCGACGAGCGACAGGTCGCGGAACGCCGTGCTGCCGAGCACAGCGCCGGGCGCGCCGTCGGGGTCGACGGCGCGCACGACGAAGCCCGTGAGGTCGGGGGCCGCGCGCGTCGCGGCCACGAGATCGGCCATCCCCGCGACCCCGTAGGGCAGGGGGATGCTCATGCCAGACCACATCGCCTCGTCGACGAGGCCGGCCAGCGTCTCAGCGTGCTCCAGGGCCAGCGGTTCCAGGCGGAAACCGTGCCCCGAGAGGACGACGTCGTGCAGCACAGCGCATATCAGAGCACACGCGGAACACCGCGCCAAGAGGGTCCGGCGACGCGGTGGACAACGCTCGGCGACGGCCCGGTGAACGGGCTCCCCCGTCGGTCGCCGACGCCGGTCAGACGGCCGGTCCGCAGCCCGCGGCGTCGGCGAGGAAGCCCGCCGCGGCGGTCGCGAAGAGACCCTCCAGGCCGGACCCCGCGGGGACCGGGCGGGGGTCGTCCACGACGGCCCAGCAGCCGTCGACGACCTCGTACCGGGTCGCCGGGCCCTGCTCGACGTACGCGCGCACGGCCTCGACGAGGCGCACGACGTCCGCGCCCGTCGTCCCGACGCCCACCGAGGCGCGGATCGCGCCCGCGTCGTAACCGAGGCGCGCGAGCAGCGGGTGCGCGCAGAACCGCCCGTCGCGCACGCCGATGCCGTGCTCGGCCGAGAGGTAGGCGGCGACGAGGCCCGGATCGTGGCCCTCGACGGCGAACGTCACGACGCCGACCGGGTCGACGGCGTCGTCCCAGACGCGCACGACCCGGACACCGGGGACGGCCTCGAGGCCCGCGACGAGGGCCGTGCGCAGCGCCGCCTCGTGCGCGTGCAGGTCGGCCGGGTCGAGCGCGGCGAGCGCGTCGCACGCCGCCGCGAGCGCCGCGGCGCCCACCACGTTCGGCGAGCCGGCCTCGTGGCGCGCGGGCGCCGTCTGCCACTGGGTCCCGGTCACCGCGACGTGACGCACGGCGCCGCCGCCCGCGAGGTAGGGCGTGCCCGCGTCGAGCCAGTCACGACGCCCGACGAGCGCGCCCGCGCCGAACGGCGCGTAGGTCTTGTGCCCCGAGAAGGCGACGTAGTCGGCGCCCGACGCGGCGAGCGAGAACCCGCGGTGCGGGACGAGCTGGGCGCCGTCGAGCACGACGCGCGCGCCGGCGTCGTGCGCGGCGCGGACGACCTCGGTGATCGGCAGGGACTCGCCCGTGACGTTGGACGCGCCGGTCACGGCGACGAGCGCGTACGGGAAGCGCGCGAGCTCGGTGCGCAGGCCCGAGAGCGTCTCCGCGACGGACGCGCCGCCCGCGAGGACCGTCGCGCCGCCCGTGCGCTGCCACGGCAGCAGGTTCGCGTGGTGCTCGACGTCGAGGACGAGCACGCGCCCGGGCGTGCCGTCCGCGGTCGCCGGGACGCAGCCCGCGAGCAGGTTGAGCGAGTCGGTCGTGTTGCGCGTGACGACCGTGACGTCGTCCTCGCGCGCGCCGACGAACGCGCCGATCGTGCGCCGCGACGCCTCGTAGAGCGCCGTGGAGACCTGCGACAGGTAGCCCGCGCCGCGGTGCACGCTCGCGTAGAGCGGCAGCACCTCGGTCACGCGGTCGGCCACCGAGCGCAGCGCCGGGGCCGACGCCGCGACGTCGAGGTTCGCGTACGGGACGCTGCGGCCGTCGACGAGCGGGACGAGCGTGTCCCCGCCGACGACGGGCAGGAGCGCGGGCGCGTCGGCGAGCGCCGTGAGGTCAGGGGCCGGGGCGTCGGTGGGACACGAGACGTCCGCGAGAGCAGTCATGGCACAGTCCTCCAGGGTCGTCCGGGGAGAACCTCCCCGCGCTTGCCACCCGCCGGTCGGCGTGCGGCCTGGTCGTCACCCGGGGCACCCCGCCGCGAGAGGAGGGTTGCCGGCCAGCAAACCGGGGTTTCGCGCTGGCACTCATGACCTGTCGACCAGGATGTCCGTGAGCACCGCAGCGTGTCAACCGGTGGTCACGGCGTCTCGGATGGCGGGACGTGGCATGCAACGCCGGGGGCTGCGGCCGGGGCCGCGCGGCGTCGGGCACCCCCGCCCCGACGCCGGTCCCCGAGACGGGCGTTCCGCGCGTCGGACGCGTGGCGTACGATCCGAGCCAACCATCCGGAGCGGCCGAGTGACGTGGCACGTCGACGCCGCAGCAACCCCCCGGACCGCCTCGGCGGCCGGGCGCAGGGTGCTACTGCCACGATCGATGGAGGAGGACTCTCATGAGCGACCAGTCCCAGCAGGCGCCGGCAGCGGGGTCGGCGCTGCCCGACGCACGACCCGCCGTCGGCTACGCCGGCGACCTCACCCCGCAGCAGGCGTGGGACCTGCTCGCGCACGACGAGCGCGCCGTGCTCGTGGACGTCCGCACCGAGGGCGAGTGGCGCACCATCGGCGTGCCCGACGCCGCGGACCTCGGCCGCGACGTCGTGTTCGACGAGTGGGTGACCCCGGCGGGCCCCAACCCGCGGTTCCTGGACCAGCTCGTCGAGTCGGGCCTGACGCCCGGCGACGAGCGTCCCGTCGTGTTCCTGTGCCGCTCGGGCCAGCGGTCGATCGGCGCGGCGCGCGCGGCCACGGCCGCCGGGCTCGGGCCGTCGTACAACGTGCTCGAGGGCTTCGAGGGGGCCCAGGGATTCTCGGGCCTGCGGGACGTCGAAGGCTGGAAGGTCCGCGGGCTGCCCACCACGACGTTCGACGAGGCCGCCCGGTGAGCGCGGCCGTGCCCGGGAGCGTGCCCGGCGGCTCCGGCCGCAAGCCCCTGCCCGCGAGCGCCCGCCCCGCGACGCTCGCCGTGCGCGGCGGTCACGCGCGCACCGAGTTCCAGGAGACGTCCGAGGCGCTGTTCCTCACCCAGGGCTACACGTACGACCGCGCGGCGGACGCCGAGGCCGCGTTCCAGGGAGAGCTCGACCGGTTCGTCTACTCGCGCTACGGCAACCCCACCGTGCACACGTTCGAGGAGCGTCTGCGCCTCCTGGAGGGCGCGGAGGCGTGCTACGCGACGGCGTCCGGCATGTCTGCCGTGTTCACGGCGCTCGCGGCGCTGGTGCGGTCCGGGTCGCGCATCGTCGCGGCGCGCGCGCTCTTCGGGTCGAGCCTCGTCATCTTCGACGAGATCTTCGCGAAGTGGGGCGTGCGGACGGACTACGTCGACGGTCACGTGCTGTCGCAGTGGGAGGAGGCGCTGTCCACCCCCGCGGACGTCGTCTTCTTCGAGACGCCGTCCAACCCCATGCAGGACATCGTCGACGCGCGGCGCGTGAGCGAGCTCGCGCACGCTGCGGGCGCGGTCGTCGTGCTCGACAACGTGTTCGCGACCCCGCTGCTGCAGCGGCCGCTCGAGCTCGGGGCCGACGTCGTCGTCTACTCGGCGACCAAGCACATCGACGGGCAGGGCCGCGTGCTCGGCGGCGCGATCCTCGGGACCGAGGAGTTCGTCACCGGCCCGGTGCAGACGTTCATCCGCAACACCGGGCCGTCGCTCTCGGCGTTCAACGCGTGGGTGCTGCTCAAGGGCCTCGAGACGCTGCCCGTGCGCGTCGCCGCGCAGAACGCCGCCGCGGCGCAGGTCGCGGAGGCGCTCGAGCAGCTCCCCGGGATCGGCCGCGTGCGGTACCCGTTCCTCGCGTCGCACCCGCAGCGCGAGCTCGCGCGGTCGCAGCAGAGCGGCGGCGGGACGGTCGTGACGTTCGACCTCGCCGTGCCCGAGGGCACCGACCCCGAGACGGCGAAGAAGCGCGCGTTCACGTTCCTCGACGCGCTCCAGGTCGTCGACATCTCGAACAACCTCGGCGACGCGAAGTCCCTCGTCACGCACCCGGCCACGACGACCCACCGCAAGCTCGGCCCCGAGGGTCGCGCCGCCGTCGGGATCGCGGAGACGACCGTGCGCCTGTCGGTGGGCCTGGAGGACCCGCAAGACATCATCGAGGACGTCGCCCGGGCGCTGAACATCTGACCCCCGCCCCCTCCCGCCCCCCTCCCCCTCCCCCCGCCGAGCAGGCGGTATCAGTTCGTCCCGGCGCCGGGACGAACCACGACCGCCTGCTCGGCGGGCAGCAGGGGCCTGTTCGGCACCCGGCTTCCCGGAATCGGGTGGACCGAGCGCGCCGTGCCTTCGTAGCGTCGGAGGGTGCCCGACGCGATCTTCGACGACTCCCGCCTCGCCGTCCTCTACGACCCGCTCGACCCGGACCGGTCCGACCTCGACGCCTACGTCGCGATCGTCGAGGAGCTCGGCGTGCGCCGTGTGCTCGACGTCGGGTGCGGCACCGGGACGTTCGCGTGCCTGCTCGCGCAGCGCGGTGTCGAGGTGGTCGGCCTCGACCCGGCCGGCGCGTCGCTCGACGTCGCCCGCACGAAGCCGGGCACCGAGCGCGTGCGCTGGCTGCACGGCGACGCGACGACCCTCCCCCCGCTCCAGGTCGACCTCGCGACGATGACGGCGAACGTCGCCCAGGTGTTCCTCACCGACGACGCGTGGACCGCGACGCTCCGGGGCGTCCACGACGCGCTCGTGCCGGGCGGGTGGCTGGTGCTCGAGACGCGCGTCCCCGCCCGCCGGGCCTGGGAGGGGTGGGTCCGCGAGGCGACGACCACGCGCGTGGACGTGCCCGACGTCGGCCCGGTCGAGTCCTGGACCGAACTCACCGAGGTGTCGCTCCCCTTCGTGTCCTTCCACGACACGACCGTGCTGCCCGACGGCACCACGCTCCACTCCGACTCGACGCTGCGCTTCCGGGAGCGCGACGAGGTCGAGACGTCGCTCGTGGCGTGCGGGTTCGAGGTCGTGGACGTCCGGGACGCGCCCGACCGCCCGGGTCGCGAGTGGGTGTTCGTCGCGCAGCGCGCCTGAGAGGAAGACGACCAGTTCCCACGCGGGTGCCGTGTGCTCGGCCGCAGGCGCCCGGAACCTGTGGACGGCGGTTCGACGGTGTGGGTCGCACCTCGTAGATTCCTCGTAGCGCGCGGCCACGGGCCGGGCGCGTGACCACACCACCACGACCGACAGGGGTCCTCTTGCTGCACGTGCACCGCTCCGAGCGTGCCGAGGCCCTCGTGGCGCCGCTCGCCGCCGTGCTCGCGGAGGTCCCGGCGGACCCGTTCACGCCTGACGTGGTCGCGGTCCCGACGCGCGGGGTGGAACGGTGGCTCGCGCAGCGGCTCTCGCACCACCTGGGCGCGGGCCAGACGGCGGGGATCTGCGCGAACGTGGACTTCCGGGGCCCGCGGCGGCTCGTCGAGCAGGTCGTGGCCGACCTCACGGACCTCGACCCGGACGACGACCCGTGGCGCCCCGAGCGGCTCGCGTGGTCGGTGCTCGAGGTGCTCGACGCGCACCTCGCCGAGCCGTGGGCGGCGCCGCTCGCGCGCTACGTCGGCGACCCGGGCGACGAGGTGCGGCGGGGCCGGCGGCTCACGCTCGCGCGGCGGCTCGCGGACCTCCTGGTCGACTACGCCCGCCAGCGGCCCGAGGTCGTGCTCGCGTGGTCGGCCGCGTCACCGGTGCCGGGGACCTCCGTCGCGCCGGACGACCTCGCGTGGCAGCCCGAGCTGTGGCGCCGCCTGGTGGAGCGCGTCCCGGCGACGGGCCCGGCGCGGCGCGTGACGGAGGCGGTCGCGGCGCTGCGCGCGGACCCGACGGCCGTCGACCTGCCGCCGCGGCTGTCCGTGTTCGGACCCACGCGGCTGCCCGAGGACGAGCTCCGGGTCCTGCGCGCGCTCGCCGAGCACCGCGACGTCCACCTGTGGCTCGTGCACCCCTCGCCGGCGCTGTGGGCGACGGTCGCCGCGTCCGACGGCGGCCCGGCTGCGGGCGGCGCGGACCCGGGCACGGACCGCACCGGCGCGCCCGTCCGGCGTCGCGCGGACCTTCCGACGTTCGCGCGGCACCCGTTCCTCGCGTCCACCGGCCGGGACACGGTCGAGCTGCAGCTCCGGCTCGCCGCGGGCGAGGCGCGCGAGACCCACCACGAGGCCGCGCCCCCGCCGCCGACCCTGCTCGGCGCGCTGCAGTCCGCGCTGCGGGCCGACGCGCCGGACGGCGCGCACGTGCTGGACCCGGCGGACCGGTCCGTGCAGGTGCTCGCGTGCCACGGCCGGGCCCGGCAGGTCGAGGTGCTGCGCGAGACGCTCGTCGGCCTGTTCTCCGCCGACCCGACGCTCCAGGCGCGCGACGTCATCGTGCTGTGCCCCGACGTCGAGACGTTCGCGCCGCTCGTCACCGCGACCTTCGGTGCCGTCCCCGAGCTCGGCGACGACGCGCACCCCGGCCAGCGGCTGCGGGTCAGCCTCGCGGACCGTGGCGCCGGGACCACGAACCCGGTGCTCGCGCTGCTCGCCACGCTGCTGCGCCTCGCCGACGGCCGCGTCACCGCGTCCGAGGTGCTCGACCTCGCGGCGAGCGGCCCGGTCCGCCGCCGGTTCCGCTTCTCCGACGACGACGTCGACCGCCTGCGGCAGTGGGCCGTCGAGGCGGGGGTGCACTGGGGCGAGGACGGCGAGCGTCGCGCCCGCTTCGGCATCGACGAGCACGTGCGGCAGGGCACGTGGGACGCGGCGCTCGACCGCATCCTGCTCGGCGCGGCGATGGCCGACGAGGACGCGCGGTTCGTCGGGCCCGCGCTCCCGCTGGACGACGTCGGCTCGACGGACGTGGACCTCGCCGGCCGGCTCGCGGAGCTCGTCGCGCGGCTCACGGAGATCCTACGCGGCCTCGACGGCGTGCACCCGCTCGCGCACTGGCTCGACACCCTCGACCGCGCGCTGACGCTCCTGGCGGAGGCACCGCCGACGGAGGCGTGGCAGATCGGCTCCGCGCGCCGCGTGCTGGGCGACGTCCGGGCGGCGGGTGCCGCGCACGGCGGGGTCGCGCTGCGGCTCGCGGACGTGCGGGCGCTGCTCGACGACCACCTCGCCGGGCGCCCCACGCGCGCCGGGTTCCGCACGGGCGCGCTCACCGTCTGCTCGCTCGAGCCGATGCGCTCCGTGCCGCACCGGGTCGTGTGCCTCCTCGGGCTCGACGACGGCGTGTTCCCCCGCACCGCCGCGCCCGCGGGCGACGACCTGCTCGCCCGGCACCCCGAGATCGGCGAGCGCGACGCGCGCAGCGAGGACCGGCAGATCTTCCTCGACGCCGTCGCCGCAGCGGGCGACCACCTCGTCGTCGTGCACACCGGTGCGGACGAGCGCACCGGGGCGCCGCGCCCGCCCGCGGTCCCCGTGGCGGAGCTGCTCGACGCGCTGGACCGGGTGGCCACCACGGCCGACGGGCGCCCCGCGCGCGAGCACGTCGTCGTGCAGCACCCGCTCCAGACGGTCGACGAGCGGAACTTCACGCCGGGCGCGCTCGGAGTCCCGGGGCCGTTCAGCCACGACGACGCCGCGTTCGCCGGGGCCCGCCAGGCGCGCGAGAAGCGCGAGCCGGTCGGGGCGCTCGTCGGCGCACCGCTCTCGCTGCCGACCGGTGCCGCCGTCGGCCCGGCGGAAGCGCCGGGGTCGCCCCCGGCGGCGGGGGGCCCCGCCGACGTCGAGCTCGACGACCTGGTCCGCCTGCTCGAGAACGCACCCCGCTGGTTCGCGCAGCACACGCTCGACGTGGGTCTCGTGCTGGAGGAGGAGGACGTCGAGGACCGGCTGCCCCTCTCCCTCACGGGGCTCGCAGGCTGGGGCGTGGGCGACCGCGTGCTGCGGGCCGCGCTCGCGGGCGTCGACCCGAACCGCGCGATGCAGGCCGAGTGGCGCCGGGGCCAGGTCCCGCCGCGCGAGCTCGGCCGGTCGGCGCTCCAGGAGGTCGTCCGGGCCGTGGGACCGCTCCGGGTCGCGTCCGTCGAGGCCGCGCGCGAGGCCGACGTCGCGGCCGGTCGTCCCGTGAGCCAGGACGTGCTGAGCTCGGCCGAGACGGTCGACGTGCGGGCCACCCTCCCGGACGGGGGCACGCTCGTCGGCAGCGTCCCGGGCGTGCACGGCGCCCGCGTGGTGCGCACGGAGTACTCGCGACTCGGGCCGAAGCACCGGCTGCGCGCCTGGGTGCAGGCGCTCGCGCTGCGCGCGAGCGACCCGGAGCGTCCGTGGGACGCCGTCGCGATCGGCCGGTCACCCCGCGGCCCGGGCGTCGCGTGGTCGACGCTCACGCCGCCGGACCGCGACACGGCGGCCGCGTTGCTGGCCGACCTCGTGGCCCTGCGCGACGAGGCCGCTCGCGAGCCCCTGCCGCTGCTCCCCGAGGTCGCGCTCCGCTACGCCGAGGAGCGCCGCACCACCGACGCTCGCGACGCCCTGATGCGCGCCGGGTGGGCGTGGAACAAGGGCTTCGAGCGCAAGGACCCGTACGTCGTGCTCGCGTGGGGCCAGGACCCGGCGCTGCCCGACCTCGCAGGCCACGCGACGACGGCCGACCTGGGTCGCCTCCCCGACGACCCGACCCGCCTCGGCGCGCTCGCGCGGCGCGTGTGGGACCCCCTGCTGGAGCACGAGCTGCGAGGTGCGCGATGAGCGGCCCGACGTCCGCACCGACCACGCCCGCCGCGGCGTCCGGACCGGCGGTGCCCGGATCGTCCGCGGGGAGCCCGCGGCGCTTCGACCCGTTCGGCGACCTGCCGCGCGGGACGGTCGTGCTCGAGGCGAGCGCCGGGACGGGCAAGACGCACACCATCGCGACCCTCACGACGCGCTACGTCGCCGAGGGCCTCGCGGCGCTCCCGGAGATCATGCTCGTGACGTTCGGCCGGGCGGCGACGTCGGAGCTGCGCGATCGCGTGCGCGAGCGCCTCGTCGCGACCGAGCGCGCGCTGCGCGGCCCCGAGCCGGCGCACAGCACCGACGAGCTCGTCGCGTTCCTCGCCGCCGTCGACGCCGACGAGCTCTCCCGCCGTCGCGAGCGCCTGCGTGTCGCGCTGTCCCAGCTCGACGCCGCGACCATCACGACCACGCACGGCTTCTGCCAGCAGATGCTCACCGCGCTGGGGACGGCGGCCGACGTCGACCTCGCGACGAGCTTCCTGCCCGACGTGGCCGACCTCGTCGAGGAGGTCACGGACGACCTGTACGTGCGGCGGTTCGCCGACCAGAGCGAACCGATCCTCTCGCCGCGCGACGTGCGCGAGGTCGCCCGCGCGGCGGTGAGCGACCACGGGGCGGTGGTCGCGCCGTCGGACGCGGCCGAGGGCTCGGTCGCCGCGGCGCGGTACGAGGTCGCCGTCGCCGCACGTCGGGAGGTGGAGGCGCGCAAGCGCGCGATGCACCTGCTCGACTACGACGACCTCCTCGTCCTGCTGCGCCGCGCGCTCACGGACCCGGAGCACGGCGAGACCGCGACGCAGCGCGTCCGGTCCAGGTTCCGCGTCGTCATGGTGGACGAGTTCCAGGACACCGACCCCGAGCAGTGGGCGATCCTGCGCACCGCGTTCCACGGGCGGTCCGACGAGCACAGCGCGCTCGTCCTCATCGGGGACCCCAAGCAGGCGATCTACGCGTTCCGCGGCGCGGACGTCGTGACGTACCTGCAGGCCGTCGAGGACGCGACGGACACCGCGACGCTCAGCACGAGCTGGCGCAGCGACGGCCCGCTCCTCGCGGGCCTGCACGCGCTGCTCGGCGAGACGGCGCTCGGCGACCCGCGGATCGTCGTGCGACCGGTCGACGCGGCGCACCCCGAGGCGCGGATCTCCGGCGGCGCACCGGTGCGGCTGCGGCAGGTGACGCGCCGCGCGTACCGGTTGGGTGCGTCGTCGGCGCCGTCGGCCCCGGACGCGCGCGGCCTGCTCGCGAAGGACGTCGCGGCCGACGTCGCGGGCCGCCTCGGCACCGCGTCCGGCGGGGGCGACCGCGTGCGCGACGACGTCGGCGGCGCGGCGGTCGACGCAGCGCGCTGGCGCCCGCTCGAGCCGCGCGACGTCGCCGTGCTGACCCGCACGAACGCCCAGGCCGAGGCGGTGCGCTCGGCGCTCGTCGCGCTGGGCGTGCCGGCGGTCGTGTCGGGACCGTCGAGCGTGTTCGGGTCGGCCGCGGCGCAGGACTGGCTCACGCTCCTCGCGGCGCTGGAGCAGCCGGGCCTCCACCGGCGCGCGACGGCGCTCGCCCTCACGCCGTTCGTCGGCTGGGACGCACAGCGTCTCGCGACCGCAGGCGACGCGGACCACGACGAGCTCGGCGACACGGTCCGGGCCTGGGCGCGCCTCCTCGCTGACCGGGGCGTGGCCGCGGTCGCGGAGGTGGCCGCACGGCGTGGCGCCACCGCGCGCGTCATGGCGCGGGCCGACGGCGAGCGCTACCTCACCGACCTGCGCCACGTCACGCAGGCGCTGCACGAGGCCGCGACGACCGAGGGGCTCGGCACTGCCGCGCTCACCGCGTGGCTCCGGACCCGGATCGCGGAGGTCGGGTCGGTCTTCACCGACGAGCG
Organism: Cellulosimicrobium sp. 4261; assembly: GCF_040546915.1. Classification (NCBI taxonomy): domain Bacteria; kingdom Bacillati; phylum Actinomycetota; class Actinomycetes; order Micrococcales; family Promicromonosporaceae; genus Cellulosimicrobium; species Cellulosimicrobium sp. 4261. The sequence continues at coordinate 215,949 of NZ_JBEPOQ010000001.1, forward strand.
CACCCGCCGTCTCGAGACCGACGCCGCCGCCGTGCAGGTCGTCACCGTGCACGCCGCGAAGGGCCTCGAGTTCGGCGTCGTCTACGTCCCGTTCGGGTGGGAGCGGTTCGAGCCCGACGACCAGGAGCTGTTCGCGTTCCACGACGATCACGGGCAGCGCGTGCTGCACCTCGGCGGGGTCGGCTCCCCCGGGTTCGTGGACGCCAAGGGGCGCTGGCGCGACGAGGAGCTGGGCGAGGACCTGCGCCTGCTGTACGTGGCGCTCACCCGGGCGCGGCACCAGGTCGTCGTGCACTGGACGCCCACCAAGCGCAGCACGGGATCAGGACCGCTCACGCGCCTCCTGCTCGCCGACCGCATGCTCGGCGGCGAGCCCGGGCGCCACGCGCGGCCCGACGCGATGCGCGACGACGCCGTCCGGTCCGCGTTCGAGGCCGTCGCGGCGCGGTCGGGCGGGACGGTCGTCGTCGAGCAGGTCGACGCCCGGCCGAAGGGCGAGCGCTGGTCGCCCGGTACCCGGGCGGGCACGGACCTCGCGCTCGCGACCGCCGTCCACCTCCCGGACCGCGACTGGCGGCGCGCCTCGTACTCGGCGCTGACCGCGGCCGCGCACCACGGCCCGGTCGGGGGGATCGAGAGCGAGCCCGAGGACCCGGGCGTGCAGGACGAGCCGGAGGCGACCACGGACGACGAGACCGCCGCGCCGGTGTCCTCGACCCCGGCCCCGCGCCCCGGCGCGGACGTGCCGTCCCCGTACGAGGGGCAGCCGGGCGGCACCGCGTTCGGCACGCTCGTGCACGAGATCCTCGAGTACGTCGACACCGCGGCCGACGACCTGGACGCCGAGGTGCGCGCTCGCTGCGCGCACGCGGCGACGGTCCGTGTTCCGGGCGTCGAGCCCGTCGCGCTCGCGACGGCGCTGGGCCTGTCGCTGCGCACGCCGCTCGGTCCGATCGCGGGCGGGCTCACGCTCGCCGACGTCGACCCGCGCGACCGGCTGCCCGAGCTCGAGTTCGAGCTCCCGCTCGCCGGGGGCGACGCGACGGAGGGCGTGCGTCCCGCGACGCTGCGCGACCTCGCGGACGTCCTGCGGGTGCACCTGCCCGCCGACGACGCGTTCGCCCGCTACCCCGACCTGCTCACGGCGCTGGCCGACGAGTCCGAGACCGGCACGGGCACCGGCGGCGTCCCGCTGCGCGGCTATCTCACGGGCTCGATCGACGCCGTGCTGCGCGTGCCCGCCCCGAGCCCCGACGGCGCTCCGGGCGGGGCTCCGGGTGGCCGCCGCCGGTACCTCGTCGTCGACTACAAGACGAACCGCGTCGGGCCGCCCGGGGTCCCGCTCACGGTGGGCGACTACCATCCCGACGCCACGCGCGACGCGATGCTCGCCTCGCACTACCCGCTGCAGCTCGTGCTCTACCTCGTCGCGCTCCACCGCTACCTGCGGTGGCGCGTGCGCGACTACGACCCGGACCGCGACCTCGCCGGCGGGGCGTACCTCTTCGTGCGCGGCATGGCCGGGCCGGACACGCCCCGCGGCCCCGACGGCACCCCGTACGGCGTCGTCGCCTGGAGCCCGCCGCCCGGGCTCGTCGTCGCCCTGTCCGCCCTGCTCGACGGAGGTCGCGCATGACCACGGCCACCCCCGGGGCGGCGACCCGGCCCACCGCCGCCCCCGTCACGGTCGACGAGGGCGACCCCCGGCTCGCGGTCGGCGTGCCCGCCGGCCTCGCGCCGTTCAACGTCGCACGCGTCGTCTCGGCCGCCGACGTGCGCGTCGCGCTGCGGCTCGGTCGGCTCACGGGCGAGCACGACGACCGGGTGCTGCTCGCCGTCGCGCTCGCGGTCCGTGCCGTGCGCAGCGGCTCGGTGTGCGTGCGCCTCGACGACCTCGGCTCCCTCGAGCTCCCCGAGGACGAGGAGGCCGCCCGGACCGACGCCGCGGACCTGCCGTGGCCGGACCGCGCCGCCTGGGCCGACGCCGTCGCGCGCAGCCCGCTCGTCGCCGCCGGGGTCGACGGCGCACCCGACCGGCCCGCGCGCTGGGTCGGGGGCGCGCTGTACCTCGACCGGTACTGGCGCGACGAGCTCGCGGTCCGGCACGACGTCGACGGTCGGCTCGCGGCGCCCGACCTCCCGGTCGACGCCGACCGTCTCGACGCCGCGCTGGCCCGCCTCTTCCCCGCGGCGGAGGACACGCGCCAGCGGCTCGCCGCCGCGCACGCCGCCACCCGACGGCTCACCGTCCTCACGGGTGGCCCCGGCACGGGCAAGACGACGACGGTCGCGCGGCTGCTCGCCGTCCTGCACGACGCCGTCCTGCACGACGCCGTCCCGCACGACACCACCCGACCCGCGACCGCCGTGGTGCCCGCTCCGGCGCAGGCGTCGTCGCCCGCCCCGACCGGGCAGGACACGACGCTGCGCGTCGCGCTCGCCGCCCCGACCGGGAAGGCCGCCGCACGGCTCCAGGAGGCGGTGCGCGAGGTCGTCGCCGGGTTCGAGGACGCGGCGGACCGCGCGCGCGTCGGGACGCCCGTCGCGACGACGCTGCACCGCCTGCTCGGGTACCGGCCGGGCAGCAGCACGCGGTTCCGCCACGACGCGCACCACCACCTGCCGCACGACGTCGTCGTCGTCGACGAGACGTCGATGGTCGCGCTGCCGCTCATGGCGCGGCTGCTCGAGGCGCTGCGACCCGACGCGCGGCTCGTGCTCGTCGGGGACCCGGACCAGCTCGCCTCGGTGGAGGCCGGCGCCGTGCTCGGCGACCTCGTGCACCGCGAGCCCGTGACGCCACCGGCCACCGCGCCGGTCGTGCTCGCGGCGGCCGAGACCGCCCTGGCCGACGCGCCGCCGCCCACCGACGGCGAGGTCGACGACCGGGCGGTGCTCGGCAACGGCGTCGTCCGGCTGCGCACCGTCCACCGTCAGGACCGCGACTCGGAGATCCTGCCGCTCGCCGCCGCGATCCGGGCCGAGGACGCGGAGGCGACGCTCGCCCTGCTGCGCGCGGGGCACGGGTCCGTGGAGTTCCTCGAGACGCCCGACGACGAGCCTGACGACGCGGTGCTGGCCGCGGTGCGCGCGGACGCCGTCGCGGCGGGGACCCTGCTCGTCGAGGCCGCGCGCGCCGGCGACGCCGCCGCCGCGCTCGACGCGCTCGCGCGGCACCGCGTCATGGTGGCGCACCGGCGCGGGCCCGCGGGACGCGGCCGGTGGGCGGCACAGGTCGAGGCGTGGGTCGAGGAGGCGACAGGCCACCACGCGACCGACTCCCCGTGGGTCGCCGGGCGCCCCCTGCTCGTCACGACGAACGACGCCGAGGTCGGCCTCTACAACGGCGACACCGGCGTGCTCGTCGCGGAGCCCTCGGGCGGGGTCGTCGCCGTGTTCGGGGACCCGCGCGCGCCGCTGCGCGTGCGCACGCACCGGCTGCCGCCCGTGGAGACCGTGCACGCCATGACGGTCCACCGCGCGCAGGGCAGCCAGTTCGACCGCGTCACGCTCGTCCTGCCGCCCGCGACCTCGCCGCTGCTCACGCGCGAGCTGCTGTACACGGCGGTGACGCGCGCGCAGTCGTTCGTGCGCGTCGTCGGCTCCGAGGACGCCGTGCGCACCGCGGTGACGAGCCCGGTCCACCGGGCGAGCGGGCTGCGGACTCCGCTGCCCGGCGGTCAGTCCTCGGTGCGCTCCGCCTGATCGCGCTCGCGCAGCTCCTTGAGGCGGCCCCAGGGCACGAGCACGATCCAGGCGACGGACGCGACGGCGGCGCCCATGATCATCGAGGGGACGTCCATGGCGACCATCCTGGCAGGCGTGCGCGGTCGCCCCGGGGAATGAGGCACGGGGGTGGCCGGTTGGCACCAGGGTGAGCACCCAGACCCCCCGCCTGTCCGTCCTCGACCTCGTGCCCGTCCGCTCGGGCCAGTCCAGCACCCAGGCGGTGCGAGCGTCGCTCGACCTGGTCCGCCTCGCCGACCGGCTCGGCTTCGAGCGCTACTGGTTCGCCGAGCACCACAACATGCCCGCGGTCGCGGCCTCGACCCCGCCCGTGATGATCGCCGCGGCCGCGTCGGTGACGGACCGGATCCGCGTCGGCTCCGGCGGCGTCATGCTGCCCAACCACGCGCCGCTCGTCGTGGCCGAGCAGTTCGCCGCGCTCGAGGCGATCGCGCCGGGGCGGGTCGACCTGGGCCTCGGCCGCGCCCCCGGCTCGGACCCGGTCGTCACGCAGCTCCTGCGCATCACCGGCCCGACGGCCGACGTCGACCGCTTCCCCCAGCACGTCACGGACATCCTCGCGCTCATGAGCCCGCAGGGCGCGACGCTGCGCCTCACGAGCGGGCAGGTCTACGACGTGCACGCGACCCCCGCCGCGGACGGCACCCCGACGGTCTGGCTGCTCGGGTCGAGCGACTACTCCGCGCGCCTCGCCGCCGAGCTGGGCCTGCCGTACGTGTTCGCGAACCACTTCTCGGGCCAGGGCATCGACGAGATCCTCGCCCTCTACCGCGAGGGCTACCGCCCGAGCGAGGCCTTCCCCGAGCCCCGCACGTTCCTCACCCTCAACGCCGTCGTCGCGGAGACCGACGACGAGGCGCGCGCCCGGGCGCTCCCCCAGGCCCGCATGATGGCGCGCCTGCGCACCGGCCAGGCGCTCACCGCGCTGGAGACCGTCGAGGAGGCGCAGGCCGCGCCGCTGGACGGCGCGGCCGGGCAGATGGTCGAGGACAGCCTGCGCCGCTGGGCCGTCGGGACGCCCGACGACGCGGCGGCCGAGGTCCGTCGGCTCGCCGAGCGCCACGGCGTGGACGAGGTCATGGTCGTGCCCGTCGCCGCGTCCCGCGCGGACGAGGCTCTCGACGCGACGCCGGGCCGCGCGCGCACCCTGGAGCTCCTCGCGGGAGCGCTCGCCGCCTGACCCGGAACCGCCGAGCACGACCTTGCTGTCGCTGAGCGCCCCCTCACGACAGCAAGGTCGTGCTCGACACGGAGCGAGGTCATGGTCGAGGTCGACGTGGTGGCAGGGGCGTGGTGGCGTCGGTGGGAGGCGGTAGCGTCGCGCGCATGACCACGAAGTACGACGACGCGTCCTGGCACTTCGACGGCGAGGGCTACCCGCCCGAGGCCGGCCCCGAGGCGGGCGCGACGCACATCGGCATGTTCCTCGCGTGGGCGGCGCTCTCCGGGCACGTGTCCGCGGAGCTCGAGGACGACTCCGCGGACGAGCTCGCCGCGCTGCGCGAGCGCACCACCACGCCGGGCGCGTTCGTGCACGAGTCGCGCGACGGCAAGCTCGTCGACGTCGACCTCGACGACGTCGGCGCCGCGTTCGCGAGCGCCTACTACGCGGGCGACGAGGACGACGGCGGCCTGTACCTCGAGGACTACGTGGACGCCGTGAGCCCCGGCGACGGGGAGCCCGAGGACGTGTACCGCGTCCCGGACACGTGGGAGACGTACGAGCTCGTCGCGCCGCTGATCGACGCGCGGTTCTCCCAGTGGGACGACGAGGGCCGCCCCGCGGTCCTGCGGCACCGCGCGTGACATGAGCGTCCCGACGCCCGTCACGCGCCTCGCCGCCGTCCTGCGCGCGGACAACCCCGGCCCCATGACGCTCGACGGCACGCGGTCGTACGTGCTGCGCGCGCCGGGCTCGGCGTCGTGCGTCGTCGTGGACCCGGGGCCCGACGACGCGGCCCACCTCGACGCGCTCGCTGCCGCCGGGCCGGTCGAGCTCGCGCTCGTGACCCACCGCCACGCCGACCACACGGCCGGTTCCCCCGGGCTGCGCGCGCGCACCGGCGCCCCGGTGCGCGCCGCCGACCCGGACCACTGCCACGGCGGCGCGCCGCTGCGCGACGGCGAGGTGATCGAGGCCGCAGGCCTGCGGGTCGTGGTCCTCGCCACGCCCGGGCACACCGCCGACTCGGTCTGCCTCGTCCTGCCCGACGACGGCCCGGTCCCCCCGACCGACGACCGCACCTTCGGCACCCCGGACCCGGCCGACCCGGACCCGGACCCGGACCCGGACCCGGACCCGGCACCGTCGGGCACGACGGTCCTCACCGGCGACACGGTGCTCGGGACGGGGACGACGGTGATCGCCGCACCCGACGGGTCGCTCGGCGCCTACCTCGCGAGCCTCGACGCGATCGAGGCACTCGCCACGGGCTCACCCGCGCCGACGGTCGGCCTCCCGGGCCACGGACCGGTCGTCGACGACCTCGCAACGCGCGTGCGCGCGTACCGGGAGCACCGCCACGAGCGTCTCGCCCAGGTGCGGGACGTGCTGACCACGCTCGGCCTGGCCCCGGACGCCCGGGACGCGGTCGACCAGGTGGTCGCGCGGGTCTACGCCGACGTCGACCCCGCGGTGCGAGGAGCCGCCCGGCAGTCCGTCGCCGCGCAGCTCGCGTTCCTCGCCGGCGCGGGCGCGGGCGACGACACTCCGGGCGCCCCGAGCCACGACCGCTGACTGTCGGTGGCCTCGGGCACGATGACGGGATGACGACACCACGGCTCGGTATCGCGTTCGTACCCACCCACGCGCCGGAGAGCCTTCGGCGGCTCGCGACGACCGCGGAGGACGCCGGACTCGACGACCTCTGGGTGTGGGAGGACTGCTTCAAGCAGTCGGGCCTCGCCTCGGCCGCCGCGGCCCTCTCGTGGACGGACCGCGTGCGCGTCGGCATCGGGCTCATGCCCGCCCCGCTGCGCAGCACGGCGATCACGGCGATGGAGGTGGCGACGCTCGCGCGGATTTTCCCCGGCCGGCTCGTCGCGGGGGTCGGGCACGGCGTCCAGGAGTGGATGGGGCAGGCGGGGGTGCGCGTCGCGTCACCGCTGACGCTCCTGCGCGAGCACACGACGGCGCTGCGCCGCCTGCTCGTGGGCGAGGAGGTCACGACGGACGGCCGGTACGTCACGCTCGACGCCGTCCGTCTCGACTGGCCGCCCACGGAGCCCGTCCCGCTGTGGCTGGGCGGGTCCGGACCGCGGACGCTCGCGCTGGCCGGCGAGCTCGGCGACGGTCTCATCCTCACGAACGCGCTGACCCCCGAGGACGTGCGGAGCGCCGCGGACGTCGCGCGCGAGGGCGGCGCGGGCGCGGGGTTCGACGTCCACGCGACGCTCATCGCTGCGACGGGGCCGGACGCGCAGGCACGGGTCGACCGCGAGCTGCCGGTGTGGGGCGCGGAGCCCGGTCGAGGCATCGGCGCCGCAGGCGACGCCCAGGCGGTCGCGGCGGGGATCCTTGCCCTCGCGGAGGCGGGCGCGACAGCCGTGGCGGTCCAGCCGACCGCGGACGAACCCGACGTCGAGGCGTTCGTGCGCTTCCTCGGGCACGAGGTCGCGCCGCTGCTCAGCTCCCGCTGACGCGCCCGGAGTCGCCCTGAGGGCTCGCGGCGTCGGGCCGCTGGCGCAGGCCGTGGACGAGCGCCACGACGGCGCACACCAGCGCGACGGCGCCGACGGCGAGGGCGAGACGAGCGGGGAAGGCGGCGTAGAGGTCGGTCACCTCGCCGACCGGGAGGCCCCAGCCCGCCGCGGTCTCCCGCACCTCGGCAGCGAGCGCGCCGACCCGTCCGGGCACGCGCGCCACGGCGGCGGAGACCCACCCGAGCAGCTCGAGGACGACGGAGGCCACGGAGTGGGCGCCGGACGCGAGGGGGATCACCGGGCCACCCTAGCGGAACCGGACAGCGCGGTCATATGCGGCACGCCCCTGCGGGCACTCTCCTGCGTCTCGACCCGGTCCCGCGCGGCGTCCCGGACGATGCTTGACTGGTGCCGTGCCCTCGACCACCACGCCCCGACCGGGCCGCGGCCGGTTCCGCGACGCGCCCCCTGCGATCCGGTTGCTGGTGGGGGTGGTGCTGGGGGTCGCCGTGGCCGTCGGTATCTGGACCGTGACCCATCCGCCGGTCGCGGTCGTCCTCGGGTGGGCCGGGACCGCGGCGACGTTCACGGCGTGGACATGGTGCACGGTGTGGCCCATGGAGGCGACGGAGACCGCGACCCACGCGACGCGCGAGGAACCGACGCGTGCCGTCACGCACCTCATCGTCCTCGCGGCCGCGGTCGCGAGCGTGGTCATCGTCGGCCTCGTGCTGGTGACGTCGAGCCAGTCCGGGCGTGCTGTCACCGCCGGGATCGCGGTCCTCGGCGTGGTCGTCTCGTGGGCGACGGTCCACACGATCTTCGGGCTGACGTACGCCCGCCTGTACTACACCGGGGTGGACGGGGGGATCGACTTCCACCAGCCGGAGCCGCCCCGGTACACGGACTTCCTCTACATCGGCTTCACGGTGGGCATGAGCTTCGCGATCTCCGACACGGACCTCGAGTCGTCCGAGATGCGCCGGGTCGCGCTAGGGCACGCCCTCCTGTCGTACCTCTTCGGCTCGGTCGTCCTGGCCGGGCTGGTCAACCTCGTCGCGGGCATGTGAGAGGACGCGCGTCAGCCGAGGCGCTTCGCGAAGCAGAGCGCCACAGGGTTCTCGTCGTAGGGAGGAAAGGGCTGTACCGCGCGGTAGCCCGACCCGCGGTACAGCGCGACGGCACCAGGCTGACGGATCCCGGTCTCCAGCAGGAGGGTGACCGTCCCACGCTCGCGCGCGGCCGCCTCCAGCCCGTCGAGAAGCCGACGCGCGGCCCCCGAGCGCCGGGCGCGCTCGCGCACGAAGACCTTCTTCACCTCGAGCGCGTCCTGCGGCGCGCCGGGCTCGGGACGCCGCAGCGATGCGCACCCGAGCGCCTCGCCGTCCCGGTACGCCACGAGGGTCAGGACGACGTCCGCGCCCAGGCGCGCGTCCACGGCCTCGAAGCCCCCGGCGGCGTCGAGCCCCTCGAAGAGCTCGGGGTACAGCACGGCCGACGAGGTCTCGTGCATCTCACGGCGCAGTGCGGTCGCGTCGGGGTCCTCCACGGGACGGCACGGAGCACGACAGCCCCGGCGACCGGGGCTCCCGCTACGGCGCCGGGACCTGGTCCAGCGGCACCCTGCCGGTCGGCCGATCCCGGCGCGGCGGCCCGCTCCGTGCGCAGGTCGAGCGCGAAGCAGCGCGAGAGCGGCTGCCCGGCGTAGTGGCCGTACGACTCGATCGGCACGTAGCCGAGCGAGAGGTAGAGGTCGATGGACTCCGGCTGGAGCGTTCCCGTCTCGAGCACGAGCCGGTCGAGGCCCGCGGCGACCGCGCGCTCGTGCAGCGCGCGCATCGCGGTGCGGGCGTGCCCGCGGCCCCGGTGGGCGGGCTCGACGTACAGGCACTTCACCTCGCCGGTCCGCGCCGGGTGCACGCCGCCGCGTCCGTCCGGCGTGCCGGAGACGTCGCGCAGCGCGACGAACGCGACCGGTTCGCCGTGGTCCCGGACCACGACGTTCGCGAGCGCCGCCTCAGGGGTGAACGTCCCGGCGTCGGGCTCGCCGTAGCGCACGGCGAGCTCCGCCTGCTGTCGCGACCGCAGCCGTTCGGCGGCGGCGTCGTCCGCCGGGACCGTCGCCACGGTGACGGCCCCGGCCCCGGGGTGCCGGGCGCCGTCGGGCAGGACGCGCGGGAGCGTCACGCGCGGACGAGCGCGCCCAGGACCGACGTGAAGAACCCGAGGCCGTCGGTGCCGGCGCGCGGGCCGGCCGCGGCGGCAGGGCCGAAGCCGGGCTCGACGGCGTGCTCGGGGTGGGGCATGAGCCCGACGACGTTGCCCGCCGCGTTCGTGATGCCCGCGATGCCGCGGCGCGACCCGTTGGGGTTCCAGCCGTCGTAGCGGAAGACGACGCGCCCCTCGGCCTCGAGCTCGTCGAGCGTCCGCTCGTCGGCGACGAACTGCCCGTCCTGGTTCTTCAACGGGATCGTGATGCGCTGGCCGGCCGTGTAGTCGCGCGTCCAGGCGGTGTCGGCGTTCTCGACCACGAGGACCTGCTCGCGGCACACGAAGTGCAGGTGGTCGTTCTTGACCATCGAGCCCGGGAGCAGGTGCGCCTCGGTGAGGATCTGGAAGCCGTTGCAGATGCCGAGCACGGGCATGCCGCCCTTCGCGGCGTCGACGACCGACTCCATGACCGGCGCGAAGCGGCTGATCGCGCCCGCGCGCAGGTAGTCGCCGTAGGAGAAGCCGCCGGGCAGGACGACCGCGTCCACACCGTGCAGGTCGGCGTCCGCGTGCCAGAGCGACACGGCCTCGCCACCCGCGAGGCGCACCGCGCGCGCGGCGTCGCGGTCGTCGAGCGTGCCGGGGAAGGTGACGACGCCGACCGTGGCCGTCGCGAGAGCCGCGGTGGACATCAGGCGAGACCCTGCGACGTGATCGTCGCGGCGGCGTCCGTCTCGATGTCGGCGACGCGCACGACGTCCTCGATCACGGGGTTCGACAGGAGCTTCACCGCGGCCTCCTCGGCTGCGGCGAGGACCTCCGGCGTCACCGGCCCCTCGACCTCGAGCTCGAACCGCTTGCCCTGGCGGACGGACGTGAACTGGGTGAAGCCGAGGCGCGGCAGCGCCCCGACGACGGCCTTGCCCTGCGGGTCCAGGATCTCGGGCTTGGGCATGACCTCGACGACGACGCGTCCCACGGGGGCTCCTTGGCGAGAGTGTTCGGGAGGGCCGGGGCTCCGGGATCCCGGCCACGTCACGGGCGTCGAGGACGCCCGGGAGGACGGGACGAGCGGGAGCCGACGGCGGGATTCCGCGTCCAGTCTAGCGGGCGTACGCACGCGTCCGGACGGGCGTCCGCACGGTGAGCGGGCGCGCTCAGCCGCCCGCGGTGCGACGTCGATCCGGGGAGTCGGCGGGGATGTTGCCGTCGAGCACGTGCTTGCGCCAGGCCCGGTCGACGTGGGACCGGCGGAACAGGAACCCGCTCACGAGCGCAGCCGCGCACCACAGGACGCCCATCCAGAGGCCCGGCCGGGTGACGTCGTACGAGAACAGCGCATGGCCCAGGACAGGCCACCCGTAGAACACCGCCAGCGCGGTCCCCAGGCTGCCCAGGGTGACGCGCCAGGGGTACAGCGCCCCGTGGATGTCGTCGGCGACCCACCACCAGTACCGCGCGGGGAGCCGCAGGTCGAGCGACCGGTAGAGCAGCCAGCGCCCGAGCGGCGGATGCTCGCGCCACCGCAGCGCCCACCCCGCGCGCACGAGGCCCCACGCCTCGCGCGCGCCGATGCCGCGGGGAGCGGCGCCGTCGCCCGGCTCGGGGGCCAGGTCGAGCAGGACGGCGAGCGCCTCGTCGGCGTGCAGGTCGCGCCAGCGCGGGGGGTAGGCGCGCAGCCAGAACCGCGCGGACCGCTCGTACCGGTCCGCGCCACGCGACCAGCGCGCGAGGCGGCCGGGAGGCGCGCCGTCGGCGCCGGCCCGTCGCCCGCTCACGCGCCGCTCCCCGCGAGCCCGTCGGCAGCACCTCGGCCGGCGCCCCGGGAGAGCGACCGGCGCGCGCGCTCGGCGAGCTCGGCGAGCTCGGCGAGGCGGAGGGTCTCGGCGCGGGCGGCGCGGCGCCCGTCGTCGGTCGCGCGGTAGTAGCGACGCAGCCGGCCGTCGATGACCTCCTCGCCCGTCGGCTCGACGAGCCCGGCCGCGACGAGGCGGTCGAGGTTCCCGTAGAGGGTGCCCGCGCCGAGGCGTGTGCGCCCGTCGGAGAGCTCGCGCACCGACCGGATGACGGCGTACCCGTGGAGCGCCTCGCCGCTGAGGACGAGGAGCACGAGGTACGCCTGCTCCGTCATGCGGAACGGGGTCGAGTGCGTCACGGTCGATATATATCGCTCGACGACCTATGCGCGCAAGCGCTCGACGCGTGTCAGAGGGTGCCGTTACTCTCGAACACGTGTTCGAGAAGCACGCTCGGGCACGGTGCGAGGGCGGGGTCCTGCCCCTTCCCCGCCCTCGCACGACCCTCGCCCGACGACGCACGGAGGCCCACCATGGACGCACCGGCAGCACCCGTCCCGACGATCGAGCGCGGCCGTTCGCGGCCCGAGCCGGCCACCGTGGCGCGCGTCCTCGCGCGCGACGGGACGTGCGTCTTCCCGGGCTGTCGCGTGCCGGCGTTCCGCTGCGACCTCGACCACGTCGTCGCCCCGCGGCCGGGCACAGGCACAGGCACGGACGACGACGCGGGGTCCGCCCACGAGGCCGGCAACCTCGTCGCGCTGTGCCGCCACCACCGGGTCGTCCGCGCGCGCGACGGCTGGCGCCCGGCGCTGCTCACCGACGGTTCCGTGCGGTGGACCGCGCCGAGCGGGCACACCTACCTCCGGCCCGGCACCCTCCGGACCGCATGAGGCGTCAGGAGCGAGGCGTCAGGCCAGCGTCGAGCCGGTGAGCCGCTCGTACGCCTCGAGGTAGCGCGCGCGGGTGCGCGCGACGACGTCGGCCGGGATCGACGGCGGCGGGGTGTCCGCGGCGCGGTCCCAGCCCGAGGCGGGCGACGTGAGCCAGTCGCGCACGAACTGCTTGTCGAAGCTCGGCTGCGCGCGGCCCGGCTCCCACTGGTCTGCCGGCCAGAAGCGCGACGAGTCGGGCGTCAGCACCTCGTCGCCGAGCACGGTCTCCCCGGTCGCCGGGTCGACGCCGAACTCGAGCTTGGTGTCCGCGAGGATCACACCGCGATCGCGCGCGATCGCCTCGGCGCGCGCATACACGGCGAGCGTGAGGTCGCGTAGGCGCGTGGCGTCGTCGAGGCCGATCTGCTCGGCCACGACGTCGAACGAGACGTTCTCGTCGTGCTCGCCCACCGCCGCCTTCGTCGCGGGCGTGAAGATCGGCTCGGGCAGGCGCGACCCGTCGACGAGGCCGTCGGGCAGCGGCACGCCGCACACCTCCCCGCCTGCGCGGTACTCCACGAGGCCGGAGCCCGTCAGGTACCCGCGCACCACGCACTCGACGGGGAACATGTCGAGGCGACGGCAGATCATCGCGCGGCCGGCGACGACGTCGGGCACGAGGCCGTCACCCGGCACCGCCGAGACGGCGGTCGAGACGACGTGGTTCGGCACGAGGTCCGCGAGCTGCTCGAACCACCACAGGCTGAGCTGCGTGAGCACGACGCCCTTGTCCGGGATGCCGGGCGACAGCACGTGGTCGTAGGCGCTGACCCGGTCGCTCGCGACGACGAGCACGACGTCGCCCAGGGGGTGCACGCCCCCCACGGCAGGCAGGTCCGGGACGTACAGGTCGCGCACCTTGCCCGAGTACGCGTGCGTCCAGCCGGGCAGGTCGAGCGCGGCGGTGTCGAGGGCGTCGGCCTCGCCGAGCGAGAGCGCCGAGCCGGGATCCTGCGGGGTGGAGGTCACGGCCCCTAGTGTCGCACCATGCGATTCGCACCCGGCCCCGCGTCCACCTCCGGAACCGACTCCGGCGCGCACCCCACCCCGCCCGAGGACGGCGACCGCGCCGGGCGCGCGACGGACGACCCGCGGGTGCGCGACTTCCTCGCGACGTTCTCGGCCTTCATGGAGACGGCCAACGAGCAGGCCCAGAAGCAGCGGGTGGACGCCGGGCCGTCCGTCGCGGACGTGCTGCGCGAGCACCTGGGCTCCGACCCGCGCGCGATCGCGGTCGTCACCGAGACGGTGTCGACGCTGCGCAGCGTCGACGCGGACGTCGCGATCGAGGCCGTCGTCACGCGTCACGGCGGAGGACGCGTCGTGGGCGTCGGCGGCGGCGAGCAGCGGATGCACACGTCGTTCTCCGAGATCGTCGAGCACTCCGCCCTGTGGCGTCAGTTCCCCGTCGGCGCGGTCGACTACGCGCGCGCGGCGACGGGCCCCGAGAGCGAGCGACGCACCGTCTCCTTCGGGCTCCACCTCTTCGCGTACGCGGGCACGCCCGTCGCGCTCCTGCAGCGCGCGGCGAACCCGCGGCACGGCAACGAGGGCAGCGTCGAGGTCATGTGCCCCGAGGAGGACGCCGCCCTGTCGCTCCTCGCGGAGCTCCGGGCCGCGATGGTCGAGCACAGCGTGCTGCGCGGCCAGGTCGTGACGTTCACGGCGTCGGACTACGGCGCGCAGGCCGGCGGCATGACGTTCCTGCCCCGGGACCGGGTCCCGGCGACGGACGTCGTGCTCCCGGACGGCACGCTGAGCAGGATCGAGCGCCAGGTGCTCGGCGTCGCGCGGCACCGCACGGAGCTCCTCGCGGCGGGCCAGCACCTCAAGCGCGGCGTCCTGCTCTACGGCCCGCCCGGGACCGGCAAGACGCACACCGTCCGCCACCTGGTCGGCGAGAGCCCGGGCACGACGGTCATCGTCCTCGCGGGCGGTGCGCTGCGGCTCGTCCGGCTCGCCGCCGAGACGGCTCGCGCGCTGCAGCCTGCGATCATCGTGCTCGAGGACTGCGACCTCATCGCCGAGGACCGCTCGTTCCACGACGGCCCGCAGCCGCTGCTGTTCGAGGTGCTGGACGCGATGGACGGCCTCGGCAGCGACTCCGACGTCGCGTTCGTCCTGACGACGAACCGGGCCGACCTCCTGGAGCGCGCGCTCGCGCAGCGGCCCGGCCGGGTCGACCTCGCGGTCGAGATCCCGCTGCCGGACGCGTCGGCACGGTTGCGGCTGCTCGAGCTCTACCGCGGCGACCTGCCGTTCACCTCCGGAGCGCTCGCCGACGCCGCCGACCGCACGGACGGCGTGACCGCCTCCTTCGTCAAGGAGGTCGTCCGACGAGCCGTGCTGCGCGCGGTCGAGGCCGGGCACGACGTGGGCGACGAGGATCTCCGGTCGGCCGTGCACGAGATGACCGCCGACGCCGAGCGCATCACGCGCTCGCTGCTCGGCTCGTCGCCGGATCTCCTCGACGACGGGTCGCTCGAACCCTGACCGGCGACGGCCGTCCTCCGGGGCCGTCGGGCCGGGGCGGACTGCCAGCCCGCGCCGAACCTCCCGCCCGCGGCTACTGTCCCCAGAGAACGACCGTGGGCACGCTCCCCCGCCGTCGGGCGCCCGCTCCGGAACGCCTCCCGCGTGCGCACGTCTCGTCCCGGCTGCGCCGACGGCAGCGGCCGTCACCGGAACGGAGGACGCACCGATGCACCACCCCAGGACAGCGCTAGCGGCAGGACTGGTGGTGCTCGTCGCGAGCGCGGGCCTCGCCGAGACCGCGCGGGCGAGCGCGCCGCCGACGGAGAGCGTCTCCCTGTCCGCGCCCGGCACGGCCCCCGGGCGCACGACGGCACCGGCGACGGACCGTGGTTCCGGCAGCCTGCCGGCGGGGCAGCTGCGCGCGCTCGAGCTCGACCTCGGGCTCGACCCCGCGGAGGTCGACGACCGGCTCGCGCTCGACGCCGCGACCGCCACGGTCGAACGCACGCTGAGCGGCGAGCTCGGCGCCGTGTACGCCGGGACGTGGGTCGACGCCGAGGCAGGGACGCCTGTCGTCGCCGTGACCGACCCCGCAGCCGTCGCGGACGTCGAGGCGGCCGGCGCCACGGCCCTCGTCGTGGACCGGAGCCAGGCCGAGCTCGACGACGTCGCGGCGCAGCTCGAGACGACCAGGACACCCGACGCCGTCCAGGCCTGGTACGTGGACGTCACCACGAACGAGGTCGTCGTCGAGTCGCTCGACCCCGCAGCCGCGGAGGCGTTCGTCGAGGCGTCGGGGACCGACGGGTCCGCCGTGCGCACCGAGGTCGTCGACGCGCCGTACGAGCCGGCGGCCGACGTGCGCGGCGGGGACCGCTACATCTCCCGGGACCCCGGCGGGTGGTCCGGGTCGGCGTGCTCGATCGGCTTCGCCGTCCAGGGCGGGTTCGTCACGGCGGGGCACTGCGGCGCGGCGGGCAAGGAGGTGCTCACCGCGAGCTGGGCGCGGATGGGCACGGTCCAGGCCGCGTCGTTCCCCGGCCACGACTACGCGTGGGCGCGCGTCGACGCCGGGTTCTCGCCCGTCCCGCGGGTGAACGACTACGCGGGTGGCACGGTCGACGTCGCCGGCTCGACCGAGGCGCCCGTGGGAGCGTCGGTGTGCCGCTCGGGTGCCACGACCGGCTGGCGCTGCGGCGTCATCGAGCAGAAGAACATCACCGTCAACTACGGCACCGGCACCGTCTCCGGCCTCGCGCGCGGCAGCGCGTGCGCGGAGGGTGGCGACTCGGGCGGCTCGGTCGTCTCGGGCGACCAGGCGCAGGGCGTCACGTCGGGGCGCGTCAAGGACTGCTCCAACGGCGGCTCGTTCGTCTACCAGCCCGTCAACCCGATCCTGTCCGCCTACGGCCTGTCGCTCGTCACGACGAAGGGCACGGCGGGCAGCGCCCTCGCGGGGTTGGCGGGGGCGGTGAACCGAGACCCCTGGTTCCGCCGGTAGCGACGGTCGCCGGACGCGCCGTCAGCCCGCGAGCGTGACCTCGCCCGCGGCAGCGCGGGCCGCGATGTCGTCGCGGTGGTGCGAGCCGGGGAGCACGATGCGGTCGACCGCCGCGTACGCGCGACGGCGGGCCTCGGCGAGGTCCGCGCCGCGCGCCACGACCGAGAGCACGCGCCCGCCCGCGGCGACGAGGCCGCCGTCGTCCGTGCGCGCGGTCCCGGCGTGCAGCACGTGGACGCCCTCGACGTCCTCCGCCGCCTCGATCCCCGTGATCGGGTCGCCGCCGCGGACGGCGCCCGGGTAGCCGTGCGCCGCGACGACGACGGTGACCGACGCGTCGTCGTGCCAGCGCAGCGGGCCGATCTCGGCGAGCCGCCCCTGCGCCGCCGCGAGCATGACCGCGGACAGCGGCGTCGCGAGGCGCGTGAGCACGGACTGCGTCTCCGGGTCGCCGAAGCGCGCGTTGAACTCCACGACGCGCGTGCCGCGGCTCGTCAGCGCGAGGCCCACGTAGAGCACGCCGACGAACGGGGTGCCGCGCCGCGCCATCTCGTCGATCGTCGGCTGCGCGACGCGCGTGACGACCTCCTCGACCAGGCCCTCGGGCGCCCACGGCAGCGGGCTGTACGCGCCCATGCCGCCCGTGTTGGGCCCCGCGTCGGCGTCGAACGCGCGCTTGAAGTCCTGCGCGGGCGCGAGCGGCACGACGGTCGCGCCGTCGCTCACGCAGAAGAGCGAGACCTCGGGGCCGTCGAGGTACTCCTCGACGACGACGCACGGGTCCTCGGGCGTGCCGTCCGCGGCGCGGCGCGGCGTCGCGAAGCACGCGGCGGCGTGCTCGAGCGCGGCCTGACGGTCCTCCGTGACGACCACGCCCTTGCCGGCGGCCAGGCCGTCGTCCTTGATGACGTAGGGCGCGCCGAACGCGTCGACGGCGGCCGCGACCTCGTCGACGTCGCTGCACACGTGCGCGAGCGCCGTGGGGACCGACGCCGCGGCCATCACGTCCTTCGCGAACGCCTTGGAGCCCTCGAGCCGCGCGGCCTCCGCGCTCGGCCCGAACACGGGGACGCCGGCCTCGCGCACCGCGTCCCCGACACCCGCGACGAGCGGCGCCTCCGGGCCGACGACGACGAGGTCGACGTCGAGGTCCGTCGCGAGCGCGGCCACCGCGGCGCCGTCGTTCTGGTCCACCGCGTGCAGCGTCGCGAGGTCCCCGATGCCCGGGTTCCCCGGGGCGGCGTGCAGCTCGTGGCGCTCCGCGCCCGGGCGGTCGGCCTCGTGCGCGAGGGCGTGGACGATGGCGTGCTCGCGGGCACCGGTCCCGACGACGAGGATCTTCACGGGTGCCGAGTCTACCGAGACGGCCCGGACACCCCGCGGGGCGTCCGGGCCGTGGTCGGCGGGGGTCGTCGGCTCAGTGGATGAGGTCGTGGCGCGGGATGATCGCGTCACGGCTCGGGCCGACGCCGATCGCGGAGATCCGCGTGCCCGACATCTCCTCCAGCGCGTGCACGTAGCGCTGCGCGTTGACCGGCAGGTCGTCGAACGTGCGGGCGCCGGAGATGTCCTCCCACCAGCCGTCGAGCTCCTCGTAGATCGGCTTCGCGTGGTGGAACGCCGTCTGGTCGAGCGGCATCTCGTCGTACCGGACGCCGTCCACGTCGTACGCGACGCACACCGGCACCTTCTCGAAGCCGGTGAGGATGTCGAGCTTGGTGAGCACCATGTCGGTGATGCCGTTGACGCGGGTCGCGTAGCGCGCGATCACCGAGTCGTACCAGCCGCAGCGGCGCGCGCGGCCCGTCGTGACGCCGTACTCGCCGCCCTGCTTGAGCAGGTACTCGCCGTTCGCGTCGAACAGCTCGGTCGGGAACGGGCCCTCGCCCACGCGCGTGGTGTACGCCTTGATGACGCCGATGACGGAGCTGATGCGCGTCGGCCCGACGCCGGAGCCCGTGAGCGCGCCGCCCGCGGTCGCGTTGGACGACGTGACGAACGGGTACGTCCCGTGGTCGACGTCGAGCATGGTGGCCTGCCCGCCCTCGAAGAGGACGTTCTTGCCCGCGTCGAGCGCCTTGTTCAGCTCGAGCGCGGTGTCCGCGACCATCGGCTTGAGCCGGTCGGCGTACTGCAGCAGCTCGGCCACCGTCTCGTCGACCGTGATGGCGCGACGGTTGTACACCTTGACCAGCAGGTGGTTCTTCTGGTCGAGCGAGCCCTCGATCTTCTCCGCGAGGATCTTCTCGTCGAACAGGTCCCAGATGCGGATGCCGACGCGGTTGATCTTGTCCGCGTACGCCGGCCCGATGCCGCGGCCCGTGGTGCCGATGCGGCGCTTGCCGAGGAACCGCTCGCTCACCTTGTCGATCGTGCGGTGGTAGCCGGCGATGACGTGCGCGGAGCCCGAGACGAGCAGGCGCGAGACGTCCACGCCGCGCGAGATCAGGTCGTCGAGCTCCTGGAACAGCACCTCGATGTCGACGACGACGCCGTTCGCGATGACCGGCGTGACCCCCGGGGACAGGATGCCCGACGGCAGCAGGTGGAGCGCGTACTTCTCGTCCCCGATGACGACCGTGTGGCCGGCGTTGTTGCCGCCGTTGAACTTGACCACGTAGTCGACCCGGGACCCGAGGAGGTCGGTCGCCTTGCCCTTGCCCTCATCGCCCCACTGGGCACCGACGAGCACCACGCCTGGCATGGAATCCCCACTTTCACACTGCCTGTTCCTCGGGCCGGTCATGGTCGTGGGCGCGCACCGGCGTCCGGAGCGGAGCGGGCACGGGGTGCCCGACGGCGCCGGGCCCGCGGGCCCGAGGCGTCTCCCGGGCGGCAGAGACCCGGGGACCGGCGCCGAGTTTACCGGTCGGATGGCGGAAATTGACCTTGGAGGCGTGGATCGACCGCGTCACGCCCGGGATGGGCAGAATGGCCTCATGAGCGACACGCACGCGAACCTCCTCGGCGGCCCCGCACCGGTCCGCCTCCCCGACGACTACGCGCACGTCCGCGACGCCATCGCGGCCGACGGCGACCCGTACGAGATCGCGGGCCGCTCGCCCGCGAGCTCGCTCGCGTGGGCCTACCTCGCCGAGGACTTCCTCCACGAGAACGGCTCGCGCGGCGCGGTGACGGCCTACGCGTTCGCGCGCACCGGCTACCACCGCGGGCTGGACTCCCTGCGGCGCGCCGGCTGGCGCGGCCAGGGCCCGATCCCGGCCGACCACGTGCCGAACCAGGGCTTCCTGCGGGCTCTCCTGGCCCTCGCCGAGTGCGCCGCGTACCTCGGCGAGATCGAGGAGGCGGAGCGCTGCGAGCAGTTCCTGCGCGACGCCGGGACCTCGGCCGACGAGGTGCGTGCGCTGCGCTGACCGGCCGCGCGTCCGCCCGGCGAGCACCGGGTGGGCGCGCGACGCACCCGGGCGGCGTCTAGAGTCGTGGACATGATCGAGATCGCCACGTCCCCCGCGACGACGACCCTCGTCATCGCCGGAGACCTCGATCTCGCCGAGCGCGACCAGTTCCCGGAGATCGCGGCACGCGTCGTCGGGCTGCGCCGTCAGCTCCTCGTCATCGACATGTGCCGCGTGACGTTCATGGACTCCACCGGCGCGGCGTTCCTCATCTCGCTCGCCGACGCCGGTCGCAAGCGCGGCGGTGCGACGGTGCTGCGCGGCTGCGACGACCGGGACCTGTTCGTCCTCGAGGTGTGCGGAGCGCTCGAGCTGTTCCGCATCGACAACGACCACCGCTGCGAGCCCGCGACACCGCCGTCCGGCTTCGCCAAGGTCGAGCCCCCGGCCTGACGCCGTCGGGCCGCGCTACCGCCCCGAGGGCCGCAGGGTCGCCCACACGAGCTTGCCCGACGCCGTCGGGCGCCATCCCCAGTCGGCGAGCCGCTCGACGATCTGCATGCCGAAGCCGCCCATGCGGTTCGGGTGGCCGTCCGTCGGGACGGGCGGCGCCGGGTTGGAGTCCTCGACCTCGACGCGGATGCCGTCGCCCGTGTCGAACAGGCGCAGCGCGAGGTGGCCCCACCCGTGCAGCACGCCGTTCGCGACGAGCTCGGAGACGACGAGCTCCGCGTTCGCGCTCTCCCGCACGCCCCACGCCTGGCACGTGCGCACGACGGCGTGCCGCGCGCGCCCGATGGACGCAGGCTCGCTCGGCAGGAGCCAGCGACGGCTGCGCGGGCTCAGCACGACCGCGGACGCGTCCCGCTGCGGGTCGGGGATGCGCACGACGACGAGCGCGACGTCGTCCTCGGGGGCGTCCGCCAGGCGCGACAGGAGCTCCTCGCCCACGCCCGCGGCGTCGACGGCCGTGACGGCCTCGGACGCCGCCACGAGCGCCTCCAGGCCGACCCGCAGCGCGCGGTCGCGGCGCTCGATGAGGCCGTCGGTGTAGAACACGAGCGTGTCGCCCGGCACGAGCGTCGCGACGCCCGTCGAGCGGCTGCGGCCGCCGAAGCCGACGAGCGCTCCCCCGGCGTCGTCGAGCTGTGTCACGGTGCCGTCGCGCAGCAGGAGCGGCGGCAGGTGGCCGGCGCGCGAGTACTCGATCCGCCACGCGTCCTCGGGCTGCGCGGCGTCCGGCTGCGTGAGCGCCGCGTACACGAGGCTCGCGGACCGCGGGATCCGCATGCCCTGGACGAGCTGGTCGACGCGCTCGAGCACGGGGCCCGGCGTCGTGAGCTCGTACGCGTACGAGCGCACCACCGAGCGGAGCTGGCCCATGGCGGCCGCGGCCTCGACGTCGTGCCCCACGACGTCGCCGATGACGAGGCCGACGACGTCCGGCGCGATCTGCAGGACGTCGTACCAGTCGCCGCCCACCTGGGCGTGCTCGGAGTTCGGCGCGTAGTACGTCCACACGTCGAGGCCCGTGACGTCGGCCTGCTCGGGGAGCATCGCGCGCTGGAGGGTCTCGGCGAGCCGGTGCTCGCGCGCGTAGAGGCGCACGTTGTCGATCGCGGTGCCGGCCCGGCGGGCGATGACCTGCAGCAGCGTGCGCACGCCCTCGCGGGCCTCCGCGTCCGTGCCGAACCCCTGCGGCGGGGTGTCCGGAAGGTCACCCGTGACGAGCAGGCCGAGGATGCGCCGCCGCCCCGGGACGGCGGACACCGTCACGGAACCCGGCGGCCGCGCGAGCCCGGAGAGCCGGTGGTGGAGGTCGCGCTGGAGCCAGCCCGAGGCCGACCACTGCGGGTAGGTGGCGGACAGGTCGAGCGTCACCGGGCCCTCGATGCGCCCGTCGAGCACGTCCTGGACACGGTCGGGCACGTCCACGCGGACGCGCGGCACCGAGCCGGTGACGGCCGCCGAGTCGCCGAGCGCGTCGGTCGTGTGCACGCCCGAGGCCAGGGGCAGGACGCCGGGCGTGTAGCGGCCGTGCCGCTGGCCGCGCCCGCTCGGCGGCGCCGCCGTGTCGACGCCCTCCGCGTACCGCAGGCCGTCGTCGTTGAGGTAGAAGCCCGCCCAGTCGACGACGTACCCCGCGAGCAGCGCCGTGATGTCGCGCAGCGCGTACGGCTGGTCGAGGTCGGCGAGGAGGTCGGAGCTGCGGGAGACGACGTCGAGCACCGCGCGCTCGCGCCGCTCGAGCGCGAGCGACGCGACCTGGGCGGCGTACCGGTCGAGGTGCTCGGAGACGTCGACCTGCGCACCGACCCAGTGGGTCACCGCGCCGTCCGGTCCGGTGAGAGGCGCGAGCGACAGCTGCGTCCACACCGCCACCCCGTCGCGACGGAAGGTGCGCACCGTGTAGGTGAGCTCGCGCTCGTCGGCCACGGCGGAGCGGAGCTGCTGCGCGTCGACGGGGTTCGCGAGGAGCGACTCGAGGACCTGGGGGCTGCGGCCGAGGACCTCGGCGGCGGTGAACCCGGTCTGTCGCTCGAACGCGCGGTTGACCCAGACGATCGGCATCTCCGCCGATCGCGGGCCCGTGACGAACATCGCGACCCCGGTCGCGTCCATCGCGCGCGTGCACAGCTCCTGGACGTGCGCGGGCAGGTCGGTGCCGAGCCCCGGCGAGCTGCCCATCGTCACCTCCGACGGTCCGAGCGTCGATCGTCTGGAAACGGACGCCACGGTCGCGTTACTGTCCCGACTGGACATTCAACCGTAGATTGGTGCTTCCCGAGACCGGAACCGGTCCGGACCACGCCAGAGAGGAGCGCCGGTGCGCGAAGGTACACCCCCGGCCGCAGACCGCCCGGTCGGCGTCGCCGGCGACCCCGCAGGAGCGGGCGACCCCGCGAGCGTGCACGTCATCGTGGGCACGACGCGAGCACGCATCGTGCTCTCGGGCGAGATCGACGCCGACCTCGGCGCCGACCTCCAGGAGGCGACCGCCGCGGCGGAGGACTCCGGCCTGCCCGTCGAGATCGACGCCCACCACGTGACCTTCATGGACTCGTCGGGCGTGGCGTTCCTCGCCCGCCTCGCGTCACGCGGCCCGCACCGCGTGCGCGTCCTCCGCGCCCCGCCCACGGTGCGGTTCCTGCTCGAGGTGACCCGGATCGGGGAGCTGCTCGACATCGTCGACGTGGACCCCGGCTTCGACCTCGACGAGCCCCCCGGCAACGGCGCGGGCAGCACCGACTGACGCGTGGCCGCGCTCGCCCGCGGCCGCAGCACGACGAAGGCCCCCGGTCCTCACGGACCGGGGGCCTTCGTGCGACGCGGGCCCGGAGCGGGCGCCGGGCCGTGCGGCGTCAGCGGATCTTGTTGCCCGCCGAGCGCAGCTGCTGCGACGCCTCGATGATGCGCGCGGCCATGCCGGCCTCGGCCAGCTTGCCCCAGGCGCGCGGGTCGTAGGCCTTCTTGTTGCCGACCTCGCCGTCGACCTTCAGGACGCCGTCGTAGTTCGAGAACATGTGGCCGACGACGGGGCGCGTGAACGCGTACTGCGTGTCGGTGTCGATGTTCATCTTGATGACACCGAAGTCGACCGCCGCCGAGATCTCCTCGGCCGTCGAGCCGGACCCGCCGTGGAAGACCAGGTCGAACGGGTTCTCCTTGCCGACCTTCGCGCCGACGGCCTCCTGGATCTCCTTGAGGATCTCCGGGCGGAGCTTGACCGCACCCGGCTTGTACACGCCGTGCACGTTGCCGAACGTGAGAGCCGTCAGGTAGCGGCCCTTCTCGCCCGTGCCGAGCGCCTCGATCGTCGCGAGGCCGTCCTCGACCGTCGTGTAGAGCTTCTCGTTGATCTCGGCCTCGTGGCCGTCCTCCTCGCCACCGACGACGCCGACCTCGATCTCGAGGATCGTGCGCGCCGCCTGCGAGAGCTCGAGCAGCTCGGCCGCGATGGTGAGGTTCTCGTCCAGCGGGACGTCCGAGCCGTCGTACATGTGCGACTGGAACGTCGGCAGGCCGCCGTTCTTCACCTGCTCGGCCTCGATGGCGAGGAGCGGGCGGACCCAGGAGTCGAGGTTCTTCTTGACGCAGTGGTCGGTGTGGATCGCGATCTGCACCGGGTAGTTCTTCGCGACCTCGCGCGCGTACGCCGCGAGGGCGAGCGAACCGGCGATGCGGTCCTTGACCGTCGAACCCGAGCCGTACTCGGCGCCGCCCACGGAGACCTGGATGATGCCGTCGGACTCGGCCTCGGCAAAGCCCTGGAGCGCGGCGGTGATGGTCTGCGACGAGGTGATGTTGACGGCCGGGTAGGCGAACGAGCCTGCCTTCGCCCGGTCGATCATCTCGGCGTAGACCTCGGGGGTTGCGATGGGCATGCGGAGCTCCTGTGGAGTCGTGCGGGGTGGACTGTCAGGTCAAAGTCTGGCATGGATGACAGCGCGAGGTCAGGGCCGTTCGACCTGTGGTCCCCCGATGACCACGCCTCTACCTCGGCGGCTCCGCCGGCCCCAGGTGCTGCGCCGCCCACGCGTGCAGGGCGATCGCGCCGGCGGCACCGGCGTTGAGCGAGCGGGTCGAGCCGTGCTGCGTGATGTGGAGGACCGCGCGGCACGCCGCGACCGCCTCGGGCGTCAGCCCGGCCGACTCCTGGCCGAGGAGCAGCACGCACGACGCGGGCAGCACGTAGCCCTCGATCGGCACCGACCCCGGGACGTTGTCGACCCCGAGGAGCGGCAGGCCCTCCCCCGCGGCCCAGCCCGCGAGCTCCTCCACCGACGCGTGGCGGTGCACGTGCAGGTAGCGGTCCGTGACCATGGCGCCGCGGCGGTTCCAGCGCCGCCGTCCCACGACGTGCACCCCGGCCGCGTTGAACGCGTTGGCGGTGCGGACGACGGAGCCGATGTTGAGGTCGTGCGCCCAGTTCTCGATCGCGACGTGGAGCCGACGGGCCGGGTCGCGGCGCGCGTCGAGGTCGGCGACGACGGCCTCGACCGTCCAGTAGCGGTAGGCGTCGACGACGTTGCGGCGGTCGCCGTGCGCGAGCAGCTCGGGGTCGTACCGGGGGTCAAGGCGGGTCGCCCCGGGCGGTCCGGCGGGGTCCGGGACGCGGGGCCACGCCTCCGGCCCCCCGGGCCACGGGCCGACGCCGACCTCGCGCTCGCCCGTCGCGCCCGGATCCGCCGTGCCCGCGCTGCTCGCCATGGCGCACATTCTGCCGGGACCTGCCGGTCCGCCGTCGCCGGACCTCCACGGCGGGTGCACACGACGGCCGGGCCGCGCGGTCCCACCCGGCTACGCTGGTGACCCGTGGACACCCTCGCCGAGCTCGCCTCCGCCCTCCCGGGGGCCGCGCACGCCGCGAGCCTCGGCGCCGCCGGACCGGTCGCCGCCCTGGGTCCGGACTGGATGGACCCGATGACGCTCATCGAGCGTTTCGGCGACGCCGCGCTCGTCGGGATCGTCGTCGTCATCTTCATCGAGACGGGCCTGCTCTTCCCGATCCTGCCCGGCGACTCGTTGCTCTTCACCGCGGGCGCGCTCGTCGCGCAGGAGTCGCTGCAGATCAGCCTGCCGGTCCTGCTCGTCCTGCTGTTCGCCGCGGCGTTCCTCGGCGACCAGACGGCGTACCTCATCGGACGCACCGTCGGGCCCAAGGTGTTCGACCGGCCCGACTCCCGGTTCTTCAAGCGCAAGTACATCGACCAGACGAACGCCTACTTCGAGAAGTACGGCGGCCGGACGATCGTCATCGCGCGGTTCGTGCCCATCGTGCGCACGTACGCCCCCGTCGCCGCGGGCGTCGGCAAGATGCACTACCGGCACTTCGTCGGGTTCAACGCGCTCGGCGCCCTGCTCTGGGCCGTCGGCCTCACGTGGCTCGGCTACCTCCTGGGGAACATCACGTTCGTCAAGGAGAACATCGAGTCGCTCGTCCTCCTCATCGTCCTCCTGTCCGTGCTGCCCATGGTCATCGAGGTCTGGCGCGGTCGGCGGGCGGAGAAGCGGGCGGCGGCGCTGGAGGCGCGGGTCGCCGCCGACGCCCACCAGAACGGGGTCGCGGAGGACGCGACCGCCGTCGGCCAGGCCGACACGGACGGGAAGGACGCCTGACATGACACGAGAGATCACGAGCTGGCTCACCGACATGGACGGCGTGCTCGTCCACGAGGGCCACGCGATCCCCGGCGCCCCGGAGTTCGTGCGCGCGCTGCGCGACAAGGGCCGACCGTTCCTCATCCTCACGAACAACTCGATCTTCACGGCGCGCGACCTGCGGGCGCGCCTCGCGACGTCGGGCATCGACGTGCCGGAGGAGTCGATCTGGACGTCGGCGCTCGCGACCGCGCAGTTCCTCACCGACCAGATCCCCCAGGGCAGCGCGTACGCCGTGGGCGAGGCCGGGCTGACGACGGCGCTCTACGAGGCCGGCTACACGCTCACCGAGTCCGACCCGGACTACGTGGTGCTGGGCGAGACCCGCACGTACTCGTTCGAGGCGATCACCAAGGCGATCCGCCTCGTGCTGGGCGGGTCGCGGTTCATCTGCACCAACCCCGACACGACCGGGCCCTCGCAGGAGGGCCCGCTGCCCGCCACGGGCGCCGTCGCGGCGATGATCACCTCCGCGACGGGCCGCAAGCCGTACTTCGTCGGCAAGCCGAACCCGATGATGTTCCGCTCGGCGCTCAACCGCATCGACGCCCACTCCGAGACGACCGCGATGATCGGCGACCGGATGGACACCGACGTCGTCGCGGGCATCGAGGCGGGCCTGTACACCTACCTCGTCATGACCGGGTCCACCACGATGTCCGACGTCGACCGCTACCCGTTCCGGCCGAGCAAGGTCGTCGACTCCGTCGCGGACCTCGTCGACCTCGTCTGAGGGCACGCCGGGCCGGTCCGACCGGTCCGCCCCCGGGAGCCCCGCACGCACGACGACGCCCGGTCACCACGAGGTGGCCGGGCGTCGTCGTGCGGGGAGCCGGGTCAGGCGGCCGCGGCCATCTCCGCGCGGCCTGCGCGGCGGCGCCGGACAGCCAGGAGGGCCGCACCGGTGAGCAGCAGCGTCCCGGCCAGGAGCGCGAGGCTCCCGGCGTCGGAGCCGGTGGTGGCGAGCGCACCCGAGTAGGCGTCGCACTCGACGTCGCCGCCGACGGGGAAGCTGACCGTCACCGGCGCCAGCGCGGTGCCGGCCTCGTAGAACCCGGCGAACGCCTTCGCGCCGGCGGCCGTGAGGGTCGCGGGGGCGCCGCTCCACGTGGTCGTGGAGCCCGACGTGGACTTCTTCCCCGACAGGTCGAGGCTCGCGAACGCGACGCCGGTCGACGAGGACTTCTTGCCCTCCATGTCGCTGCTCCGCACGTCGACCACGAGCGTGCCCGACGACCCGTCCACGACGACGCGCGGGTTGCTGATCCGGAGGTCGAGGATGCCCTCGTGGCCGGAGAACGACACCGAGCCGCCGAAGCTCGCGCGGCCCTTGCCGAGGTCCGTGTTGAACGAGCCCTTGCCGCCGCTCCACGTGAACGCCGAGCCGCCGTCCCGCACGCCGTCCGTCGAGACCGAGCCCTTCGCGATCGGGCCGGTGACGTACGACCGGAACCGGTCGCTCACGCCCCACGAGAGGGTCGCGCCGTGGACGCCCTGGGCGAAGCACTGCTCCGCCGCGCTGCCCGACCCGGTGCCGGTGCCGGTCGTGCCGGCACCGACGATCGTGAGGGGCGCGGACGCCGTGTGGCCCGCACCGATGAGGAGCAGCGTGTGCTCGCCCGGCGCGACGTCCTTCGGGATCGTCACGGTCGAGGTCGCGGCGCCGCCCGCGTTCGCGGTCGTGCCCGTCGCGAGCGTGCGCGGCGTCGAGCGGAGCTCCGTACGGATGCCGGACTCGCGCGCGCCGAACCCGACGCCGCTGATCGTCACCTCGTCGCCCGGCCGTGCCTGCGACACCGAGAGCGTCGCCCTCGCCGGGTCCACCGACCCGCCCGTCGAGCCGTCGCCCGGGGCGCCGATGGTGCCGCCGCCCCCGGGCGCGGTCGCCTTCGCGCCGATCGTGAACGTCACGGGGTCGAGCGCGGTCCCGGCCGGGTAGAAGCCGACGAACGCGAGCGAGCCGTCCGCCGTGAGCGTCGCGGCCGCGTCCCGGAACGTCACGGCCCCGTCCGCGCCCGTCGTCGGCGTGCCGAGCACGAGCGTCGCGACGGCGACGCCCCTGCGGTCGAACGTCGAGCCGTCCAGCCCTGTGGAGCGCGCGTCCGCGAGCAGGCGACCCGTGCCGGGGCCGGTGGTCTCGACCACCGGGTTCGACAGGGTGAGGTCGAGCGCGCCCGCGTGGCCGGTGAAGCGGACCGTCCCGGTGTACCGGGCCGTCCCCCGACCGCTCGCCGCGGTCCAGGTGCCGCCGTCCGCCTGGCCGAAGCGGAAGACGCCGTCGACGACGCTCGCGCCGCTCGTCGCCGTCGCGCCGCCCTTCGCGACCGGGCCCACGATGTAGCTGCGGAACGACTCCTTGACGCCCCACGTGAGGCTGCCGGCCGTCGTCGGCGCCGGCGTCACCGGCATGGCGGTCACCGCGACCGTCACCGGCGCGGACGTCGAACCGCGGTAGGCGGTGGCGTCCGTGGGGACGAAGGTCGCGCTGAGGGCGTGCGAGCCGACGGCGAGCGGGGCCGTCCGGAACGTCGCGGCACCGTCCGTGACGGTCGCGGTGCCCAGGGTCGTGCCGCCTGCGACGAACCGGACCGTGCCGGCCGCCTTCGGCGCGACCGTCGCGGTGAGCGTCACCGCCGTGCCCTCGACGACCGACGTCGCCGACGACGCGAGCGTCGTCGTGGTCGCCTTCGCCTCGCCCCCGGGGACCGGGGCGGTCACGGTCAGCGTGGTGCTGCCGGTCAGGCCGAGCTCCGACGTGACGACGACGGGGACAGGTCCGGCGGGAGTGCCGGCGGGGACCGTGAGCACGAGCGTCGCGCCGTCGCGGGAGTACGACGCCGGGGCGCCGCCGAACGTCACGGCCTTGACCGCGTCGTCCGCGCCGAGACCGCGCACCGTGACGCGGACCGTCGATCCGGCCTCCACCGTGGTGGACGCGGGCGCGACGGTGAGCGTGCCCGGTGCGTCGTACGCGACGGGGACGAAGAGCTCCTGCGCGGCGTTGCTCACGCCGCCCGCGCCGTAGGTGTAGACGCCGTAGCGCCCGCCCTCGAGCGCGGCGGGGTTCTTCACGACGAGCCGCGCCTCGAACGTGCCGTCCGGCGTGATGTCCGTCC
Source organism: Cellulosimicrobium sp. 4261 (assembly GCF_040546915.1). Taxonomy (NCBI): domain Bacteria; kingdom Bacillati; phylum Actinomycetota; class Actinomycetes; order Micrococcales; family Promicromonosporaceae; genus Cellulosimicrobium; species Cellulosimicrobium sp. 4261. The sequence continues at coordinate 244,890 of NZ_JBEPOQ010000001.1, forward strand.
ACTGCGCCCGGACCACCGACTGGTACTGCGCGGGGACCTGGTCGAGCACGGGCTCGGCGAGGGCCCACGCCTGCGAGCCGACCTTGCGGGTCGACGACGCGGCGCCCTCGGACGGCCGCCACTGCTCGGCGAAGCTCCCGAACACGACGTAGGTACCCTGCGGGAGCGTCGCCGGGATCGGGACGCCGCGGCCGCCGACGTTCGCCGCCGGGTCGAAGCCCGTGCCCCGGACGACGATCGTGTCCCCGACCGCGACCGGGGTGTCGCCGAGCGGCGTCGTGCCGTCCGCGGCGAGCACGGTGATCTCGGGCTCCCAGACCGGCGCCGCGGGCTCGGTCGTGAACGCGACGGGCGCGTACAGCTCCTGCGCGGCGTTGACCGTGCCGCCCGCGGCGTACGTGTACACGCCGTACCGGCCGTCCTCGCGCTCGAGCTCGCCCGCGACGAGCTCGGCGGTGAACGTGCCGTCCGGCGCGAGCTCGGCCCACTGCCCGCGGATCGCGGGCTGGTAGCGCGGGTCCACCTGGTCGAGCGCTGCGGACGAGAGGGCCCACTGCTGCGAACCGGCCGTGCGCGCGCTCGACGGGGCACCCTCCGACGGACGCCAGTCGGCCGCGAAGCTGCCGAAGACCACGTAGGTGCCCGCGGGGATGCCCCCGGAGATGGGCGGACGGTTGCCGGCCGGTGCGACGTTCGCGTCCGGGTCGAAGCCTGAGCCCTTGACGACGATCCTGTCGTCCGGGCGGACGGGCGCGTCCCCGAGCGGGGTCGTGCCGTCGGCGGCGTAGAGGGTGATCTGCGGCTCCCAGACCGGCTCGGGCGCCGTGCTGCCCTGGACCGCGACGGGCGTGAACGTGTCGAGGCTGCGGTCGGTCACCGACAGGCCGTGCGCGGCGGAGGTCGCCACCACGTACTGCTTCGCCGGGTCGAGCTTTCCGGCCGGGACGGTCAGCGTCGTGGTGAACGCGCCGTCGCGCACCTGCTGCGGCATGACCCAACCCTGGGCGAGCCAGCCGCTCGCGACGAGCGGGCCGCTGCCGTCCCAGATCGCGGCGTCGCCGAGGAGCACGTACGCGCCGTTCGCGGCGCCCGCGCCGACGAACCCGGTGCCCGAGATCGTGAAGGTGTTCTCCACCGCCGGGTCGACGGGCGTCGTCGGCGACACCGTGACGGCGGGGTCGACGGCGGGCTCCGGCTCGGGCTCCGGCTCGGGCTCCTTGGCAATCACCGTGTGCGCGACGGCCACGGAGGTCGAGGCGACGAACGCGGCCGGGTCCGCGGGCGTGAAGGCGGCGCTCAGCTGGTGGCTGCCCGCGGCGAGGGTCGTGGTCTCGAGGCGCGCGACGCCGTGGGCCGCGGCAGCGGTGCCGAGGGCGGTGCCGCCGTCGCGGAACTCGACCGTGCCCGCGGCGGCGGGCGCGACGGTCGCAGTGAGCGTCACCGACGCCCCGGCCGCGGACGTGCCCGCGGGCGCCGCGACGAGCGTGGTCGTCGTCGCCTGCGCGGGCGCCACCGGCTCGGGCGACACGACGCGGGCGGTCAGGGTCGACAGGGGCTTGCCCGCGTACGACGAGAAGTACGGCGAGACGTTCCCGAGCGTCCCGACGACGCTCCCGTCCGCCACGAACGTGACCTCGTCACCGGCTCGCGTCGCGGACACGGTGACGTCGGCGACCTTCACGTTTTCCCCCGCCCCAGGGTTGACGGTGCCCGCGAAGTCCGCGTAGACCGCGCCCGTCGTGGGGCCGGTGAGGTCGAGCCGCACGTCGGAGATCGTCACGTCGAGCGCGCCGTGGTGGCCTTCGTACCGGGTCGAGCCGCCGAGACGGACGGAGCCCGTCCCGGACGCGTCGTCGTAGCTGCCGGACGCGGGGCCGTAGGACGCCTGGCCGCCCTGGAGCGGCGGGGTGATCGTGCCCTGGGCGATGCCGCCCGTGACGTACGACGTCCACGAGTCGACGAAGTTCCAGGTGGCCGACCCGCCGGTCACGTCGGCCGCGGCCGCCTGGGCCGGGGCGCCGGTGCCGGCGACGGTGAGGCCGGCGGCGAGCGCCGCGGCGAGGAACGAGGCGAGGGCGCGTCGGACGCGTCTCGACGATGAAGTGCGCACAAGGTCTCCCGTGCTGGTCCGGGCGAGGTCCCGGCGGGGAGCGGGACCGAGAAGGGAGCGTGCTCACGCTCCGTCGTGACGGACCATATAAGGGTGGCCTCACCAAAGCAAGGCAAGCCTGACCTATCGTGATGTGACGCGCGCCTCGTCGCACGACGACGCCCCGCGGCCCAGGAGGCCGCGGGGCGGTGCGCCGCGTCGAGCAGAGGGAGACGGAGCGGAGGAGCTCAGGCGAGACCCAGGTCCTCCAGGCTGAACAGGTAGTGGTACGGGACGCCGAGCGCCTCGATCTTGGCGCCCGCACCCGTGGCCCGGTCGACGATCGTCGCGACGCCCGCGACCTCGCCCCCGGCCGCGCGCACGGCCTCGATCGCCGTGATCGGCGAGCCGCCCGTCGTCGTCGTGTCCTCGACCACGACGACCCGCCGGCCCGCGACGTCGGGGCCCTCGATCTGGCGCTGCATCCCGTGCGCCTTGGCCGCCTTGCGCACCACGAACGCGTCGAGGTCCTGGCCACGGGACGCGGCGGCGTGCAGGAGGGCGGTCGCGATGGGGTCGGCGCCGAGCGTCAGCCCGCCCACCGCGTCGATCTCCGCCGTGCCGAGCCCCTGCTCCTCGAGGAGGTCGAGGAGCTGGTGGCCGATGAGCGGCGCGGCGCGGTGGTGCAGCGTGACGCGGCGCAGGTCCACGTAGTAGTCCGCCTCCTTGCCCGAGGAGAGCGTCACGCGGCCGTGCACGACGGCGAGCTCGCGGATGAGGCCGAGCAGCTGCTCGCGGGGGGTCGAGGCGAGCGTCGAGGCGGGGTCGGTAGTCACGACCGCCAGGGTATCGGGCCCGCCCCGTGCCTAGCGGTACTTGCCGATCGCGCGGACGGCCGAGCGCGGCATCGCGCGCAGGGCCGCCGAGGCGACCCGGTACCGCACCGACGGCGTGGAGATGACGACACCCCGCCGCACGTCCGCGAGCGCCTCCGCGACGACCCGGTCCGCGTCGAGCCACGCGAGGTCGGGGAGCACGGACTTGTCGATGCCCGCGCGGTCGTGGAACTCGGTGTGCGTGAAGCCGGGGCACAGCACGGTCGCGGTGACGCCCGTGCCGTGCAGCTCGACGGCGAGGCCTTCCGTGAAGGACCGCACCCACGCCTTCGCCGCCGCGTACGTGCCGCCCGCGGTGAGGGCCGCGACCGACGCGACGTTGAGGATCGCACCGCGCCCGCGCTCGGTCATCTGGCCCGCGGCCGCGTGGGACAGCACCATGACGGCGCGGACCATGACGTCGAGCGCCTCGAGCTCGACGTCGAGGTCGCCCCCGACGAAGTGCTGGTGCGTCGCGAAGCCCGCGTTGTTGACGAGCAGCCCGACCGGGCGCTCGTCCGGCCCGCCGGTCGTGGCGAGGCGCTCCGCGACGCGCGCGACGTCGTCGGGCACCGAGAGGTCGGCGCGCAGCACCTGGACGCGCACCCCGGCCGCGGCGCGGATCTGCCGCGCGGTCTCCTCGAGTCGCGCCTCGTCGCGCGCCACGAGGACGAGGTCGTGCCGCGCCGTGGCGAGCTGCCACGCGAACTCCAAACCCAGGCCGGCGCTCGCGCCGGTGATGAGTGCTGTCGCCATGGTCACAGCCTACGGGCTGGAGTCGTGTCACCGGGCCGACGGCTTCACGGCGAGCACGGGGCACGCGGCGCCCAGCAGGACCGTTCCCGGGGCCGGTCGCACCCCCGACGCCGTACGGTGGGGCCCGTGCGCCTCGCGACCTGGAACATCAACTCCGTCCGTGCCCGCGTCGACCGCGCGGTCGCGTTCCTCGAGCGGACGGGGACCGACGTCCTCGCGCTCCAGGAGACCAAGTGCACGGACGCGCAGTTCCCCGTCGCGCCGTTCGAGGCGGCCGGGTACGAGGTCGCGCACGTCGGCGTGAACCAGTGGAACGGCGTCGCCGTCGTCTCGCGCGTGGGCCTCGCCGACGTCGAGACGTCGTTCCCCGGCCAGCCCGCCTTCGGCGACCGGGTCGAGGCGCGCGCGCTCGGCGCGACGTGCGGGGGCGTGCGCGTGTGGAGCCTCTACGTGCCGCACGGGCGCGAGGTCGGCGACCCGCACTACGCCTACAAGCTGCGCTGGCTCGACGAGCTGCGCGCGCAGGCCGCCGGCTGGCTCGCCGCCGACCCGGCGGCGCAGGTCGCGCTCGTCGGGGACTGGAACGTCGCACCGCTCGACACCGACGTGTGGGACGTCGCGTACTTCGCCGGGAAGACGCACGTCACGCCCGCCGAGCGGGACGCCTTCGCCGCGTTCGGCGCCGCCGGGTACACCGAGGTCACGCGCGAGGCGATCCCGGCCGAGCGCACCTACACGTACTGGGACTACCAGCGGCTGCGGTTCCCACGGAACGAGGGCATGCGCATCGACTTCGCGTACCTGTCGCCCGCCGCCCGCGCGCGCGTCACGGGCGTGACGATCGACCGCGACGAGCGCAAGGGCAAGGGCGCGTCGGACCATGTGCCGGTCGTCGTCGACCTGACGGACTGACCTCCGGGACGACCGCCGTCGGGCTCGGGCCCCGGGTCCGCGCCGCGGGTCCGGGGCCGGGTGGGGCGCGTCCCCTCGCTACGGTGTGTCCATGACGACGCCACCCGTCCCTCCGTACGGGTCCCCCGACGAGCCCGCCGACCCGTACGCCCCGCGGCGGCCGCACCAGCCGCCGCTCACGCCGTACCACCCCCCGACTGACGACGCACCCTCCGCGCCCGACGACGGCGGGTTCGTGGCGCCGTCGGGCTCCGGGGGCGGGGGCGGGTACGGGAGCGCGCCGGGCGTCGGCGCCCCGTCCGGCGGGCCGGCCGCGCCCGCCCGGCCGGGCTCGCCGTACGGCCCCGGCTCCCCCTACGCCCCCGGAGCGACGCCGTCGTACGGCGCGGCGCCCGGGTACGCGGCGCCACCCGGACCCGCGGCGTACCCGGCACCGGGCTACGGCGGCTACCCGCCGCCGTACGGCGCGCCCTACGCGCCCCCGCCGCGGACGAACGGGCTCGCGCTCGCCTCCATGATCGTGTCGATCGCGAGCCTCGTGCTCTGTGCGGGCTTCCCCGGCCTCGTCGGCCTCGTGCTGGGCATCGTGGCGCTCAACCAGGTGATGCGCGACGGCACGCGCGGGCGCGGGTTCGCCGTGACCGGGATCGTCGTCGGCGCGGTCGGCACGGCGTTCGCGATGCTCGTGGTCCTCGCCGGGACGCTCGGGGACTCGGCACCGTGAGCGACGACGACCTCTTCGCCCCGCCCGGCGGCAGCGTGTCCGGGCCTGCGGGACGCCCGCCCGTCCCGCCCCCCGCGGGAGTGCCCGGGGCCTCGGGCCCCCGCGGCGCGGACGTCGGCACGCCGCTGCCCGGCCCGACGCCGCACGGCCCCTCCGGTCCTCCGGCGCCCGTGCCGCCGCCCGGGCCCGACGACCGGCCGGGCTTCGCCCCGGACACGTACTACGCGCCCGGGTGGCAGCCCGCGGCGCCTCGCGTCGAGCCGCTCGCCGTGGCGAGCGTGCCGGCGGGGGTCGTGCTCGGGCCGGTCGGCGTGGGCCTCGGGGCCGCCGCCCTGTCGCGCGTCCGCTCGCGCGGCACCCGCGGGCGCGGACTCGCGGTCGCCGGGACGGTGCTCGGTGCGGTCGCCACGCTCGCGTGGGTGGCGGGCGGGATCGCGTGGTGGCAGGGCGAGCAGGCACGCACGCCCCTCGCGGGCGACGTGGACGCACCACGCACCGTGAGCGCCGTGCAGCTCGTGCTCGGCACGTGCCTCGACGAGCTGCCGCCCGACGGCGAGGTGTCGCGCGTGCGCGCCGTCCCGTGCGCGGACGAGCACCGCGCGCAGGTCGTCGGCCGCACCGACCTCGGCGCGGACGAGGTGTGGCCCGGCCAGGACGCCGCAGACCGCCGCGTCGCGCGCGTGTGCACGCCCGACGCCCTGGGTCCGGACGCCCCGGAGGACGTGCGGCTCGTGGTGTGGGCACCGACCGAGACGTCCTGGCGCGACGGCGACCGCACCGGGCTGTGCCTGGCGAGCAGCGAGGACCCGCTCCCGGCCGACCTGATCGGCTGACGAGGTCGACCCCGCGCGGCGTCAGCGCGCGGCGTCAGCGCGCGGCGTCGGACAGCACGAGGCGCAGGTACGCGCGCAGGTCGGCGGCCATGTCGACGCGCTCGGGCCGCGGACGGTCGAGGGACAGCAGCCACTGGACCTGGAGGCCGTCCATGAGCGCGACGAGCTGGCGGGCCGCGACGTCCGGCTCGACGCCGTCGCGCAGGCCGCCCTCCCGGGCGCGCCGGGAGAGCTGCTCGCCGATGCGCGCGACCGTGGACTCGTAGCGCTCGACGAAGTACGCGTGCGCCGGGTGGTCGGGCGACGTCGCCTCGGCCGCGAGCGCCGTGAACAGCTCGACGATCGGCCGGCGCAGCGCGTTGCGCTCGACGAGCCGCACGAGCGCGTCGAAGAAGTCGGTCCCCCGCGCGAGGTCCTCCTCGAGGTCGGCGCGGTCGACGGTCTCCCGGTGGTCGAGCACCGCCTCGAGGAGCGCCGCCTTCGTCGGGAAGTGGTGGAGCAGCCCGGGGTGGGACATGCCCACGCGGGACGCGAGCTCGCGCAGGGACGCGGCGTGGAAGCCGACCTCGCCGAAGAGCACGACGGCCGCCTGGAGGATCTCCTCGCGCTTGGCCCGCCCCTTGGCGTACCCGCGGGCGGGGTCGGGCGCCGTGGCGCGGCGTGAGCCTGCCCGGTCCTGCCCGGCGCCGATGGCCGCGCTCGTCATGGCACTGCTCCGTCCGTCGTCCGACGAGGGCACACCCTACCGACCGCGCTGCGGCCCCGCGGGGTGCCCGCGCCCGGGCGGGCGCGGTTCAGGACGCGGGGGCGAGCGTCGGGGCGGGCTCGTCGGTGCTCGACGACGGCCCGGGCACGGCGACCGACGGCCGGTCGGTGGAGGGCGTCGGCGCGGGCTCGGTCGGGGGCGGGGTGCCGGGCTCGGTCGGCTCCTCGACCTCGGGCGGTGCGGCGCGCAGGGCCTCGGCGGTCGCCGCGGTGACCGTGCCGTCAGGGGCGAGGCCGTGCGCCTTCTGGAACGCTCGCAGCGCGGTGCGCGTCGCGTCGTCCATCGTCCCCGTGACGGCGACGTCGGCACCGTGCACCCGCAGCCGCTCCTGGACCCAGGACACGGACGCCGTGCCCGGGTCGGTCGTCGGGGACGGCGTGGGGGTGGGCGCGGTCGGCGCCGGTGTCGGCTCGGACGCGGTGGGACCGGGCGCGGGCTCGGCGGAGGGCGAGGGCGCGCTGGGCGCGGCCTGCTCCCCGGTGCCGCCCGCAGACGGGCGCGGGGCCGGCGTCGAGCCCGTGTCGTCGGACGTCTCGTCCGACGCGTCGGGCGGAGGGATGCGGGTCACCTCGGGGCGCGGGGTGTCGGGGCGCGGCGTGACCGCGGGGACCGTGTCCTCGCCGTTCGGGCCGCCCTCGGCGGAGACCCCGCCGACGACGACCGCCTCGCCACCGCCCGTCGCGGCACCGACCATGCCCGCGACGGCGACGACGAGCGTCACCGCGCCCGCGCCGGCGGCGACCGTGACCCACGGCGTGGCGGTGCGGCGCGCAGGCCGCGGGAGGGGGGCGGTGCGGTCCCGCTCGGCGGGTCCGGACCGGTCGTGGCGTCGGCGCACGTCGCCTCCTTCCGGGGCTGTCGAGGGGGCGGACGGCGCGACACGCTGCCCGCCGGGGCGGTCGGGTGGACGTCCACCCTGCCCCATCCCGGCTCGTGTGTCACGCCCGACGCCCTCACCTGCGGCGATACCCGCCACGGCTCCCCCGGTCCAGCAGGGCGGCGCCGCGCCTCCGACGGAGGTCGCAACGCAGGTTCCGCCCTGCGCCGCAAGACCCGGCGGGGGCCCGCGCGACAGCCTGGTGGGGCACCGCACGGGAGGCCCGTGCGGCACGCACGAGGGAGGGACCGGCATGACCACCATCCACGTCTCCGGGCTGCGCAAGGCGTACGGGGGGTTCGACGCCGTGCACGACGTGACGTTCACCGCCGCGCCGGGCCGCGTCGTCGGGCTGCTCGGCCCGAACGGCGCCGGCAAGACGACCACGCTCCACGTCCTGCTCGGGCTCGCGGCGGCGACCGCGGGCACCGCGACGTTCGACGGCCGCGCGTTCGCGGACCTGACGCACCCGGCCCGCACCGTCGGCGCGCTGCTCGACGCGGGCGGCCTGCACCCGGGGCGGACGGGGCGCGACCACCTGCGCGTGCTCGCCTCCGCCGGCCGGATCCCGGCGCGGCGCGTCGACGAGGTGCTCGCGCTCGTCGGCATGACCCCCGCCGCCGACCGCCGCGTGCGGACGTACTCGCTGGGGATGCGGCAGCGCGTCGGGATCGCGGCCGCGCTGCTCGGCGACCCTGAGGTCCTCGTCCTCGACGAGCCCGCCAACGGTCTCGACCCCGCCGGGATGCGCTGGCTGCGCGACCTCGTCCGCGCGTTCGCCGACGACGGCGGCACCGTGCTCCTCGCGAGCCACGTGCTGTCCGAGGTGCGCCAGGTCGCGGACGACCTCGTCGTCGTGGGGCAGGGGCGCGTCGTCGCCGAGGGACCGCTCGACGAGCTGCTGCGCGGGGAGTCCCTGGAGGACTTCTACCTCGACCTGACCGCCACGACCGAAGGGGTGCGCTGATGTACCGCGCCGAGATGCTCAAGCTCCGCACGACCCGCGCGACGTGGGTCGTCGCGGCCGTCGCCGTCGCCGGGATGCTCGTCGTCCAGGCCTTCACCCTGCTGCTCCCCACGATCCTGCGCAGCGCCGACGCGGTCGGCGGGGGCACGACCGTCGGGCTCCAGGCCCCGCCCGAGATGGTGGCCGAGCTCGCGCCGGACCTCGGCGCGCTCGCCGACGTCTCGCAGCCCGCGTTCCAACGCTCGATGCTCGACCTGCTCGGCACCGGTCTCGGCGGCTCCGGGTCCGTCGGCGTCGCGACCGTGTGCATGCTCCTGCTCGGCGTGCTCGCCGTGACGACCGACTTCCGCACGGGCGGCATCGTGCCCACGGCGCTCGTCCAGCCGTCGCGCCTGCGCATCCTCGGCGCGAAGGCGGGCGCGACCGCGACCGTCGCGCTCGGCGTCGGCGTCGTCCTCGCCCTCCTGGGCGCCCTGGGGCTGCTCGTCGCGATCGTCACGACGCCGGGAGCGGGCCTCGCGCTCGGCCCCGGCGACGTCCTCGGCGTCTGGGCCCGCGGGCTCGCGGTGCTCGTCCTGCTCGCGTGGCTCGGGCTCGGCATCGGGACGCTCGTGCGCGGCCAGGTGGCGGGCGTCGTCACGGTCGCGGCGCTCGCGCTCGCCGAGCCGATCGTCCGCGGCGCGGTGACGCTCCTGTCCGGCGGTGACTCGGCCGCGGCCGAGTGGCTCCCGCTCGGGCTGGGTGCGCTCGCGTCGACCGGCGGGTCCGCCGCGACGCTCCTCGGCGGCGCGGCACCGCTCGGCGCCCTCGCCGCTCTCGCCGGGCTCGCGGCGTGGGCCGCGCTCCTGCTCGGCGGGGGCGCCGTCAGCCTGCGGCGACGCGACCTCGTCTGACCACAGCCCGTCCGGCTCCCGACGCGACGACCCGGTCGTCCACAGGCCGGGAGCCGCGCGGCGCCGTCGGCCCGCCCGCCCCGTAGGGTGGGCGGGCCCGACGGCGCACCCCGTCCCCGCACCCGTCGCCCGTTGGAGGAGGACCGTGACCGAGACCCTGCGCCGCGCGCTCGACCGGGCCGGCGTCCGCACCGACACCGGCCGCGACGCCGTGCTGGCCGGTGTCGTCGCCCTCGCGACCGTCGCGCTGTTCCTCGGCATCGAGCGCGTCCTCGCGACGGAGGTCGGGGCCACGTTCGGTGCGGGACCCGGCGAGAGCGTGATCAGCCCGGGCGTGCGCGCGGCCGTGCTCGCGCTCGTCGTCGGTCAGGCCGCGGCGCTCGTGCTCCGCCGTCGGGCACCGCTCGTCTGCCTCGCGCTGACGGTCGTCGCGCAGGTCGCGATCACCGCGCTCCTGCCCCCCTACGTCGGGTTCCAGGCCCCGGCGACGCTCGTCGCCGCCTACTCCGCGGGGGCCTACGCCCCCCGCCGCGCGCGGCTCGGGGCGCCGGCGCTCGCGGCGGTCGCGCAGGTCCTGCTCGTCTTCGCGCTCGGCGGGTTCGGCGTCCCCGCCGGGGCCGGGCCCGCGCAGCACACCCTCCAGGTGGGGGGCGCCCTCCTCTCGGCGGTGCTCACGTTCGTGGGCGCGGCGCTCGTCGGCTCCTACGTCGCGACGCGGCGCGAGCTCGTCGCCGAGCTGCGCGACCGCGTGGTGCGCGCCGAGCGGGAGCGCGAGGCGCTCGCCGCGCAGGCCGTGCTCGAGGAGCGCGCCCGCATGGCCCGCGAGCTGCACGACGTCGCGGCGCACCACCTCTCGGGCATCGTCGTGCAGGCGTCCGCGGCGGAACGGCTCGTCGACGCCGACCCGGAGCGCGCCAAGGAGTCGGTCCGCTGGATCCGGTCGCAGGGTCGCGAGACCCTCGACGACCTGCGCCTCGTGGTCGGCATCCTGCGCGGGCGCGACGACGAGGGCGACGCGCGCGAGGCCCCGCAGCCCACGCTCGCCGACCTCCCCGCGCTCCTCGAGACCGCCCGCGCCGCGGGCACGACGGTCACCGTCGAGACCGAGGGTGAGCCCTGGGACCCCGCACCGACCGCCCAGATCGCCGTCTACCGCGTGCTGCAGGAGGCGCTGGCCAACGCGCGGCGGCACGCGCCCGGCCGGCCGGTCGCGGTGCGGCTCGCGTGGAGCCCGACGGCCGTCGTCGTCACCGCGCGCAACCCCGCCGGTCGTACCGCTCCCCCGCAGGACGCCCGCCCGGGCCACGGCCTCGTGGGGATGCGCGAGCGCGCCGCCGTGCTCGGCGGCACGCTCGACGCGCGGCGCACGCCCGACGGCGCGTGGCTCGTCCGGCTGACCGTCCCCCGCGCCCCCGCGCGCGACCCTCGCACCCCCGCCCAGGAGGCCTCGTGACACGCGTCGTGCTGGTGGACGACCAGGCGGTCGTCCGCGCCGGGTTCACCGTCATCCTCGAGAGCGAGGGCCTGGAGGTCGTGGGCGAGGCGTCGAACGGCGCGGACGCCGTGCGGGTCGCGCGCCGCGAGCGCCCCGACGTCGTGTGCATGGACGTGCGCATGCCCGGCGGCGACGGCATCACGGCGACGCGCGCGCTCGCCGGGCCCGACGTCGCGGACCCGGTGCCGGTGCTCGTGGTGAGCACGTTCGACCTCGACGACTACGTGTTCGGGGCGCTGGAGGCCGGGGCGAGCGGGTTCCTGCTCAAGGACGCCGAGCCGGAGGTGCTCGTGGACGCCGTCCGGCGCGTCGCCTCGGGCGACGGCCTCGTGGACCAGTCGCTCACCCGGCGCGTGCTCGGCGAGTTCGCGCGGCGCCGTGCCCCGGTGTCGCGGGACGACGACGCGGCCGCGCTCCTCACGCCCCGCGAGCTCGACATCGTGGCGCTGCTGTGCCGGGGGTCGTCGAACGCGGAGATCGCGACGGCGCTGTTCCTCGAGCCGAGCACCGTGAAGTCGCACCTCAGCCGGGCCATGACGAAGACGGGCGCGCGCGACCGCGTGCAGCTCGTCGTGTGGGCGTTCCGGCACGGGATCGTGGACCCCGCGGCCTGACCTCAGCGCACGGGCCGCGGGAGGCCGAACCGCGCGTGCACCGGCGCGGCGACGTGCACGAGCGGCGGGGCCGCGGGCGGCAGCCCGAGGAGATCGAGCAGGTCGGTGTCGAGGGCGTCGAGCGTGCCGCGCCGCAGGGTCCACGGCTCGTGCACCACGGGGAACCGCCACAGCCGCCCGGCACGCACGCCGTACGCGGACCACCGAGCGGTGAGCCACCGCACGAGGCCCGACGCCGCGTCCACCTCCTCGTGGGAGCGCACCTCGGCGTGCAGGGAGAGACCGCGCAGGCCCGCGTGCTCGTGCGGCACGCGCAGGGGCCCGCGGCCCACGGAGCGGAACCCATAGCGCACTGCCGACGGCGGCCCCGCCCGGTCGTCGCGTGCGTGCACCGCCGCGCGGGCCGGGTGGTACGGGACGCCTGCCGCGCGCGTCGCGGCGACGAACGCACGCGACGTCGCCCACAGGCCGAGGAACCACACGCCCTCGGCGCCCGCGCGGTCGCGCACGTACACGCGGACGTTGAGCTCGGGGAACGTCGACCACGCGCCCAGGGCGGGCAGCGGCGGGACACGGACGCCGGCCATCCGGAACGGGACCACCCCGAGCCACGTCGTCCCGTCCACCTGCTGCACGGTGAGGCCGGGCGGGAGCCAGCCCTGCACGACGGCCGGGTCGACGGGCCAGTGCAGGAACGTCAGGGCCTCCCAGCGCTGGGCGTTCACCACGACTCGTGGCCGCCCGCGCGGCGACGCGCCGGGTGCGCGCACGCCCGGACGCTCGGGCGGTCGTGGGGTCATGGCCCTACGGTGCTCCCCCGGGCGCACCCTCGCACGAGGTCGGCGCACCACTCAGAACACCTGGTACAGCGCACCCTGGACGAGCCCGCTCACGATGCCGAACAGTGCCGACGCGCCGAGCGCCGTACCGGCCGCCGCGAGCCCGGTGCCCGGCTGACGCCGCACGAGCGCGACGGTGCCGGTGACGGTCGCGACGAGCGCGAGCAGGCCCGTCAGCGTGCCGCGCGCGAGCTGGAGCAGGCCGACCGCCGTGGGGTCGTACCCCGACGACAGCACGAGCGGGAGCGCCAGCGACGCCACCCCGCCGACGAGCACGGTCACGACACCGGCGACGAACGCCGTGACCGTCAGCGGGGAGCGGCGCGCGGGGACGGGGGACGAGGTGCCGTACGCGGCGGTCGGCGACCACGTCTCGGGGCCGGGCTGGGGAGCGCTCATGCGCACATCGTGCCCGAGGAGCGGCACCGGCGACAGGGTCGTCCGGGGGCCGCGCCGCCGGAACCGGCGCTCAGCGGTGGCCCGGCGCGCCGCGCCGGAGGTCCTGGGACTCCTCCGGGTGGTAGACGCACACGTGCAGGGCTCGGGGCCGCACGCTGATGTCGAGGCGCTCGTCCGGCTCGATGACGTCGCCGTCGAGCTGGCGGGGCTGCGGCCGGTCGGACACGACGGACACCTCGCGCCCCCGCACGACCTCGCGGCTCGGCACCCGGCTCTTGCCGCGCACCACGCCCCACAGGAGCTGGAACCAGTGCCGCACGTTGCGCGGCGCGATGATCGCGACCTCGAGCCGGCCGTTGTCGGGCTCGGCGTCCGGGAGGAGGTTCGTCCCCGCCTGGAGCCGCCCGACGTTCCCGACCACGACGGTGCGCGCGCGGCGCCGGCGCGTGCGCCCGTCGACGGTGACCTCGACGTGCATCTCGTCGTCGGCCAGGTGCTTGAGCGCGGAGAAGACGTACGCGACCGACCCGGCGCGGGCCTTGAGCGCCGTCGGCGCGTCCTGCATCATCGCGGCGTCGAGGCCCATGCCGGCCATGATCGCGAACGTCTGGCCGTCGGCCACCCCGACGTCGATGGTGCGCCTGCCGCCGCGCAGCACGAGCCGGATGCCCTCCTCGGCGTCCGACGGGACACCGAGGTTCACCGCGAGCAGGTTGCCCGTGCCGCCGGGCAGGATCGCGAGCGCGGCGTCGGTGCCCGCGAGCCCCTCCACGACGGCGCGGACCGTGCCGTCGCCGCCGCTCACGAAGACCACCTCGGCGCCGTCCTCGACGGCCTGACGCGCCTGCCCCGTCCCCGGGTCCTCGGCCGTCGTCTCGAGCCACGCGGGCTCGGGCCACCCGGCGTCCGTGAGTCGCGTGACGATCAGCTCGCGCAGCGCGTCCAGCCCTTCGACACGGTTCGGGTTGACGATGACCGCGGAGCGGCGCGGGACGTCGTCGGGCCGCCGCTGCGGGGCGGTGGTCGCGGAAGAGGTCGTCTCGTCGGTCGGCACGGACCGAGTATGTCCCGGTCGCCGCGACGACGCGCGGCCGGGAGGGCCGACCGTGCCGGACGGCACCGCGGCCCGTGCCGCACCTGCCCGCGGGGGCAGGACGTGGCACGGGCCGCCGGTCGGGTCAGGCCGTGAGGATCTCCGTGCCGAGGGCGAGGCCGCCGCCCTCGGGGTCGCGGTCGACCCGCACGACGTCGCCGTCGGCGACGTCGCCCGAGAGCAGCATCCGCGCGAGGCGGTCACCGATCTCGCGCTGCACGAGGCGGCGCAGCGGGCGCGCACCGTACGCCGGGTCGAACCCCTCGAGCGCGAGCCACTCGCGGGCGGCGGTCGTCACGTCGAGCGTGATGCGCCGGTCCGCGAGGCGCCGGCCGAGCGCGGCGACCTGGATGTCGACGATCCGGCCCAGCTCCTCGATCGTCAGCGGCTCGAACACGATGACGTCGTCGAGCCGGTTGAGGAACTCCGGCTTGAAGGACGCGCGCACCGTGCTCATCACGGCCTCGCGCTTCTCCGCGTCGTCGAGCATCGGGTCGACGAGGAACTGCGAGCCGAGGTTCGACGTCAGCACGAGGATGACGTTGCGGAAGTCGACCGTGCGGCCCTGGCCGTCGGTGAGACGGCCGTCGTCGAGCACCTGCAGCAGGATGTCGAAGACCTCGGGGTGCGCCTTCTCGACCTCGTCGAGCAGCACGACCGAGTACGGCCGACGCCGGACGGCCTCGGTGAGCTGGCCGCCCTCCTCGTAGCCGACGTACCCCGGGGGCGCGCCGACGAGCCGGGCGACCGAGTGCTTCTCGGAGTACTCGGACATGTCGATGCGCACCATGGCGCGCTCGTCGTCGAAGAGGAAGTCGGCGAGCGACTTCGCGAGCTCCGTCTTGCCGACGCCCGTGGGGCCGAGGAAGAGGAACGAGCCCGTGGGGCGGTCCGGGTCGGCGACGCCCGCGCGCGAGCGGCGGACGGCGTCGGACACCGAGCGGACGGCGGCCTGCTGGCCGATGAGGCGCTCCCCGATGACCTCCTCCATGTGCAGGAGCTTCTCGCTCTCGCCCTGGAGCATGCGGCCGGCGGGGATGCCCGTCCACGCGGACACGACCTCCGCGATCTCGTCGGCGCCGACCTTGTCCGCGATCATCGGCGCGGCCTCGGGGCCGGACGCGGCGAACGCGTCGTCGGCCTGCTCGGCCGCCTCGGCCTCGTCGAGCTCGCGCTGCACCTGCGGGATCTCGCCGTACTGCAGCCGGCCCGCGGTCTCGAGGTCGCCCTCGCGGATCGCGCGCTCGACCTGGACGCGCAGCTCGTCGAGCTTGGCGCGCAGGTCGCCGACGCGGTTGTGGCCCGCCTTCTCGGCCTCCCACCGCGCGGTGAGCGCGGCGAGCTCCTCACGACGGTCCGCGAGGTCGGCGCGCAGCTTCTCGAGCCGTTCGAGCGACGCGGGGTCGGTCGACTCGGACAGCACGACCTCCTCCATCTCGAGGCGCGTGACGGCGCGCTGCAGCTCGTCGATCTCGATCGGCGAGGAGTCGAGCTCCATGCGCAGGCGCGACGCCGCCTCGTCGACGAGGTCGATCGCCTTGTCCGGGAGCTGGCGGCCCGTGATGTACCGGTCGGAGAGCGACGCCGCCGCGACGAGCGCCGAGTCGGCGATCGTCACCTTGTGGTGCGCCTCGTACCGCTCCTTGAGGCCGCGCAGGATCGCGACCGTGTCCTCGACGGAGGGCTCCCCGACGAACACCTGCTGGAACCGGCGCTCGAGCGCGGGGTCCTTCTCGATGTACTCGCGGTACTCGTCGAGCGTGGTCGCGCCGACGAGGCGCAGCTCGCCGCGCGCGAGCATCGGCTTGAGCATGTTGCCCGCGTCCATGGCGCCCTCGCCGCCCGCGCCCGCCCCGACGACCGTGTGCAGCTCGTCGATGAACGTGACGACCTCGCCGTCGGAGGACTTGATCTCCTCCAGGACGGCCTTGAGGCGCTCCTCGAACTCGCCGCGGTACTTCGCGCCCGCGACCATGCTCGCGAGGTCGAGCGACACGAGGCGCTTGCCCTGCAGCGACGTCGGGACGTCGCCCGCGACGATGCGCTGGGCGAGGCCCTCGACGACGGCCGTCTTGCCGACGCCCGGCTCACCGATGAGCACCGGGTTGTTCTTGGTGCGGCGGCTGAGCACCTGCACGACGCGCCGGATCTCGGAGTCGCGCCCGATGACGGGGTCGAGCTTCCCCTCGGCCGCGCGCGCCGTGAGGTCGGTCCCGTACTGCTCGAGCGCCTTGTAGGTGCCCTCGGGGTTGGGGCTCGTCACGCGCGCGCCGCCCCGGACGGCGGGCAGCGCGGAGCGCAGGGCCTCGGCCGTGGCACCGGCCTGCTGGAGGATCGTCGCGGCCTGCGACGACCCTGCCGCGATCCCGAGGAGCAGGTGCTCCGTCGACACGTACTCGTCGCCGAGCGCCTGGGCCTCCTTCGCGGCGGCGTCGAGCGCCGCGGACGTGGCGCGCGACGGCGTCGGCTGCGCGACGGCCGAGCCGCTCGCGGTGGGCAGCGCGACGAGCGCGGCGCGAACCTTCTGCCCCACGGCCTGCTTGTCCGCGCCGACGGCGTCGAGGAGCCCGACGGCGACGCCGCCCTCCTGAGTGAGCAGCGCGGCCAGGAGGTGGGTCGGCTCGAGCTGGGGGTTGCCGGCGGCCGACGCGGTCTGGATCGCCTCGCCGATCGCCTGCTGCGACATCGTGGTGAACTTCGTTTCCATAGGTGCTCCGTGTGATGCTCGAAAAGATGGTCTGACCAGTGGAACGACTCCTAAGTTGAGTGTATTCCGCTCAACTTCGATCGGCACCCCCGGACGCCCTCTCCCCGCCCGCCCGCGTCCCGGAGCGGATGAAGTCCGGCCGCATTCCGTCTCAAAACGGCATCGACCCTCGCCCCGGGCGACGATCCGCGACATGCTGGGCGGGTGAACTCCTCACCCTTGCGCAGACGACTCGGCCTCGGTGCCCTCCTCGCCACCCTCGCACTGTTCCTCACGGGGTGCATGAGGATGGACATGGCCATCACCCTCAACGAGGACGACACGTTCGACGGCAGCGTCGTCATGGCGTTCTCCGACGAGGTCGCCAAGTCGATGGGGTCGGACCCCCAGGAGCTCTGGGACCAGATGGGCTCCGAGATGGAGTCCGAGATGCCGGAGGGCGCGACGCAGGAGCCGTACGCGCAGGACGGCTACACCGGCACCAAGATCACCTACGCCGACCAGCCGATCGCGCAGCTCGACACCGGCGCCGCCGACTCGATCTCCGTCACCCGCGAGGGCGACGACTACGTCGTGAGCGGCTCGATGGACATGACGGGCGAGGAGTTCAACCCGGACACGGGTGACGCGGCGACCGACGAGATGTCGCGGCAGATGATGGAGGGTCTCGACATCAAGATCGCCATCACGTTCCCCGGCGAGGTGGCGGAGTCCAACGGCGAGGTCGACGGCAACACCGTGACGTGGACGCCGGTGGTCGGCGAGGTCAACGAGATGACGGCACGCGGCTCGGCCCTGCCCGGCGGCTCCGCGGGCTCCGGCTCCGGCTCCGGCTCCGGCTCCGACGAGGGCACGGACGAGGGGACCGACGACGGCGCGACCGCGCCCGACGCCGGGAGCTCCGACGAGTCCGGCTCGTCGGCGTGGATCTGGTTCCTGGTCGGCGGCCTCGTGCTGCTCGGCATCATCGGCCTCGTGCTGTGGCTCGTGCTCCGCTCCAAGCCCGGCACGCAGGACGGCCAGGGCACCGGCTTCCCGCAGGGCGGGTACCCCGGCCAGCCCGGCCAGCCCGGCCAGCCCGGCCAGCAGGGCGTCTACGGCGCCCCGGGGCAGTACCCGGGTCAGCCCGGTCAGCAGGGCCAGTACCCCGGCCAGCAGCCGTACCCGGGCCAGCCCGGCCAGCAGGGCCAGTACCCCGGTCAGGGCCAGCAGGGCCAGTACCCGGGTCAGTACGGCCAGCCCGGCGCGCACCCCGGCCAGCAGGGCCAGTACCCCGGAGCCCCGGGCCAGCCGGGTCAGTACCCGGGTCAGCCCGGCCAGTACCCCGGCCAGCAGGGCCAGTACCCGGGTCAGCCCGGCCAGCCGCAGGGCTACGGGACGCCGTCCGGCCCGGGCCAGCAGGGTGGCCCGTACGGCAGCCAGCCGCCGGCACCGCCGCAGCAGGGCGGCTACCCGGGTGCCGCGCCGTTCGCGCCCCCCGGCGCGCCGCACCCGCAGTCGTCCCCGACGACGCCGCTGCCCGCGCAGCCGCCCGTCGCGCCGGGCGCGACCCAGCCGCTGCCGCCGCACCAGCCGCCGGCACCGACCCAGCCGCTCCCGCCGCAGCCGGGCGCCGGCCAGGACGGCCCGGGCGCGCAGGCCGGTCCCGACGACGAGATCGACGACGCGACGCGGCTGCGCCCGCCGACCGACTGAGCGGCCCGCACCCCGCACGACACGACGGCCCGCCCCGGAGCACCGGGGCGGGCTGTCGTGCGTCCAGGACCGCTCAGGACTCGACGGTGACCTCGACGACGTCACCGACGGCGTCGAGCCGCACGGCGGGCCAGTAGCCGTCGAGGAAGTGCTCGCCGCACGTGTCGGCGAGGTGCACCACGGTGCTCCCGTCCTCGTGCCGTTCCACGAGCTCGACGACGAGGTCGTCGTGCGCCTCGGCGAGCTCGTCGGGCGTCGGCTCCCCCTCGCCGAACCGGCGCACGACGGCCTCGACCGCGCGGCGCGCGAGCCGCGGGCTGAGGGCGTCGTCCCACAGCGCCTCCGCGGGCACGTAGGCGAGCGCCTCGGCGCCGAGCGCGGGGTCGACCTCCTCGAGCGTCGCGGGGCGCCACGACGGGTCGCGGTCCTTGTCGACCACCTGCGCGCGGATCCCCTCGACGAGGTCCGGCTGCGTGTCGACGAACCAGCAGACGAGCCCGTACTCCTGGGCGAGCGCGGCGCGGAGGTCGGGCAGGCCGCGCGCGCTCCGCACGGCCGCGAGCGCGACGGTGACCGCCGTGGGCGACAGCCGTTCGAGCTCGTCCGCCTCCGCGCCCGCGCGCTCGTCGCCCTCCGCGGCGGCCGCGCGCAGGCGCGCCACGATCTCCGGCGCCGTGTCCGCCGCGTACGCGGCGTCGATCGCGGTCCGGCGCGCGACGAGCCCGGACACCGGCGTCGGGAGAGCGTGCCGCCGCACGACCTCGCGCACGGCCTCGACGTCGAGCGGGTCGACGCCCGCGCCCGCGAGCGCGGCGAGGTCCGCGCCGAGCACGGGCAGCCGTTCGCTCGGCACGTAGTGGTCGGCGAGCCCGGCGTGGATCGCGTCGGCGGCGTCCATCGTCACCGCGCCGAGCGCGAGCATCTCCCCCAGCCGCCCGGGCGCGCGGGCGAGGAGCCACGACCCACCGACGTCGGGCGTGAAGCCGATCCGCGTCTCGGGCATCGCGACGCGCGAGCGCTCGGTGACGACGCGGACCGGCGCGTGGGCCGCGAGGCCGACGCCGCCGCCCATCGTGATGCCGTCCATGATCGTCACGACGGGCACGGGCAGCTCCGCGAGCGCCGCGTCGACCGCGTACTCGCGCCGGAAGTACCGGCGCGCGTCGGCCTGCTGCCCGGCGACGACCGACGCGTGCAGCTCGCGGATGTCGCCGCCCGCGCACAGGCCGCGGTCGCCCGCGCCGTCGAGCAGCACGAGACGCACGGTCGGGTCGACGCGCCACTCGTCCAGCACGTCGGCGATCTCGCCGAGCATCGAGTACCCGAGCGCGTTGAGCGCGCGGGGCCGGTCCAGGGTGAGGTGCCCGACGCCGTCGTCGACGCGGGCGAGGATCTCGCTCGTCATCCGCGTCACGCTACCGCCCGTCGGCGGCCGCGGGTGCGCACGACGTGGGACCCTGGCACGGCAGAGGGGTCGGGCCGGCGGTGCCGGGAGCAGCGAGGAGGCGGCGGTGGACGAGGCGACGCGGACGGACGGGACCTGGCGGCCCGACGTGCTGGGCGGGGACTGGGTCGCGCGCGACCTCGACCTCCCGGACGGTGCGGTGGCGACCCTGGTGCGGCGCGACGCCGCGGCGCCTGCGGGCGACCGGCCCGCGGTGCTGTACGTGCACGGGTTCATCGACTACTTCTTCCAGACGCACGTCGCGGAGGCCGTCGAGGCGCGCGGATACCGGTTCTACGCCGTCGACCTGCGCGGCTACGGGCGCTCGATCGGCCGCGGCACGGGCGCGCCGTCGCGGCCCGACGACGACCCGAACTTCGTCACCGACCTCGCCGTCTACGCGCAGGACCTCGACGCGGCGGCGCGCGCGGTGCGCGCCGAGGGCCACGACCGGATCGTGGTGCTGGGGCACTCGACCGGGGGCCTCCTCGCGAGCCTGTGGGCCGACGCGCGGCCCGGCCGGCTCGCGGCGCTCGTGCTCAACAGCCCGTGGTTCGACCTCAACAAGCCGTGGGTGTTCCGGGGCCCGGTGACGTGGGTGGTCGACGTCGTCGGGCGGGTCGCGCCGCGGCTCGTCGTGGGCGCGCTCGACCCGCACTGGGCGGAGGCGCTGCACGCGGGCACCGGCGGCGAGTGGGACTTCGACCTCGCGTGGAAGCCGATCGAGGGGTTCCCCGTGCGCGCCGGGTTCCTGCGGGCGGTGCGCCGCGGCCACGCCCGCGTCGCGCGCGGGCTCCACGTCGACTGCCCGGTGCTCGTGCTCGCCTCCGCGCGCAGCGGCCCGGCGTCGGGCTGGCACGACGCCCTGCTCACGACCGACAGCGTGCTCGACGTCGGGCACATCACGTCGCGGGCCGAGCGGCTGGGCGACGACGTCACGGTCGTCACGGTCGAGGGCGGCGCGCACGACCTCGCGCTCTCCCCCGAGCCTGCCCGGTCGACGTACCTGCGCGAGGTCCTCGACTGGCTCGACGCACGCGTCTGACGCCGCTCACCGTCGTGTCCGAATCCCGCTAGCCAGCGCGTGGTCCGGCGGGTGAGGATCGAGTCATGACGACGACCCTCGCGACGCGCCCGGCGACCACGGACCCCGTGTTCGCCGAGCGCTACCGCGCCATCGCGTCGCGCGACCGCCGCTTCGACGGGCAGTTCATCACCGCCGTGAGCAGCACCGGCATCTACTGCCGGCCGTCGTGCCCGGCGCGTACCCCGAAGCCCGAGAACGTCACCTTCTACCTCACCTCGGCCGCCGCCCACGAGGCCGGCTACCGCGCGTGCAAGCGCTGCCTCCCGGAGGCGGTGCCGGGCACGCCGAGCTGGGACCTCGGGCACGACCTGTCGGCCCGGGCCATGCGCCTCGTCGCGGACGGCGTCGTGGACCGCGAGGGCGTCGACGGCCTCGCCGCCCGCCTCGGCTACTCGGCCCGGCACGTGCACCGCGTGCTCGTCGCGGAGCTCGGCGCCGGTCCGGTCGCGCTCGCCCGTGCGGTGCGCGCCCAGACGGCGCGCGCCCTGCTCACCGGGACCGACCTGCGGCTGGCCGACGTCGCGTTCGCCGCCGGCTTCGGCAGCGTGCGTCAGTTCAACGACACGGTCGCCGAGGTCTTCGACACGACGCCGGGCGAGCTGCGCCGTCGCGCCCGGCCCGACCGGGCGACGTCGACCGGCGACCCCGGCTCGCGCGCCGAGACCGCCGGGTCCCCCGCGGACGACGGCGGCGCCACCGCCGCGCTCGACCTCACCCTCCCGCTGCGCGAGCCGTTCGACGCCCACGGCGTGTTCGCGTTCCTCGCGGCGCGTGCGGTGGACGGCGTCGAGGTCGTCGACCTCGACGGCCCGCTGCTCTCCTACGCGCGCACGCTCGCGCTGCCGCACGGGCCGGGCGCTCTCCGAGCCACCTACGGGCCGCCGCCCGGGACCCGACGGCGCCCGCCGCGCTTCCACGTGGAGCTCGAGCTGACGTCCGTGGCCGACCTCCCGGCGGCGATCGCGCGCGTCCGGCGGCTGTTCGACCTCGACGCCGACCCCGCGGCCGTGGACGCCGCCCTCGCCGCGGACCCGGCGCTCGCCGCGTCGGTCCACGCGGTCCCGGGGATCCGCGTCCCGGGGGCGGTGGACGCCGCCGAGATCCTCGTGCGCGCGCTCGTCGGGCAGCAGATCTCGGTCGCGGCCGCGCGGACGCACCTGTCGCGGCTCGCCGTCGCGCTCGGGACGCCGTTCGCGTCGCGGTTCGGGCCGACACGCCTGTTCCCGACGCCCGCGCAGCTCGCCGCCGGGGGCGCGGACCACCTGCGCGGCCCCGCCCGGCGCACGGCGGCGGTGCTCGGCGTCGCGCACGCGCTCGCCGACGGGTCGCTCGCCCTCTCCCCGGCCGACGACCCCGCGGCCCAGCGCGCGGCGCTCGAGGCGATGCCCGGCGTCGGGCCGTGGACGTCCGGGTACGTGGCGATGCGCGTGCTGCACGACCCCGACGTCCTGCTCGACGGCGACCTCGCCCTCCGCGCGGGTGCCGCCGCGCTCGGCCTGCCCGACGACCGCCGCGCGCTCGCCGCCCGCGCCGAGCGCTGGGCGCCGTGGCGCTCGTACGCCGCGATGCACCTCTGGCGCGCCTCCGCGCCTGCCCCGACCCCTCCGAAGGAGACCCCGTGACCACCGCACCCGCTCCCACCACCACCGCGACGGCAGGCACGAGCCCGGCCGTCACCACGACGCTCACCACGCCCGACGGTCCGTTCACGGTCGTCGTCGACGCCGCCGGCGCGGTCCTCGCGTCCGGCTGGACCGACGACGCCGCGTCCCTCGTCGCCCTCGTGCACCCCGGGCTGCGCCCCGCGGAGGTGACCCCCGTGCCCGACGACGACCCCGCCGTCGCGACCGCCGTCGCCGCGGTCCGGGCCTACTACGCGGGCGACGTGCGGGCGATCGACGCCGTGCCGGTGCGACAGGCCTCGGGACCCTACCGCGCGCACGCGTGGGACGTGCTGCGCACGGTCGAGCCCGGCGACCCGGTGACCTACACCCGGTACGCGGAGCTGTCGGGGCGGCCCGCCGCCGTCCGTGCCGCCGCGGGCGCCTGCGCGATGAACGCGGCGGCCCTGTTCGTGCCCTGCCACCGCGTGCTGCGCACGGACGGCAGCCTCGGCGGCTTCCGCTACGGCCTGGACGTCAAGCGCAGCCTCCTCGATCGCGAGGCCCGGGCGACCGCGTCGGCGCCGGTGGGCTGAGGCCGCCGGGGACGGACCGACGGCCCCGGTCTCACGCCGCCGGAGCGCGCGCCGGCTCCGGCGCCGCGAGCGTGAACCGGGCGCCGAGCGTCGCCGCCGCCACCACCCCGGCGGCGGCCACGAGGACGACGTCCTTGAGCACGTACTGACCCATGAGGGTCATGCCGTCGCCGAACAGGTCGCCCGGGAAGAGCGCGACCGGGGAGAGGACGCCGGCCAGCGTGACGGCGAGCACGACGAGCCCCGCCCGCAGCGCGCGACCGGTGAGGAGCGCGAGCCCGACCGCCGTCTCGACGACCGCCGTGAGGACCACGGCGGCGGTGCCGTCGACGAGGCCGAAGGTCAGCGCCTCGACCGTGCGGCGCGCGATCTGCTCCGCCGGGCTCGCGCCCGGGAAGAACTTGAGCACCCCGAAGCCGAGGAAGACGAGGCCGAGGGCGACCCGCAGTGCCGGCACGGACCAGACGGCGAGGCGCTCGCAGAGCCCCTCGCGGAGCCGCCGGGCAGCGGCGCGCCGCGGCTCCTCCGCGACGGGGGCGGCGGTGGACGGGGTCGGTGCGGCGGGTCCGGTGGATCCTGTGGGGGCCATTCTGAGCTCCTCGTCGAGCAGGAGCGTTCCACTTTCCGGCGATAAGATAGCGGACCTGCGATATTCGCCGCGCGTGGGCCCGCTCCCGCGAGACGCGGGACGGGCGGTGCGCCGCCGACGAGAGGGGCCGGGATCAGCCCCGGCCGAAGACCTGGGTCCAGGCCCCGTTCGCGTGCCCGACGCCGATCTCCCGCAGGCCGCAGTCGAGGATGTTCGCGCGATGGCCGGGCGAGTCCATCCACCCGCGCACCACGTCCTGGGCGGTCCGGTAGCCCTTCGCCACGTTCTCGGCGCCCGGGTTCGGGTAGCCCTGCGCGTGCGCCCGGTCCCACGGCGAGCGGCCGTCGAGGCTCGTGTGGTCCATGTACCCCTGCGCGTCCATGTCCTCGCTGTGGAGCTGCGCCGCAGCGGTGAGGCGGTCGTCGACGGCGAGCGGCTCGCACCCGGCGGCGGCCCGCGCCGCGTTCGTCAGCTCGACGACCGCCGCGCCCTCCGCCGTGATCGCCCCGGGACCTGCTCCGCCCGGCGCCGCCGCTCCGGCGGCCGTCGCGGTCCCGGCGGCAGGAGTCGCCGCGTCGGCCGGTGCGGTGCCAGGTACCGGGCCCGTCGCGGTGGCGTCGTCCGGGCCGGCGGGGTCCGCCTCGCCCGCGGGCGGCACGTCCTCCGGGGTGCCCGTCGGTGCCGGGGCGGCGGGAGGCTCCTCGGCCGCCGCGGGCGCGGGCGAGGCCTCGGAGCCGGTGGGGGCGTCGTCGGCCGCGGGCGCTCCCGGCGCGGTGGGGACGCCCGAGGGCAGGTCGTCGCGCGCGTCGGCCAGGGTGCGCGACGCGCGGTCGTCGCGCGGGTCCCGGCCCGCGAGCCACTCCTGCGGAGAGGTCCCCTGCCACGGGAGCGCCGCGACGACGGGGCCGAACGGACCCGCGTGCTCGGGACGGATCTCGCCCGTCACCGTGGCGGCCGTGAGCCCGAGCGCCGGGCCCAGCAGCAGGGCGGCCACGACGCCCGTCGTCACCGCGACGCGCGGACCGGACCGCAGGTGCCGGGCGAACGGGCCGCCCCGCCGTCGTGCGGGCGCGGACGACGACGGGGTCACGGGGGACGGCGCGGGCGCCGCCCCCGCCGAGCGGTGCCGGGGCGTGCGCTGCGAGACCATCGCCCGACCTTACCCATCGCGCCCGTGGATGTGTACCGCTTCGTCCGTTCTGCGCCCGGTCGACGGCCGGATCGAGGGCCGGGTCGACGGCAAGATCGATGGCCGGGTCGACCGCGAGGTCAGACGATCGACGGCTCCTCCGGGGCGGAGACCGTGAACACCGCGCCCGCGATGAGCGGCACGGACGTCACCCGACGCTCGAGCTCGTCGAGCCGACGGGCGACGGACGTCTCCGACTCGTCCCCGCGCAGGTCCACGCTCGCCACGAGGTACAGCGCGCGCGGCCCGACGTACTCGAGTCGCAGGTACGTGACGCGCTCGACCTCCGGCAGGTCGCGGATGCCCGCGAGCACCGCGGCGCGCGTCGCCGGCATCGCCGCCTCCCCCACGAGGAACCGCCGGTTGCGGTCGATGAGCACCACGGACACCACCGCGAGGACGAGGCCGACGACGATCGACCCGACGGCGTCGGGCACGGGCGACCCGGTGAGCTGGTGCGCCAGGACGCCCGCGAACGCCACCACGAGGCCGATCAGCGCGGCGGCGTCCTCCGCGTACACCGCGCGCAGCGTCGGGTCCGACGTGACGAGCACGTGGTGCAGGGTGTCGCGGTCCGCCGCCCGCGCCTCGGCACGCGCCTGCCGCCGGGCGCGCAGGAACGACACCCCCTCGAGCACGAACGCCAGGGCGAGGACCGCGTAGGCGACGACGTAGTTGTCCGCCGGCTCGGGGTGCACCAGCTCCTGGATGCCGTGCGTGATCGAGACCCCCGCGCCGACGGCGAACAGCCCGATCGCCGCGAACATCGACCACACGTACGCCTCGCGGCCGAACCCGAGGGGGTGCTCGGTGTCCGCCGGGCGGCGCGAGCGCCGGTCGGCGACGAGGAGGAAGATCTCGTTGCCCGTGTCCGCCCACGAGTGGACCGCCTCCGCGAGCATCGACGCCGAGCCGGTGACCGTCGCGGCGACCGTCTTCGCGCCCGCGATGAGCGCGTTCGCGAGGAACGCGACGATCACCGTCACCGTGCTGTCGCCGCCGCCCTCCGGTCGCGCGACGCGCGGGTTGCGCGACTCCGGCTGCGGCGGGGCGGGCGTGGGGGCGTCGGGCATGCTGCCGGTCTACCAGCCGCGTGCACGACCCGCGCGCGGAGGCCGGGCGCCCGGGCCGGGCGTGCAGGGCCCGGGCACCGGGCCCGGCAGCGCACGCGCCGCGAGGCGACGTCAGCGCGCCGGGCCCTCCGCACCGGCGGCACGACCCGCGCCGTCGGACCCGGGGTCGCCCGCGCCGTCGGGCCCGGGGTCGCTCGTGTCGGCGAGCTCGACGTCGCCGGTCGCGCCCGGCTCGCCGTGCCGGTCCGTGTCGTCGTGCTCGCCCGTGTCCTCGCGCTCCGCCGCCTCCTGGTCGCGCGTGAGCTCGTCGACGACGAGCAGGTCGGTGCGGACCTTGCCCGTGCGGTACCCGGCACGACCGACCATGTGCGCCGCGACGGGCGACGTGAGGAGCTGGAACACGACGACGAGGAACAGCGTCGCGACGGCACCCCACGAGCGCAGCCGCAGGCTCAGGCCCGCGAGCACGAGGATCAGCCCGAGGACCTGGGGCTTCGTCGCGGCGTGCATGCGCGCCAGGAGGTCGGGGAACCGCACGACGCCGACGCCCGCGGCGAACGCGAGGAACGCGCCGCACAGGAGGAAGACGGCGGAGACGACGTCGGCGACCGTGTCCCACAGGCCGGTGGTCGGGTCCATCAGCGCACCTCCCCCTCGGGCGCGCCACCGTGGTGCTCGCCGTCGACCGCCGCGTCCCGGTCGGACTCCTCGGCCTCGCGGCGGGCGGCGTCCTCGGCCGCGATCTCCTCGGCCGTGCGGATGCGGCCCTCGTCCTCGGGCTCGACCGACGCGAACCGCGCGATCGTCACCGAGCCCACGAACCCGACGAGCGACAGCACGACGAGGATCGGGATGGTGTCCGTGCGCCGCGAGAACGCGGCCTCGAGCGCGATCGCCCCGACGAGCGTCGTCGTGAAGACGTCGAGCGCGATCGTGCGGTCGAGCATCGAGGGACCGCGCTCGGCGCGCGCGACGGCGAGGCTGGCTCCCGCGGCGAGCAGCACGGCGCTCGCCACGACGATCACGAGGTAGACGGTGTCGCTCATGCCTCGGCCACCTCTCGCGCGGACGGGACGTCGTACAGGCCGGCGGCCCGCAGCTCGTCGTTCGACGCGAACGCGTGCAGCACGCGCGCCTCGAGCGCGAGCGTGTCCTCGCGGATCTTCTCCACGCCGCCCGCGGTCTCGACGTCGAGCACGTGCAGGTAGAGCATCCCCGTGAGGCGGTGCGCCTCGACGACGATCGAGCCGGGGACGAGCGACGACAGCTCGGCCGTGATGGTCAGGTAGATGTCGGACGGGTTCCGCAGGCGCACCCCGACGACGGCGCCGCGCGGCGTGTGCCGCGGGTTCAGCGCGAGGAGGCTCACCTGGAACGACGCGACGACGAGGTCGGAGACGAAGCGCCCCACGAGCACGAGGAACGGCCACGGCCGGAACTTCCCGCGCGCCGCGATCGACGGCAGCGGGAAGAACGTGATGACGGCGAACCCGATGATGACGCCCGCGAGCACGTTGCCCACGGACAGGTCGCCCCAGAGCATGACCCAGACGATCGTCAGCCACAGGATGGTGCGCCACTGCGTGGTGACGCGGGCGAACCAGCCGGAGGCGAGCGCGCGGCGGCGGCGGTGCAGGCTCATCCGTCCGCACCCCCGTCCGCACCGGCGGGTTCGGTGCTGACGGGTCCCGCGCCGTCCGTCTCGCCCGTGGCGACGTCGCTCGACTCGCCCTGCCCCCGGTCGGAGTTCCCCGGGAACACGGCGTCGACGTACGTGTGGCCGTCGAGCAGCGTCGCGGCGGCGCGCTCCGTGTACGAGTAGAGCGGGCCGGCGACCACGGTGAGCGCGAGGCCGAACGCGACGAGCGCCGTCGCCGGCCCGACCATCCCGCGCGGGAGGCGAGCATCCGCGGGGATCTCGACGGGCGCCGTCTGCCAGAAGGCCTTGTTCCAGGCCTTGACGATCGCGTACAGCGTGAGCAGCGACGTCACGACGGACCCCACGACGAGCGCCCACGTGAGCGGCGTGCCCTGCGCGACGCCCTCCTCGAGGAGACCGACCTTGCCGAGGAAGCCCGACAGCGGCGGGATGCCGGCGAGGTTCATCGCGGGGATGAAGAACAGGATCGCCAGACCGGGCGCGAGCTTGGCGAGGCCGCCGAGCCGGTCGAGCGACGTCGAGCCGCCGCGGCGTTCCACGAGGCCGACGACGAGGAACAGCGTCGTCTGCACGGTGATGTGGTGCACCACGTAGAAGATGGCGGCCGCCATGCCCGGCTCGGACGCGAGCGCGATGCCGAAGATCATGTAGCCGATGTGGCTCACGAGCGTGAACGACAGGAGTCGCTTGATGTCGTTCTGCGCGACGGCGCCGAGGATGCCCACGACCATGGTCAGCAGCGCGAGCCACATGAGGACGTCGTCGACGACGCTGTCCTCCGGGAAGAGCAGCGTCTGCGTGCGGATGATCGCGTAGACGCCCACCTTGGTGAGCAGGCCCGCGAAGACCGCGGTGACGGGCGCGGGCGCCGTCGGGTAGGAGTCGGGCAGCCACGCCGACAGCGGGAAGATCGCCGCCTTGATGCCGAACGCGAGCAGCAGCAGGAGCTGGATCGCGAGCGCCGTGCCCGGGTCGATCTCGGCGTACCGCTCCGAGAGCTGGGCGAGGTTGACCGTGCCCGTCGCGGCGTAGGTCAGCGCGATCGCGACGAGGAAGACGATCGACGAGAGCAGCGCCACGACCACGTAGATCGACCCGGCGCGGATGCGCTCGCCCGTGCCGCCGAGCGTGAGGAGCACGTAGCTCGCGGCGAGGAAGATCTCGAACCCGACGTAGAGGTTGAACAGGTCGCCGGAGAGGAACGCGTTGAACACGCCCGCCGCGAGGACCATGAACGTCGGGTGGTAGATCGCGACCGGCGCCTCCTCGTCGCCGTCCGCCACGCCCTGCGCGAGCGAGTACAGCAGGACGCACAGCATGACGAAGCTCGACACGACGAGCATGAGCGAGGAGAGCCGGTCCGCGACGAGGTCGATCCCGACCGGCGCCGCCCAGCCGCCCACGTCGACGACGATCGGACCCGAGTCGGCCGCGACCAGGAGGCCGACGGCCGCCGCGAGGACGAGCGCGAGCGCGGCCACCGTGATGATCCGCTGCGCGCGCGGGTGGCGCCAGAGGGCGAGCGCGAGACCGGCCGCGACGAGCGGCAGGACCACGGGGAGCGGGACGAGGGCCGCGGCGGTGAGGTTCATCGCGGCTCCTTCCCGTCGGTCCGTCGGTCGTCCGGCCGTGCGTCGTCCGGTCGTGCATCGTCAGCTCGGGCGTGATCGGGTCGGGCGTCGGAGCCCTCGGTGCGGCCGTCCGTGGCGTCCCCGGCGTCCCGCCCGGCCGGGCCCGACGGCGGTTCCTCGCCGTCCGTGACGCCGTCGCCGTCGCCGTCGGTCTCGTCGCGGACCTCGGCGGCCTCGTCGTCCAGGGTCGCGCCGCTCTCCTCCGTGTCCGCGTCCTCGAACGCGGGCGCGTTGCGGGCGGCGTGCCGCGCGACGCGGCGGTCCTCGAGGTCGTCCTGCACCTCGTCGTGGCCGTGCAGCTGCCACGAGCGGTAGGCCATCGCGAGCACGAACGCCGTGATGCCGAGCGTGATGACGATCGCCGTGAGGACCATCGCCTGGACGAGCGGGTCGCTCATGTCCTCCTCGGGCGTCGTGCCGATGAGCGGCGCTCCCCCGGCGCGCCCGCCCGCGACGAGGAAGAGCAGGTTGGCGCCGTTCCCCATGAGGATGAACCCGAGCAGGACGCGCGTGAGGCTGCGCTCGAGAAGCAGGTAGACGCCCGCGGCGAACAGCACGCCGATCGCGAGGACGAGGACGACGCTCGGCGCCATGTCGATGGCGTTCACCGGCGGCCACCTCCGATCGAGTCGGGCTCCATGGCCTCGAGCGGCCCCGTGTCCTCGCCGGGCTCGCGGCCCGCGGCGGCGCGTTCCGCGTGCCGGTCGATCTCGGCGCCGAGGGTCCGCAGGATGTCGAGGACGAGGCCCACGACGACGAGGAACACGCCGACGTCGAAGAACAGCGACGTCACGAGGTGGATCTCCCCGACGAGCGGGAGCGCGAGGTCGTAGGCCTCGCTGCCGAGCACGTTGCCGGTGAGCAGGAACGCGACGAGCCCCACGCCCGCGGACAGGAACAGGCCCGTCCCGAGGAGCAGGCCGGGGTGGACGGGCGCGGCCTCGCCGAGCTCGTACCGGCCGCCCGCGAGGTACCGCACGATGAGGGCGATGCCGACGACGAGGCCTGCGGCGAACCCGCCGCCCGGCGCGTTGTGGCCCGAGAACAGCAGGAAGAGCGCGAAGACGATCATGGCGTGGAACAGCACGCGCGTGACGACCTCGAAGATCACCGAGCGCCGCTGGGGCGCGAGGGTGCGGCCGGCGCTCAGCCACACGAGCATGCGCGGCTGGTCCTTCTCCGTGACCCCGCGGCGGCGCAGCGCCGCACCCGGGTCGTCGGTGTCGCTCCAGACGCCGGAGCCCGACGCCGTCGTCGCGGGCCGCGCGCCCGAGGCACGCAGGATCTCGCCGCTGCGCGACCGCAGGAAGACGAGCGACGCGACACCCGTCGCGGCGGCCAGGAGGACGGAGATCTCGCCCATGGTGTCCCAGGCGCGGATGTCGACGAGGGTCACGTTGACGATGTTCTTGCCGTGCCCGAACTCGTACGCCTCGGCCGGGAAGTCGACCGAGATGGGCGTCGCGACGCGCGCGAGGGGCGCGACGAGCGCGAAGCCCATCATGACGACCGCGACCGCGAGGCCGATCCCCAGGCGGACCCACCGGCTCGCCGCCAGCGGCCGGTTCGAGAAGTACGCGGGCAGGCGTCGCAGCACGAGCACCATGACGACGAGCGTGATCGTCTCCACGAGGACCTGGGTGAGCGCGAGGTCGGGCGCGCCGTGCAGGAGGAAGAGGACGGCGTTGCCGTACCCCGCGATCCCGACGAGGATCACGGCCTTGAGCCGGCGGCGCGAGCGCGCGGCGAGCACCGACGCGATGCAGATCGCGGCGACGGCGACGAGCTGCGCGGGGCGGTCCCAGGCCCGGAGCTGCTCGGGCCACGCCGTCTGCGCGACCATGACCATGCCCGGCCCGAGCACGAGGACCACGAGGATCGCGCCGAGGTAGAACGGGAGCGAACCACGCTGCGTGACGGCCGTGATGTCGGCGGCCAGGTCGTCGAGCTTGCGCATCACCTTGCGGTACGTGACGTCGGCCTCGGGCCCCGTCCACAGCGAGGCCTGGAACCGCTCGACGCGCGACCGCTGCCAGAACAGCACGACACCGACCGCGAGCACGAGGACCGTCAGCGCGAGCGCGGGGGTGAAGCCGGCCCACAGGACGAGGTGCCCGGGGTCGCCGACGGGGTAGGTGTCCGCGTACGGGGCGAGGAGGTCCTCGCCGAAGTGCGGCACGAGCGCCGTCGCGAGCCCGAGGACCGCGAGCACGACGGCCGGGCCCACGAGCAGGAACGGCTGGCGGTGGATGCGCGCCGGGTCGATCGGCGGCTCCTCGGCCTCGACGGCCGGGCGGCGCGCGCCGGTACCGGCGTCGGCGCCCCACGCCTTCTCGTGCGCGTTGGCGCGCGCGGGCGAGCGACCGAGGTGCGGCTTGGACGCGAACGCGCCCCACCAGAAGCGCAGGCCGTACGCGACCGTGAACATCGAGCCGACGACGACCGACCACAGCACGACCGTGTCCACCCAGACCAGCCCCTCGCCGTGCAGGAGCGACTCGAGCGCCGCCTCCTTCGCGACGTACCCGGCGAACGGCGGCAGCCCGATCATCGACGCGGTCGCGAGCCCGCCCGCGACCGCCGTCCACGGCAGGGCCTTGCCCACGCCCGTGAGGCGGCGCAGGTCGCGCGTCCCGGCCGCGGCGTCGACCACGCCGACGACGAGGAACAGCGAGGCCTTGAACATCGCGTGCGCGCCGATCATCGCGAGCCCGGCGAGCGCGGCGCCTCGCGTCCCGAGGCCCACGAGCAGGATGATGAGGCCGAGCTGGCTCACGGTGCCGAACGCGAGGACGAGCTTGAGGTCGTACTGCCGCAGCGCGCGGTAGCCGCCCACGAGCAGCGTGCCCGCGCCGAGCACGATGACGAGCGTGCGCCAGACCGTGGTGTCCGAGTAGGCGGGCGCGAAGCGCGCGACGAGGTAGACACCGGCCTTGACCATCGCGGCCGCGTGCAGGTAGGCGCTCACCGGCGTGGGCGCCGCCATCGCGGCGGGCAGCCAGAAGTGCAACGGGATGAGCGCGGACTTGCTCGCCGCCCCGACGAGGAGGCACACGATCGCCGCCGTCACGGCGCCGCCCGTCGGCGGGTCCGCGATGATCTCGGACATGCGGAAGGTCCCGCCCTGGACCCCGAGGATCACGACCCCCACGAGCATGGCCAGGCCGCCCGCGGTGGTGAGGATGATCGCCTGCATGGCGGCACGACGGCTCGCCTTGCGGTCGGCGTAGTGGCCGATGAGCAGGTACGAGAAGACGGTCGTGAGCTCCCAGAACACGAACAGGAGCAGCATGTCGTCCGCGGTGACGAGCCCGACCATCGCGCCCGCGAACGCGGTGAGGACGCCGCCGAACCGCCGCAGGCCCTGCGCGGTGGGCGAGAAGTAGGCCGAGCAGTAGACGAGGACGAGCGCGCCCACGCCGCCGACGAGCAGCAGCATGAGCCACGACAGCGTGTCCATGCGGAAGGCGAGCTCGAGCCCCAGCCCCGGCACCCACTCGATGACCTGCGTCGGGTGCTCTCCCGACATGACGCGCTCGGTCCAGGCGAGCGCGTAGACCGCCGCGGACGCCGGCGCGAGCGCCATGACGAGGAACGCCCGGCGGCCGAGGAGCGAGACGAGTGCAGGCGCGCCCAGTGCCATCACGAGATGGGCAAGGAGCACGTAGAGCACGGGCCGCTCCGTCCGGGTCGGGGGCGGGTGGGCGAAGTTCTTGCTGGACTTGTCATCGCCGCGCCCGGGCGGGGGGAAGCCGCAGGGCACGACAGTTCACGGCGCCGACGAGGCCGGGCCGAGAATCATTTTACCGACTCCTCAGCCGTGCGGGGCGCCCGCAGCCCCGTCCGTGACCGATTCCTCAGTCGGCCGTCACAGATCCTCGGGGTCCACGAGGAACTCGGCCTCGTCCGCGATCTCCCCGCCGACCGCCTGGTGCAGCGTCCGCGTGACCTGCGTGACCACCTCCGCGGCGCGCTTGCGCGCGATCTGGTGGTCGAGCGACGGCTGCTCCCGCTGGGACTCGGCGAGGTCCTGCGGCTCCCAGCGCACGCGGTAGCTCACCGCGCCGTCCACCGTCCACGGCAGCCCGCGCAGCAGGAGGGGCAGCGCCTCCTCGCCGCCGACCTCGACCGCGACGAGACCGTCCATGCCCAGGTCGACGAGGAGGCCGTACCCGTCGAGCACCGCGCCCGTCGTCAGCGCCTTGATGTCGACGTCGTCCGCCGCGGCGTGCAGCGCGCGCCGCAGCTCCGGGTCCATCTTCTCGCCCGGGTAGAGCGGCAGCTCGGTGATGCCCTTCGGCGGCCCCTCGTACGGCTTGCCCTCCGTCGCGAGCCGCGTCCGGGGGTTCAGCCGACCGACGAGCGCGAGCGCGGCGTGCGGGTCGAGCCACACGTCCGAGTACAGGGTCATGTCGACGGCGACGCCCGGGTCCGGGGTGAGGACGACGCCCGGCCCGGCCGGGTTGCCGACGTCGGTCCGGAGCGAGCCGCCGAGACGCCGCGCCGCCGCGACGAGGAACGCGACCACGCGCTCCTCCTCCCGGACCGGCAGGCCGCCGGGGAACGCGCGCCCGACGCCGTCCCGGTCCCCGCCGCCCGGGTAGGGGACGTCCCCGCGCTCGCGGGGGCAGACGACGTCGAACACGAGCGCGGTGCCCGGCACGCCGGAGCCGGGGCCCGCGTACGGCCCGGTGAGCGTCGTGTGGCGCGACGTGCGCAGCACGCCCGGCTCTCCGGGCCGCGCGGTGCGCGCGGGCGGCACGAGGGGCTCGGTGCCCTCCGGAGCGACGTCCCACCGCGCACCCGCGAACCGCGAGAGCGCGAGCGTCTCGACCTCGTCCACGAGGACGTCGGCGGGCAGCCCCAGCACGTGCCGCGCCTGGTACGACTGCGCGGCGCCGGGCCCGGCGGGGTGCGGCAGGGGCGGGAGCGGGCTCATGCGGTGCGGTCCTCCTGGCCTCGGGTCCTGCGGGGTCGGGCGGCGTCCGACGCGGCGGGCCGCGCTCAGACGTCGGTGCGGTGGAAGCTCTGCCACGAGCGGGAGGCCGTCGGGCCGCGCTGGCCCTGGTAGCGGGAGCCGTAGACGCTCGACCCGTACGGGTTCTCCGTGGGCGAGGACAGCCGGAAGAAGCACAGCTGGCCGATCTTCATGCCCGGCCACAGCGTGATGGGCAGCGTCGCGACGTTGCTCAGCTCGAGCGTCACGTGGCCGGAGAAGCCCGGGTCGATGAACCCGGCGGTGGAGTGCGTGAGGAGACCGAGGCGGCCCAGGCTCGACTTGCCCTCGAGGCGCGCCGCCACGTCGTCGGGCAGCGTGACCGTCTCGAACGTGGACCCGAGGACGAACTCCCCCGGGTGCAGCACGAAGGGCTCCGCCGGGTCGACCTCGACGAGGCGCGTGAGGTCGGGCTGGTCCTGCGACGGGTCGATGAACGGGTACTTGTGGTTGTCGAACAGCCGGAAGAACCGGTCGAGGCGCACGTCGACGCTCGACGGCTGGAGCATCGCCGGGTCGTACGGCTCGAGCTGGACGCGGCCGGCGTCGAGCTCGGCCCGGATGTCGCGGTCGGAGAGCAGCACGGGCCCACGCTAGCCGACGCCGGAGCGTGCCCGGACCGGGCGCCGCACCGTGGATCGGCACCGTGGACCAGCGCCGTGGACCGGCGGGCGGCAGGTGCCGTCGGGCCGGGGTCCGCGGGCCGCCTCGTCGTCGAGACGGCGCGGACCCCGCCCGCCGTCGGGAGGTCAGGCGCGCAGCGGGCGGCCCGTCGAGTCCACGGAGTAGTAGCCCGTCTTCGAGGTCAGGTAGAGGATGCCCTCCACGAGGCCCCAGATCGCGATGACCGGCGCCGCGAACCCGAAGGAGAGCACCGACACGAGCAGCATCGTCAGGCCGATGCCGGTGTACCCGAGGTAGAAGCGGTGGATGCCGAGGCTCCCGACGAGGATGCCCAGCAGGCCCGCCGCGAGGCGCGACTTCGCCTGGGGGTCGTACGCCGGGTCGTAGCCGGGCTGGCCGTACGCCCCGGGCTGGCCGTAGGCGCCGGGCTGCGCGTAGCCCGGCTGCTGGCCGTAGCCCTGCTGGGCGTAGCCCTGCTGCGGGGCGGAGCCGTAGCCCTGGTCGGGCGTCGGCTGTCCGTAGCCCGGGGCACCCGGCGTCCCGTACGCCTGCTGGCCGTACGCGTCACCGGCCCCGGGCTGCTGGCCGTAGCCGGGCGTCGGGTCCGACGGCGCGGCGGAGCCCCCGGAGACCGGGTCGCCGGGGGCGGGCGTCCCCTGCGACGGGTCGGGCTGCTGCTGGTACGGGTTCTCGGACAAGGCGGCTCCTCGGGCGGCGCGCCGCTCGTCGGCGCGGGAGTGGTCGTGGTGCGGGCGGTTCTGGCATCACCGGCGTCGTCCGCTATGATCGGGTCGCGCGCTGGTTCGCCGAGGATCCTCCCAGAGGGCCCGGGGCGAACGCTACCGGCGCCGCGCGGGTGTAGTTCAATGGTAGAACTTCAGCTTCCCAAGCTGATAGCGCGGGTTCGATTCCCGTCACCCGCTCAGCCTTCGAGAGAGCCCCGCACCGGACCGGTGCGGGGCTCTCTCGTCATGACCAGGCGGCAAGCAGGTCGTCGGCCGTCCACCCGGGACAGGCGCGGGTCGTCGTCGGCACCGGCCGGGCAGACCGCGACGAGCGGGGTCGCGGCACCGACCCCGGGACCGGTCGAGCATGCTCGGAGGGATCGAGCCGTCGAGTGCCCGAGGATTCCCGCTCCTGAGACCCCCTCCGATCGAACCCCCACCAAGAAAGCTCAACTCGATGGGGGTGTCGTCGCCGAGCCCGAGGTCGCGCGCCACGGCGACGGTGACGTGGCGCGCGACCCCGGGTTCGGCGGTCGGTGGCCCGGGCGTCAGCCCAGGATGCTGCCGGCGGCCTTGGCCGAGGCGGCGAGGGAGCCGGTGAGCGGCAGGTCGGGCAGGATCACGGCCTGGGCCGCGTGGTAGACGTCGGGCTTGCCGACCCACGTGACGCCGTCGGGCCGGTTGGCGGTGTCGAGCTCGTGGTGCCACGACCCGCGCTCGTGGTCGACGAGGTGCTCGTCGATCCACGCCCACCAGCCCGCGGCGGCCTCGGCGAACCGGGGGTCGCCCGTGACGCGGCCCAGCACGTCGGCGGCCGCGACGGCCTCCGCGGCGACCCAGTGGTAGCGCCGGGGCTCGACCGGCGTGCCCGACCAGTCGACCGTGTACACGAAGCCGCCGCCGTGCTCGCCGTCCCAGCCGTCCGCGACGGCCCGGTCGAACAGGGCAACTGCGGCGTCGGTGCGCGCGCCGGGCGTGCCGGCCGCGACGTCGACCTGGAGCAGCAGGCGCGCCCACTCCAGGCCGTGGCCCGGCGTCGACCCGTACGGCTTGAACGGGTCCCGGGGCCGGTCCGCGTTGTAGTCCGGCAGGGGGTTCCAGTCCGCGTCGAAGTGCTCGGGGATGCGCCAGTCGTTCTCGCGCGCCCACCCCACGACGCGGTCCGCGACCGACGCCGCGCGCGCGAGCCACTCGGGGTCGCCCGTCGCGTCGTGCGCGGCGAGGAGCGCCTCGACGGAGTGCATGT
Organism: Cellulosimicrobium sp. 4261; assembly: GCF_040546915.1. NCBI lineage: Bacteria > Bacillati > Actinomycetota > Actinomycetes > Micrococcales > Promicromonosporaceae > Cellulosimicrobium > Cellulosimicrobium sp. 4261. The sequence continues at coordinate 281,885 of NZ_JBEPOQ010000001.1, forward strand.
TCGCGTTGACGCCGCGGTACGCGTCGAGCACGGTCCAGTCGCGCGACCACTCGTCGGCGTGCATGCGCGGCCCGGGCTCCCAGAACCGCTCGTCGAGCACGGCGAGCGCCGCGTCGAGCAGCTCGCGCGCGCCCTCCCGGCCCGCGATCGTGCCCGACGCGGCAGCGAGCACCACGAACGCGTGCGCGTACGCGCTCTTCGTCCCGTCGACCGGGACGGCCTCGCCCGCCGCCGGGTCGTGGCCGTCACCGGGGCGTCGCGCGGGGCCGCGCGACGAGACCCAGCCGCCGTTCTCGGCGTCGACGAGCACCGCCCGCAGCCCGTGCAGCGCGGCGTCGGCCCGCTCCCCCGCCCCCGGCACGCCGAGGAGCGACGCGAACGCGTACACGTGCGCCATGCGGGACGTGATCCACGTGTGCACCGGCTGCGACAGGTCGGGGCGCCCGTCGTCGTCGAGCCACTGCGCGGCGCCGTCCGCACGCAGCGACGCCTCACCGAAGCGCAGCAGGTCGGCGAGCTGCTCGCGACGCCAGCTCCGCAGGTCGGTCGCTGGCGTGGGCTGCTCGGTCGGGTGCTCGGTCATCTCTCGGTCCTTCTCGTGCTGGGTGCGGGGCGCCGCCGGGCGCGGTGCCCGTACGGCGCGGTGCCCCGGGACGATCATCCCGGGGCACCGCCGGTGGTGCATGCCTACCTCACCCCGGTCGGACGCGGGGCGGGGCGGGCTCAGGGGTTCAGCCGCAGGTCACGGCGGCGTAGTCGGCCTGGGTCGACGCCGTCACCTCCTCGTCGCCGGTGCCGCGCGTCGCCTCGACGGTGACGGTGCCGGCCTCGACCGCCGTGGCCCGCGTCGCGAACGACTGGTAGGCGTTGGCGCCCGGCGCGACGGCCGCGACCTCCTTGGTGCCGAACGGCGTGACGAGCCGGATCGCGAGCGGCACGTCCTCGCCGTTCTCGGCCCGGACCGCGACGTACGCCTTGCCGGCGAGGCAGCGCGTGCTCACCGTGACGTCGACGGCGAGCGTCGGCTGGCCCTCGGTCACGGTCACGGGGACCTCGACCACCCGGCTGGTCCAGCCGTCGTCGACCACGACGTACGCGGTGTACGTCCCGGCCGCCGTGTAGGCGTGCGCGCCGGTCACCGCGCCGTCGGCCACCGTGCCGGCCGCGACGTCGGACCCGTCGCCCCACGTGACGGCCGCCCGGAGGTCGGCGCCCTCGCGGCCGCCGGCCACCTGGGCCAGCGCCACGTCCGTGGTCTGCCCGACGGCGAGCGTCACGCCCTCCGCGGCCGTGACCTCGAGCGCGGGGTGCTCGGCGAACGTGCCGTCGTGCGCGACCGCGACCACGTGGATGCGGCCGTCGCGCGAGAGCTCGCCCGGCTGGTCCGGGAGCGTGATGCTCACGGGCCGCTTGCCCTCGGGCAGGGTGATCGGCGCCGTCGCGAAGAACGCGGCGGGGGTGCCGGTCTGCGGGCTGCCGCCGCGGAGGCGGCTGTCCGTCACCGCGACGGGGATGTTGCCGAACACGGGGTTGCGGGCCGCGCCCGACCAGTCGCCGAGGCTCAGGTCGATCGGCTGGGTCGAGCCGTCGTCGAAGGTCAGCGTGCCGGTGGCCTGCTGGTTCTTCTCCGTGCCCGTGCCGATCACGGAGAGCTGCTCCGCGTCGGCCGGGACGTCGAGCTCGACGGTCTGCCCGTCGCCGGTCGCGTTGTCCGGCTGCCCGGCGGGGACCGCCGGGACGTCGAACGCGAGGTCCGTGCCCGGCACCGTCGCGCGCTCGCCCTGGACGAAGCCCTTCGCCGCGAGCTGCGCCCGGTCGAAGAACACGCCCTGGCCGTCGCACGAGCCGACCGTCGTCCCGGCGTCGCCGATGCAGACGTTGTCGTACGCGGCGAGCAGCGAGCCCTCCCGCAGGAGCGAGACGCTGACGTACGAGGAGGCCGAGACGGGCTCGATCCCCTCGCCCGAGACCGTGACGGTCACCGGGTAGACGCCGGGTGCGGCCCACGTGTGCGCGGCGTCCACCGCGTACCCGCCGAACGCGCCCGCCCGCAGCGACCCGGCGACCGGCTCGGAGCCGTCGCCGAACGCGACCTGGACGTCGAGCGCCGCGACGTCGCCCTCGACCCCGGTGAGGGTCGCGAACGAGCCCGAGGCCTCGCGGCCCGTGACCGCGTCGCGGTCCGGCGCGGCCGAGAGGGTGAGCTCCTCGGCCCCGGACTCCTTCGGGTCGGCGAGCAGCTCGACCTCGGCGAGCGACAGCGCACCGGAACCCGACGTCGCGGTGACCGTCACCCGGTACCGCGCGAACGCCGTCGGCTCGGCGACCGTGAACGGCCGCGTCTGCAGGGCCCAGCGGAACTGCTCGCCGGACCGCTCGTCGAGCGTCGTCCACGTCTCGCCGTCGTCGGAGCCCTCGAGGGTCCACGCGGACGGCGACGCCGTCCCGCTCGCCCCGGAGGTCAGCGTGTACGACGCGACGGTCGGGCGGATGCCGCTGCCCGCCCACGTGATCGACGGCGTCGAGGTGGCGAACGTCGTGCGCGTGCCGGACGTGTTGTCCGTCAGCGCCGCGGCGCTCGTGGTCGCGTCCCCGTCGGCGACGGTCGTCGTGCCGAGGCCCGCCGTCGTCGCGTCCTGCACCGGCGTCGGGGGCTCGTCGCCCTCGGTGAGCGACGGCGGGGCGTCGTCCTCGCCCGTGCCCCAGTCCGACGGCTCCGGACCCATGACGAAGTCCAGCGTCGCGCCGCCCGAGAGGTCGGCCTGCGAGAGCGACGTCGAGGTGCGTGCCTCGCCGTCTACCGTGAGGGACTGCACGTAGACGTTGTCGACCGAGTTGTTCTCGGCGTTGACGACGAGGTCGCCGTCCGGCAGGTGCACGGTCGCCTTGTCGAACAGCGGCGAACCGACCGCGTACTGGTCCGAGCCGACCTGGAGCGGGTAGAAGCCGAGCGAGGCGAAGATCCACCACGACGACATCTCGCCGTTGTCCTCGTCGCCCGGGTAGCCCTGGCCGATCTCGCTGCCCACGAACAGGCGGCGGGTGACCTCGCGGACCTTCTCCTGGGCCTTCGACGGCGCGCCCGCGGCGTCGTAGAGCCACGGGATGTGGTGCGACACCTGGTTGCTCATGCCCCACTGGCCCATGCGGACGTCGCGCGCCTCACGCTGCTCGTGGATGCCGCCGTTGCCGGCGCCCTTCTCCGGCGTGGAGAAGAACTCGTCGAGCTTGTCCTCGAGGCCCTGCTTGCCGCCGTAGAGGTTGGCCAGGCCCTGGCCGTCCTGCGGGGCGTGGAACGCGAAGTTCCAGCCGTTCGTCTCGGTGTACCCGCCGCCCCAGGCCTCCGGGTTATACGTCTCCGGGTCGACGGCCCACGAGCCGTCCTCGTGCCGCGGCACGAAGAAGTCGACCTCGGGGTCGAACAGCTCGACGTAGTGCGTGGCCCGCTCGAGGAAGTACGCGGACTCCTCCCGCAGCGTGTCGCGGCGCTCGCCCGGCGTCGCCGGGTCCTCCGCGAGGGCGGCGGCCATGTTGCCGATGCCGAAGTCGTTGACCAGGCCCTCCAGACCCCACGACACGGACTCGTGCGTGGACTCCGGCGTGAACCCGAGGAACGGCGACGTCTGCAGGCCCTTGCGGCCCACGGCGTTGCTCGGCGGCGCGACGGTCGCGTTGCGCAGCGCGGCGTCGTACGCCTCGAGCGCCGTGCCCGTCGGGAGCGAGCCCTTGAGGTACGCGTCGGCGAACGCCACGTCGGACGACGTGCCCGTCATGAGGTCGGCGTAGCCGGGCGAGGACCAGCGCGCGATCCAGCCGCCGTCACGGTACTGCTGGACGAACCCGTCGACCAGCTCGGCCGCGAGCTCCGGGTAGAGGAGCGAGTACGCCGGCCAGGCCGTGCGGTACGTGTCCCAGAACCCGTTGTTCACGTAGATCTTGCCGTCGACGACCTTCGCGTTCGTCGTCGTGTCGGTCGCGGAGCCCGTGGTCGCGGAGACCGGGCTCGCGTACCGGTACACCGGCTCCTCGGCCGTGCCCGTGTTCTCGAACTGCGAGTTCGGGTACAGGTTGAGGCGGTAGAGGTTGGAGTACAGCGTGACGAGCTGGTCCTCGCTCGCGCCCTCGACCTCGATGACGCCCAGCCGGTCGTTCCACGCCTGCGCGGCGGCGGCCTTGACCTCCGTGAAGGTCTTGCCCGTCACCTCCAGGTCGAGGTTCTTGCGCGCCTGGTCGAGGCTGATGAACGACGTCGCGACGCGCAGCTCGACCGTCTTGTCGGACGACGTGTCGAACGTCGCGAAGCGTGCGTCCGCGCGGTTGCCCGCCGCCGTCCCGACCGCCGTCGGACTACGGTCGAAGGTGCCGGCGACGAACATCCGCGTGCGGCCCACGGAGAGGCCCGACCCGTTCTCGACCCAGCCGGACACCGTGCCCGTGGCCTGGTCGAGCGTGAGCCTGGACGAGCCGTCCACCTTGTCCACGAGCACGTGCCCGGCGCTCCCCGGGTAGGAGAAGCGCAGGACCGCGCCGTGGTCGGTGGGAGTCGCCTCGATCGCGGAGCCGTTGGTGAACGTGACCCCGTAGTAGTCGGGCCGCGCCGTCTCGTCGGCGTGGTCGAACTCGAGGCCGCGCGTCGAGAGCGTGGCGTTCGGCGTCCCGGAGACCGTGGACGGCAGGAACGTCAGCTGGTTGCGGTCGCCCATCCACGGGCTGGGCTCGTGCGAGATCCCGAAGCCCTGGAGGACGGGCTTGTTGTTGGCGTTGTTGGCCTTGTGGTACTCGTACAGCCAGCTCTGCGACGACGCGTTGGTGTAGGGCACCCAGAAGTTGAACCCGTTGGGCGTCGCCGTCGCCGGGATGTTGTTCCCGCGCGAGAAGCTGCCGGACGCGAGCGTGCCGCGGCGCGTGTCGACGTAGTTGGCGAGGCTCGACCCGTCGATCGTCGCCGGCTCCGCCGTGATCGCGACGTCGTCGAGCCAGCCCGCGAACTTCGTCCCGGCGTGGCCGCCCGGGTTGTCGTACCCGAGGAGCACCTGGTCCACGGTCTTGCCCGCGGCGACGTCGCCGAGGTCCACCCGCACCGAGTTCCACTGGTCGGCGTAGAGGATCTTGCCCTCGCCCTGCGCCTGCGCGGTCGCGACCGTCTCGTGCGCGTCGCGCGCGCCGAGGTCGGACAGGTAGGTCCCGTCCGTGAACAGCACGTCCACCGCCGCGTAGGTCGACGGGTACTGGAGGTCGTCGAGCAGCTCGGGGAAGATCGTGTAGCTCAGCCGCGTGTCCTCGCCGACGACGACGTCCACGTCGTCGTAGAGCACGTTCGTCGCGTAGGTCTCGCCGTCCGCGAGGTGCGAGCCGTCGTACCGCAGCGAGTGCAGGCCGGAGAACCCGACGCCCGCCTTGTTCGTGAAGCTCACGCGCGGGCCCGTGCCGACCTTGGTGTTCATGGGCGCCGCGGAGGGGCCGGCGCTCAGGTCGCCCGAGAGGTCCCACCCGGCGAGCTGGACGATGGAGTCGCCCGAGTTCGCCGTGACGTTGAGACGCAGGTACGTGTACGCCGCGGTCGGCGCCTCGAGCTCGAACGTGCGCGTCTGCTGCCGGCTCGGGAAGTCCTCGTCGGTCCGCTGGTCGAGCGGGGTCCACGTCGTGCCGTCGTTCGATCCCTCGACCGTCCAGGTCTTCGGGTCGCGACCGGCGGCGTCGTCGCCCGAGGTCATCGTGTACGCCACGAACGAGACGGGCTCGGTGAACTCGTACCGGACCCAGCCGGTCGACGCGAACGCGAGCCACTTGGTGCCCGAGCTGCCGTCGGCCAGGTTCGCCGCGCCCTCGTTGGGCAGGTTCTGCGCGCTCGCGGTGACGCCCTTCAGCTGCCCGAGGACGCTCCCGGGCAGGCCGGCCGTGAACGAGCCGACGTTCGCCTGCCAGGGCGCGCCGTCGCGCTCCGCCACGGTGGTGGGCAGCGCGGCCGGGTCGCCGGACTCGAACGAGGACGAGAAGTCGCCGGGCTCGGCGGCCGCGGCGGGCGCGGCAGCGAGGGCTCCCGCGGGGGCCGCGAGAGGCACCCCGAGCGGGACGGCGAGTGCGGCGGCGAGCACGAGGCCGAGGGGCCGGGCGCGGCCGCTGCCGGACCGCGCGACCGCGCGTCCGGGCGGGAGTGGTCTGGTCATGCCGCGATCTCCTTCGATCGTCTGACAGCGCTGTCAGGCTGCAGGGGTGCCCCTGACAACGCGCAGGGGGGAAGCGTTGTCAGGGGCGACCTGAACCTATGCGTCGGTTCCGGGCTTTGTCAACGCGGCCAGAGGCCCCGCCGGGAGGCACGGGCGAGAGGCCCCCTTGGCGCGAAAGTCACGCTCAGCGTGGCTCTCGCGCCATCCGCTCGACCGCCGAGCACGTCGCACGGCGTCGGCACGACCGTGCTCGCACCGACACTGAGCACGAGCACCGCGGCCACGCTCAGACCGCAGGGCCGGGGACCTCTCCCGTGCCCCGGACGACGAGCTCCGTCGGCACCACGACCAGCCGCGGGGCGAGCTCCGGGTTCTCGGCGCGCGACACCGCGAGCGCCGCCGCCTGCCGGCCCATCTCGACGACGTCGTACCCGACGACCGTCACGTGCAGCAGGTCAGCGAGCTCGAAGTCGTCGAAGCCGACGAGCGCGACGTCCGCCGCGTCGCCCGACGACGCCCGGTCGCGCAGCGCGTGGAGCGCGCCGACCGTGATCTTGTTGTTCGCCGTCACGAGCGCCGTCGGCGGCTCCGGCAGGGCGAGGAGCTCCGCGACGAACACGCGCGCGAGGTCGGCGTCGTGCGCGCCGTCGCGCACGTACCGCGCCGGGTCCTCGACGCCCGCGGCCCGCAACGTCGCGACGAACTCGTCGCGACGCTCCTGGAACGTCCACAGGCGCGACACGTCGCCGACGAGCGCGATCCGGCGGTGCCCGTGCGCGAGGAGGTGCGTCACGGCGTCGCGCACTCCCCCGCGGTTGTCGATGACGACCGTGTCCGCCTCGACGCCGCGCGCGGGCCGGTCGATGAACACGACCGGCAGGCCGTCGTCGAGCTCGCGACGCAGGGCCGAGTGGTCGGTGGACGTCGGGGTGACGACGAGCGCGCCGACGCGGCGCTCGACGAGCGCCTCGGTGAGGGAGCGCTCGCGCTCCGGCTCCTCGTCGGAGCTCGTGGTGATGAGCTGGAGGCCGTGGTGGCGGAGCTCGCGCTCGATGCCGCTGGCCAGCGCGGAGTAGAACGGGTTGGCGAGGTCGCCGGTGACGAAGCCGACGAGCCGCGACGAGCCGCCGCGCGCGAGGTCCGCCGCGACGGCGTTGCGCCGGAAGCCGAGCCGCTGCGCGGCCTCCTGCACCTTGGCGCGCGTCTGCGGCGCGACGTTCGGCTCGTCGTTGAGGACGCGCGACGCCGTCTTGAGGCTCACGCCGGCGGCCTCCGCGACGGAGGCGAGCGTCGGGCGCCGGCCTCCACGTCCGCCGTGCGGACGCGTCACGGCCGCCTCCGTCGGCGTGTCGGGCACCATGACCCCGACCTCGCCCGGCGGGACCGTCCCCGCGCTCTCCCCCTGCATCACCATCTCAGACCTCCCGTCGACCACGAATGAGCATGTCGACGACGATAGCGAGGAGCAGGACCGCTCCGGTCACGATGTACCGCGTGGCCGTGTCGAGGTTGAGCAGCGTGAGCCCGTTCGCGATGGACTGGAGCACGAGCACGCCGAGCAGCGCCGACCATGCGCTCCCGCGCCCGCCGAACAGGCTCGTGCCGCCGATGACCGCGGCCGCGATCGCCGTCAGGTAGGTGTCCGCCGCGCCGGTCCCCTGGTTCGCCGCCGCGAGCCGGCCCGCGGCGAGGACGCCGCCGAGCGCGGCGAACGTCGAGCACGCGACGAAGCACGAGACGACCGTGCGGCGCACGGCGACGCCCGCGAGGAGCGCGGAGCGCCGGTTGCCGCCGACGGCGCGCACGGAGCGTCCCCAGCGCGTGCGGCGCAGCAGCACGTCGACCACGACCACGAGCGCCACGAAGAGCACCACGGTGTAGCCGATCCCCCGCGCCGTGCCGAGGTACGCGACGGTCGCGACGAGCACCGCCGCGAGGACCGCCGTGCGGACCGCGATGCGGCCCAGGCCCGGGCTCGGGAGCTCTGCCCGGACCCGGCGCACGTGGTCGGTCACGCGCAGCGCGGCGTACCCCGCCACGACCACGACCACGAGGCCCCACGCGACCGCGGGGGCGAGGAAGCCCTGCTGGACCGTGCGGACGAGCCACGACTCGAACGGCAGGTTGATCGAGCCCTTGGGCCCGAGGACGCGCAGCTGGACGCCCGCGAAGATGAGGAGCCCCGCGAGCGTGAAGACGAACGACGCGAGCCCGAGGCGCGTGGACAGCAGGCCGTAGCCGAGCCCGACGACGACGCCCACGGCCAGCGCCGCGACGATCGCGACCCCGACGGGCCAGCCCAGCCCCACCGTGCCGACGGCGAGCACCGCCGCGGCGAGCCCGCTCACCGAGCCGACCGACAGGTCGATCTGGCCGACGAGCAGCACGAGCACGACGCCGAGCGCGATGATCCCCGTGGGGGCGCTCTGGAGCGTGAGGTTGACGAGGTTCTCCGCGGAGAGGAACGCCGGGTTGATCGCGCCGAGCACGACCCAGATGAGGACGAGCGCGGCGACGATGGGCAGCATGCCGAGGTGCGCGCCGCGCAGCTGCTGCACGACGGACCCGGACAGCGCGCCCGTCGCGGGCCGGTCGATCGCCGCGCCCGAGGCGCGACCGGGGACGCTCATCGGTGCACCGCCCCGGTGCCGCCCGTGCGCCGCTCGCGCTCGGCGCCGCCCGCGCTGCTGCCCGTACCGCCCAGGCGCGCCGGGCGCACGGCGCCCGTCATCGCGGCGAGCAGGTCCTCGTAGGAGGTGTCGCCCGGGAACTCGCCGTGCACGCGGCCGAGCCGCAGCACGAGGATGCGGTCGGCGACGGCCTGGAGGTCGCCCGCCTGGTGACTGATGAGGACGACGGCGTGCCCGCGCTCGCGCAGCTTCTCGATGAGGTTGAGCACCTCGGCCGTCTGCCGGACGCCGAGCGCCGCCGTCGGCTCGTCGAGGACGAGCACGCGCGGCGACCCGAGGAGGGCGCGCGCGACGGCCACGACCTGCCGCTGGCCGCCCGAGAGCGTGCGCACCGGCTGCCGCACCGACGGGACGGTCGCGGCGAGCTGGTCGAGCAGACCCCATGCCTCGCGCTCCATCGCGATCTCGTCGAGGAACGGCCCGCGGAGGACCTCCTGGCCGAGGAACACGTTCTCGACGACGTCGAGGTCGTCGACGAGCGCGAGCTGCTGGAACACCGCCGCGATCCCGTGCTGGCGCGCCGCCGCCGGGGAGTCGAGCACGACGGGCGCGCCGTCGAGCAGCACCTCGCCCGCGTCCGGCCGGAACGCGCCCGCGACGACGCCCGCGAGCGTCGACTTGCCGGCGCCGTTGTCGCCCACGACGGCGAGGACCTCGTGCTCGCGCACCTCGACGTCGACGTCGACGAGCGCCCGGACGCCGCCGAAGTTCTTCGAGACCCCGCGCAGGGTCAGGACGGGGGCGCTCACGGCGCCGCCTCCAGGAGACCCGCGTCGACGCACGCGTCGACGTACGACAGGGTGCAGATCTCGTCGACCGTGTAGACGCCGCCGTCGACGAGGACGCGCTGGACGTCGTCGACGCCGACCGCGCGCGGTGCGAGGAGGAGGCTCGGGACGCCGTCGATCACCACGGTCGCGCGGGGGTCCTCGCCGCGCAGCACCCGCACGGCGAGCTCGGCGGCCGTGCGCGCCTGCTGCGTCGTGGCCTTGTAGACGGTCATGTACTGGTCGCCCGAGACGACGCGCTGGACGGCCGCGAGCTCGCCGTCCTGACCCGTGGTGGGCGGCACCGGGTCGAGGCCGGCGGCCTTCATCGCGGCGATGGCACCGCCCGCGATGCCGTCGCTCGCCGCGAAGACGCCGTCGACGCGACCCGGGTACTGCGTGAGCTGCCCCTCGACCCACTCGGTCGCCTTGTCGGGGCTCCAGTCGGGCGTGTCGTACTCGGCGAGCACGTCGATGTCCTCTCCCTCGAGCGCACGGTGGGCGCCGGCGGCGAGCTCCGCGGCGTTCGGGTCGGTCGGCGAGCCCTGCACGAGCAGGACACCCGGCCGCCGGCCCTGCGCCGGCGGGTCCTGCTCCGCGCGGTCGAGGACCGCGCCGACGAGCGCCTCCCCCATGAGGTACCCGATGAGCTCGTTGTCGAACGAGACGTAGTAGTTCGCGCCGTCGACGAAGCGATCGTAGGCGATGACGGGCACGCCGAGGCGCTGGGCCTCGGCGACGACGCTCACCGCCGCGACGGCGTCGACCGCGTCGAGCACGAGGACGTCCGCGCCGCGCGCGAGCATCGACTCGGCCTGCTGCTGCTGGTTCGCGGCGTCCTGGGCGGCGTTCGCGTACAGCACCTCGCACGACGGGCAGCGCCGCTCGACCACCCCGACGAAGGTCGGGCGGTCGGTCGTCTCGTACCGGGCGGTCTTGGCCTCGGGTAGCAGGAGCCCGATGGTCCCCTCCGAGGGCCCGGCGGGCTCCTCCGACGGCGCGCAGCCCGCGAGCGCCAGGAGGGCGAGCACGACCGCCGTGACAGCCGCCGTCACCGCGCCCCGCGCGCGACGGCGGGCGCCCCCGGCCCGGACGAGGGCCCCCGTCATGCGCTCACCCCCAGGGAACCGCTCACGCGCGCGAGGTCGAGCGCGACGGCGAGCGCGCCGCGCACCTCGGCGGCCGACCCCAGCTCGGACGCGACGACCTCGACCGGGCCCGCCGTGCTGGGGACCGTGCGCTGCTCGAGCGCGGTGCGGAGCGGACCGAGCAGGGCCTCGCCCGCCTCGGCGAGCTGCCCGCCGACGACGACGATCTCCGGGTCGACGAGGTTGCACAGGTTCGCGGCCGCGACGCCGAGGTGCTGCCCGGCGTCGAACAGGACGCGGCGGCAGCCGGGGTCGCCCTCCTGCGCGCGCGCGATGACGTCGCGCAGCGTGAGGTGGCCGCGGCTCTCGGAGAGCATGGACAGCAGCACGCCCGCGCCGACGTACATCTCGAGGCACCCGCGGTTGCCGCAGCGGCACACGGGGCCGTTCTCGTCGATCGTCACGTGCCCGATCTCGCCCGCGACGCCCGCGCGGCCGTGCACGACGCGCCCGCCCAGGACGAGCCCGCCGCCCACGCCGTGGGACACGCGCAGGTAGGCGACGGCGTCGTGCCCGACGGCCGCCCCGAACCGGGTCTCGGCGAGGGCGCCGAGGTTGGCGTCGTTGTCGACCGTCACGGGCGCGCCGAGCTCGGCCTCGAGCAGCTCGGGGACGACGACGCCGTCCCAGCCCCGCATCATGCCGACCGTCGCGATGCGCCCGGCGCGCACGTCCACGGGGGCGGGCACCCCGACACCGACGGCGAGCAGCTCCTCGGGGGACGCGTCGACCGACGCGACCATCTCCCCGACGAGCAGCGCGGCGCGCTGCAGGCCGGTGTCCGCGCGGTGGTCCGGGGCGAGCGGCATGCGCTGGTCGGCGAGCACGCGCATGGACGCGTCCGCGAGCGCGACGCGCATCGAGCGGGTGCCGAAGTGCACCCCCGCGACGAGCCCGAGGTTGCGCGCGAGGGTGACCTGGAGGGCGCGGCGCCCGCTGCGCGTGGACGGCGAGGTGTGCAGGACGCCCGCGCCGGTGAGCTCCTTGACGATGTTGGAGACGGTGGCCGGGGACAGCCCGGTGACGCCGGCCAGCTCGATCTGCGTGAGGGAGCCACGCTGCTGGACGGCGCTCACGATCCGGGCTCGGTTGGCCTCACGCAGTGAAGTCTGCGAGCCCGGTGTCACCCGGTCAGCGCGCACGTCGGTCAGGATACCGCCGGGACGCGCCGGTCCTGGTGGGACGCCTCGCCGTGCAGGTGGGGACGGACGGCTCGACAAGGATCGGACAGCGCTGTCAGAATGATGGTCGCCGCACGGCCGCGGGGTTTGGATCCATCTCCTGACGCGTACATCACGATTCAGCGACGCTTGCGTTCATTTCTTGACATCAAGGGTCGGGCGCCGTTGTATGGGCCTCGGGTTCGAGGGCGCGCCGGTGCGCCCGGCCGGTGCGACGTGGTCGTCCCGCCGGTCCCCCACGACCGAAGAAGGCGTAGGGATATCACGATGCGAATCGATCGCAGGACGAGCGCGACGGTGGCGACGGCCGCCCTCGTGGGTCTCGCACTCGCCGCGTGCAGCGGCGGTGGTTCCGGTGACGGGGGCACCGGTGACGGGGGCGCTTCGGGGGGCGGCGACGAGGTCGAGGTCTTCACCTGGTGGGCCGCCGGCTCCGAGAAGGCCGGTCTCGACGCGCTGGTCGGCGTGTTCGAGGAGCAGCACCCCGACGTGGAGTTCATCAACGGCGCGGTGGCCGGCGGCGCCGGCTCGGCCGCCAAGGACCTCCTCCAGTCCCGCCTCCAGGCCCAGGACCCGCCGGACACGTTCCAGGCGCACGCCGGTGCCGAGCTCCAGGACTACATCGACGCCGCGCAGATCGAGGACGTCTCCTCGCTCTACGACGAGTTCGGCCTCACCGACGTCTTCCCGGCCGACCTCGTCGACCGCCTCAAGTCCGACGACGGCGCGATCTACTCGATCCCGTCGAACATCCACCGCGCGAACGTGGTCTGGGCGAACCCGACGGTCCTCGAGGCCAACGGCGTCGACCCGGCCGCGACCTACGCGGACCTCGACGCCTGGATGGCGGACCTCGACAAGCTCAAGGCCGCGGGCGTCACGCCGCTGTCGGTCGCGACGACCTGGACCCAGGTCAACCTCCTGGAGACCGTGCTCCTCGCGGACCTCGGGGCCGAGGGCTACAACGGCCTGTGGGACGGCTCGACCGACTGGGAGGGCGCCGAGGTCACGGCCGCCCTCGAGGACTTCGAGAAGCTCATGAGCTACACCAACACCGACCGTGACGGGCTCGACTGGCCCGAGGCGACCCAGATGGTGATCGACGGCAACGCCGCGTTCAACGTCATGGGCGACTGGGCCGTCGCGGCGTTCGAGGAGCAGGGCAAGACGCTCGGCACCGACTTCACCGCGTTCCCCGTCCCGGGTACCGACGGCGTGTTCGACTTCCTCGCCGACTCGTTCACCCTCCCGGTGGGCGCCCCGCACCCCGACGGCGCCAAGGCGTGGCTCGAGACCGTGGGCTCGCTCGAGGGCCAGGTCGCGTTCAACAAGGCCAAGGGATCCATCCCGGCTCGCACCGACGCCGACCCGGCCGAGTTCTCGGAGTACCAGCAGACGGCGATCGAGTCGTTCGGCAACGACACGATCGTCTCCTCGCTCGCGCACGGCGCCGCCGCCCCGGTCGCGACGCTCAACGCGATCTCCGACGCGACGAGCAAGTTCACGTCCGGCGGGTCCGACCTCGCGACCTACCAGTCCGAGCTCGCCGCGGCCACCGCACAGGGCTGACACCGCTCCACGGAGCCGCCGCGCGTCGTCGGGCACGTCCCGACGGCGCGCGGCAGCCCCGCGAGCGGAACACGTCCCCGGGGACGCCGGCGCTCCCGAGCGCCGCGTCCTCCGCACTCCACGACCGGGAAGACCCACCATGCTCAAGTCACTGCGACGAGCCGGCCCAGCGCTGCTGCTGCTCGCCCCCTCGCTGATCCTCGTCGGCGTGTTCGTCTACGGCCTGATCGGCGCGAACTTCAGGACGTCGATCACGGACAACCACACCGCGGCACAGGCCACGGGCCAGAAGCCCTCGGTCGTCGTGTGGTTCGAGAACTACACGGCCCTCCTCGGCAGCGAGGCGTTCCAGCACTCGCTGAAGAACCTCGTGCTCTACACGGTGGTCTTCCTCGCCGGCACGATGCTCATGGGCTTCCTGTGGGCGTGGATGCTGGACAAGCCCGTCAAGGGCGAGGGGATCTTCCGCTCGGTCTACCTGTTCCCCATGGCCGTGTCGTTCGTCGCGTCCGGTGTCGTGTGGCGCTGGCTGCTCAACTCGAACCAGGGCGAGCAGGCGAGCGGCCTCAACCGGCTGTTCCAGATCGTCGGGCTCGACTTCCTGCAGAACAACTGGTGGAACAACGTCACGTGGGGCATCACGGCGATCGCGATCCCCGCGATCTGGCAGCTCTCCGGGTACGTCATGGCGCTGTTCCTCGCCGGGTTCCGCGGCATCCCCGACGAGCTGCGCGAGGCCGCCCGCATGGACGGCGCGAGCGAGTGGAAGCTGTACCGCCACGTGCTGTTCCCGCAGCTCTCGCCGATCGCGCTCTCGGCGCTCATCATCATCGGCCACATGTCGCTCAAGGCGTTCGACCTCATCATGTCGATCTCGAAGCCCGCGAACTACCAGACCAAGGTTCCGGCCGTCGACATGTACGTCTTCAAGTCGAGCTTCGACTACGCCAACGCGGCGGCCGTCGGCTCGATCCTGCTGATCATCGTGGCCGTCGTCATCGTGCCCTACCTGATCCGCACCAACCGTCAGGAGAAGCGATGACGACCACCTCGACGCCGGCCGTCCCCGCCCCCGACGTCGTCGGCACGCCGCGCCAGCCGGCGCGCCGCACGCCGCGCGAGCGCTTCTCCGTCGGCCGCACGCTCAAGTACGCGGCGCTGGTCCTGTTCCTCGTCATCGTCCTCATCCCCGTCTACGTGCTCTTCGTGACGAGCTTCAAGGGCGCGGGCGACGCGTCGCCCGCGCGCGCGTGGTCGCTCCCGCAGACGTGGACGACGGAGAACTGGCAGACGGCGTGGACCGCGCTGTCCCCCGCCATCGGGCGCACGGTGCAGATGGTCGTGCCGTCGGCGATCATCGCGGCCTTCCTCGGGTCGCTCAACGGGTTCGTGCTCTCCCGCTGGTCGTTCAAGGGCGCGAACATCGTCTTCACGCTGATCCTCTTCGGGATGTTCATCCCGTACCAGGCCGTCATGATCCCGCTCAACCAGCTCGTGCTGGGCCTGGGCATCCCGAGCGGCGTGCCGTCCCTGATCCTGCTGCACGTCATCTACGGCATCCCGATCACGACGCTCATCTTCCGCAACTACTACATGACCGTGCCGCACGAGCTCGTCGAGGCCGCGCGCGTCGACGGCGCCGGGATGCTGCGCACCTACTGGTCGATCATCCTGCCGATCTCGATCCCGAGCTTCGTGGTCGTGCTCATCTGGCAGTTCACGTCCGCGTGGAACGACTTCCTCTTCGCGGTGTTCTTCTCCTCCAGCCAGAACGGCCCCGTGACGCTCGCGCTGAACAACCTCGCGAACGGCGCGCTGCTGCAGAACTACGGCGTCTCCATGGCCGGCGCGCTCTTCGCGTCGCTCCCGACGCTGCTCGTGTACATCGTCCTCGGCAAGTACTTCGTCGGGGGGCTGATGTCGGGCTCGGTCAAGGGCTGAGCCCCGACCGGGCGTCGTCCGCCGCCCGGAGGCCCGTCGGGGAGCGTGGTCGCACCACGTTCCCCGGCGGGCCTCCGCTCGTCCCGCACCGCCGAGGATCACCCGCAGCAGTTCTCCGGAACCCCTGGACACAGCCAGACAGCGCTGTCAGGATGGCGAGCACCGGCGCTCCGCACCCCTGGCCCCTCGGCAACCACCCGCGCCGCACCGCCGTCCCCGGCGGACCCGCTCCCGACGACGACGACGAGAGACACGCACCATGACCCGATCGCCCGCCCCGCCCCCTGCCGTGCGCCGCGCTCGGCGCCGCACGACGACCGCCGCCCTCGCGCTCGCGACGGCCGGCTCCCTCCTCCTGGCCCCCGCGACCGCCCAGGGCGCGCCGGCCTCCCCGCCCGCGGCCCCGGCGTCGACCACGGTCGACGCCGCTCCGGCGTACGGCGCCCCCGACGCGACCGCCGCCGACTACTACGGCGCGCTGCTGCGCCACACCCGCTGGGTCGAGACCGTCTGGGACGAGTCCGCGGGGGTGTACCAGCTCAAGGACTTCAACTTCGCCGTCGTGCTGGGCAACGCCGTGCTCCTGACCCACGGCGAGTACGACGCCGAGCTCGCGGGCGTCCCGGAGGAGACGCTGCGCGCCCGCACGCTCGCGACGATCCGGCACTACGCGGCGACCAACCGCTTCGTCGACCCCGCAGGCACGTGGGGCAAGAAGCTGTTCTGGGACTCGACGTTCCAGTCCTACTTCCTCGCGGCGGGGACGCTGCTGTGGGACGAGCTCGACGCGACGACGCAGGCCAACCTCACCACCATCGCGACGGGCCAGTCGAAGTACACCGCCGACCTCGACTTCGGCAAGGACCCGCTCTCGGGGTCGTGGACCGCCGACTGGCCGACGGGCAAGCACGAGGGCGACACCGCGCAGGAGGAGGTCGGCGTCTACACGCAGGCCCTCGCGCCCGGCCTCGCCTGGGCCCCCGACGACGCCGACGCCGCACGCTGGGCCGAGCAGCTCGGCGACTGGGGCCGCAACGCCGCGGGCCAGCCGACGGCCGACCGGAACAACCCGGCCGTCGTCGCGGGCAAGCCCGTGTCGACGAACACCATGCAGACCATCCACGACACGTACCTCGTGGAGAACCACGGGTCGTTCGGGCCGCACTACCAGTCCGACATCTGGCGCTCGGGCGGCCGCAACGCGATCCACTTCCTCCTGCGCGACGAGCCGCTCCCCGAGATCCTGCTGCACCAGCCGAACTCGGCCGAGCTCTGGGAGTCCATCAAGCTCGTCATGTCCGACGCGGGCGAGCCGTTCATGCCCATGGTCGCCGACCGCGAGTTCCTCTACGGCCGTGACGCCATCCCCATGGCGTTCCTCGGCCAGGTCCTGCGCGACCCCGACGCCGCGCGCGCCGAGGCGAACCTCGCCGCGGCGCTCGAGGACTACCAGTCGTACGCGCCCGTCTACCGGCTCGCGAAGTTCTCCGGCGAGCCCAAGTACGAGCCCGAGGCCCGCGCGGAGATCGCGATCTCCTACCTCCTGCACGTCGAGGCCGCCGAGTCGCCCGAGGGTCCCGTCGACCCGACGCCGCAGGACGAGTTCTTCGAGCGTCTCTCCGGCGTGCGCGACTTCGGGGCCGGGCCCGGCCTGACCGTCCAGCAGACGGCGGACGCGTGGGCCGCGGCGTCGAGCCGCAAGGGCTTCGTCAAGTTCCCCTGGGTCCCGGCGCACGACTCGTGGCTGTTCCACGTCTCCGGCTCGACCCCGTTCCTCTACCCGACCACGGGCGCGACGGTCGACGACCGGCACGTGCGGACGTACACCGGGCCGCGCGACGGCTTCGAGGGCACGTCGTCCGTGTTCCGGGTCGGCGGCGGGTACGCGGGCCAGGTCACGCTCCCGACGGGCGCCGCCGTCTACGCGTCGACCGGCGCCGGCACGGAGGACGCGAGCCTGTCGGTCCGCAACCTCGACATGAACGGCTACTCGGGCCTCGACGGGTCGCGCACCTACACGACCGCCGAGGGCGAGACCACCGCGACGCTCCCGGTGACGCGTCCGGTCGACCCCGCGGACGCGAGGGCCGCGCGCGTCGACGACCTGTCGTTCGCGCCGGTCACGGCGCGGTACGTCCGGCTCCTCGGGCAGCAGGGCCACCCGCAGTACGGCTACTCGATGTTCGCGTTCCACGCCTACGGGGACGAGCGGTCGACGACCGACCTCGCCGCCGGGAAGGTCGCGACCGCGTCGAGCCAGGACACGGCGGGCGGCCGCACCGCGGCGCGCGTGACCGACGGCAACCCGTCGACCCGCTGGGCCGTCGCGGTCGGCGAGCGCACGCGCCCCGACTCCTGGATCCAGGTCGACCTCGGCGAGGAGACCACCGTGGGCGGCGTGCGGTTCGCGTGGGAGGCGAGCGCGGGCGCGCGCTACCTCGTCCAGACGTCGACCGACGGCGAGACCTGGACCACCGCGACCGCCTACGGCAAGGCCCCGGCGGACGTGAACGTCGCGCGGCTCGACACCGTCGACCTCACGCCCGCGGGCGCCGACGAGCCCGGCCCCGTCACGACGCGCTACGTCCGCATGCAGGGCGTGCGCGGCGACGCGGCCTACGGATACTCGCTCTACCACCTGCGCGCGTTCTCGCCCACGGGGACCGACGTCGCCGCGGGCAAGGCGGCCACGGCGTCGAGCGCCAACGGGTCCAACCCTGCGAGCGCCGTCACCGACGGCTCCGCCACGACCCGCTGGGCCGTCGCGGTCGCGGACCGCACGCGGCCCGACTCCTGGGTCCAGGTCGACCTCGGCGCGCCCACCGCGGTGAGCCAGGTCCAGCTCGGCTGGGAGGTCGCCGCGGGCCAGGAGTACCGCGTGCAGACGTCGCTCGACGGGCAGACGTGGCACGACGCCGCGTCGTTCCGGTACACGGGCGACCAGGTGCTGAGCAGCGAGGGCGACTGGCTCAACGTCGAGGGCGAGGCCGGGTTCGTCGTGCGCGGCTCGGACGCCCCCGTGACCGTCTCGCGCGCGACGGACACGCGCCACGTCGTGCGGCTCACCGACGGCGCGACCGGGCCCCGGCTCGTCGAGATGGTCCCGGGCGACGCCGCGGCCACGGCCGCACAGGCCGGGGCTCGCGTGCCCACGGCCGACGCGGCGGGCGTGCTCGTGAGCGCGGTCGACGGGTACGTCGTCGCGTTCAACCTCACGGGCGCCGACGTCGCGACGACCCTCACCGTCCCGCACGACGGCGGGGCCGTCCCGGTCTACGCCGGCACCCAGGCCGTGGGGTCGGACGCCTCGACGCTCGCGGTCACGGTCCCCGCGGGCGACGCCGTCGTCCTCGCCCCGCGCGCGACGGTCGCCACGCCCGCCGGGCAGACCCCCTCCGGGGTCACGGTCGCCGTCGACGACGCCCGCTCGTTCCGCGTCAGCGGCGACGGGGCGCCGGTCGTGCTGCACCACGCCGAGACGGGCGCGACGCGCACCGTCGGGGCGACGCCGTCGGGCACGCGCGTCACCCTCCGGGACGCGACCCCGTTCCCGGTCGCGGACCACGCGCTCAGCACGCTCACGTTCCCCGCGTCCGTGCTGCCCGCCGGCATGACGTCGCCGTCGCTCGCCGTGGACGGCGACGCCGCGACGTCGTGGGTGCCCGGACCGGACGGCCGCATGGTCACCGACCTGGGCGCGCCGCGCGAGATCGGCACCGTCGTCGCCGCGTGGGAGCGCGGCGGCGCGCCGGAGTCGGTCGTCTCGGTGAGCGACGACGGCCTGACGTTCACCGACGTCGGGACGATCGGCACCGGCGACGTGCGCGGCGCGCTCGCCGTGGACCGCACGGCCCGGTACGTCGCGCTGAGCACGTCGTGGCGCGACGGCGACCCGGGCCTCACGGCGCTGCGCGTGCTCGCGCCCGGCGCCGCGGACCCCGCGGCCCACCCCGGGGTCGCCGTGACGGCGACGGCCGAGGTGCGGTGCCTCGCGGGCAAGGCGTACGTGGCGGTGCGCGTCGTGAACGACGACGACGTCCCGCTCGACGTCGAGGTCGCCACCCCGTGGGGCGCGAAGAGCTTCCCCGCGGTCGCCCCGGGGAAGAACGCGTACCAGTCGTTCGCCGTCCGCGGGGCCACGACCGGCCCCGTGACCACGACGGCCACGCCGTCCGACGACGCCGACGAGCGCGAGACCGTCGCGACACCGGAGCACGGGCAGCCCGCCTGCGGCTGACCGTGCCGCTCCCCCGGACCCGGGGTCGTGCGCCCGCCGTGGCGCGCGGCCCCGGGTCCGTCGCGTCCGGCGCGCGCGTCCCGCTGGGCCTGCGTCAGGCCTGGACCGGGCCCGGATCGGGCCCGCCAGGTCGGGACCTTCGGCCGGTCCGGCGCAGGGCCTCGCGAGGATACGTTCGAGGTCCTGACGGCACCGCCGTCGGGCGGTCCGGACCGCCGGGCCGTCGTGGTCCGAAGGAGCCGCCGATGACCCGCCCCGGCCTCGTGGTCGCCGGACTGGACCGGCTGTCCGTCACGGACTGGCCCGGCCGACGGGTCGCCACCGTCCTCACCCAGGGCTGCCCGTGGCGCTGCGGCTACTGCCACCACCCGGGCCTGTGCGCGGTCGCCGCGCCCGGCGGCGCGCCCCCGCAGGACACGGTCCCCTGGTCCGAGGTCGTCGCGTTCCTCGCGCCGCGCCGCCGTCTGCTCGACGGCGTCGTGTTCTCGGGCGGCGAGCCCACCCTGCACCCGGGGCTGCTCGGCGCGATCGACGACGTGCGGGGCCTCGGCCTCGACGTCGGGCTCCACACGGCCGGACCGTGGCCCGCGCGGCTCGCCCGGCTCCTGCCGTTCGTCGACTGGGTCGGCCTGGACATCAAGCACCTGCCGTCCCGCTACCCCGTCGTGACGGGCACGATCCCGTCCGGGCGCCGCGCGTTCGAGGCGCTGGCCGTGATCCTGCGCTCGGGCGTCGACCACGAGGTGCGCACGAC
The DNA here is from genome assembly GCF_040546915.1 of Cellulosimicrobium sp. 4261. NCBI lineage: Bacteria > Bacillati > Actinomycetota > Actinomycetes > Micrococcales > Promicromonosporaceae > Cellulosimicrobium > Cellulosimicrobium sp. 4261. Next base: position 302,339 of record NZ_JBEPOQ010000001.1, read on the forward strand.
CGTCGACCCGAGCGTGCACTCGCGCACCGAGCTCCTCGCGCTCGGCACGCACCTGCGCCGCCTCGGCGTGCGCGAGTGGGTGCTCCAGGAGGCCGTGCCCGACGGCGCGTCCCCCACCTGGGCGCGCGGCCTCGCGGGCCGCCGTCTCGCCGACGTGCTCGACGCGACCGACCTCGCCTGGGCGCGGCGGCGAGCCGCAGCCTGACGTCGCGCCCTGACGTCGCGCCCTGACGTCGCGGCGTCGGGCCGCGCGCGGCGGCCAGGTCGATCCTGGAGTCGCCGGACGGGCCGGGGGTCAGACCGGGCGGACCGGCTGACGGAGCACGGTGCGCAGCTTCGCGGGGTCCGTGCGCCGGACGTCGCTCAGGTAGATCTCGTGGTGCGGCCCGGCGAACGTCAGCCCGTGCTCGGGGAGGTAGACGTCGTGCAGCTCCGCGAGCACCGGGCCCTCGTCGTCGTACGGGCCGACGTGCAGCGTCTGCACCGACCGCCCCTCCGTGAGGCTCGTGCGGCGCACCAGGTCGAGCGCGGCCGGGGGCTCCTTCTTCGCCCGGAGCGTCTCCGTGGCGGCGACCACCGTGTCCTCGTCCACCCAGTCGGGCTGGAGGACGAGGAGGGTCCACCGCCACGCGCCCTTCTCGCGACGCACGAACGTGCCCGGGTCGTCGGCCGTCCACAGCCCCTCGAGCGGCCCGACGACGTAGTCCCGCCCCGCGCGCTTGCTCGCGAACTTCACGGCGTAGGAGAGGGAGAACAGCGCCTCGACCGCCTGCCCGTAGGCCGGCGCCGTGTTGGGGTCCCCCTCGCCGTCGACGGCGAGGTAGGCGAGCGTCGGGACGTCCACCTCGACGAACCGGCCGCGGGGCGGCGCGTAGAGCTCGCGGTGGGACGCCTTGAGGTCGACCTTGTCCGACGGCATGGCCCGACGCTACCGGGCCCCGCCGACACGCAGCACGCCGACGGACGGTCCGCGCACGGGCCCCGCACGCCTGATATCCAGGAGGGGTGACCTCCCCGCCGCCCTTCCCCCCGCACGACCCGCGGCACGGGTCCCCGTACGGCGGTCCCCCACCGGGCACGCAGCCCGCCTTCCCGCCGCGCCCCGGGTATCCGCCGCCCCCTGGGCACCCGGCCCCGGGGTACGCGCCGTCGCCCGTGCCGCCCGCGGCCGCCTTCACGCCGCGGTACCGGCGCACGGCCTGGGTGCTCATCTGGGTCCCGGTCGTCCTCATGGTCGCCGCGGGCGCGCTGAGCATCGGCCTGCTCGCCTACGCCGACAGCGACCCGTCGAACAACTCCGCCGCCGGTTACCTCGCCCTGCTGACGTGGGCCGCGATGCTCGTCGCCGGGCCGCTCCTGCTCGGCGCGTTCGTGCCGGGCTGCGTGATGCTCGCGCGCTCGAACCGGGCGCGCGCGCTCACGCAGGTCACCGGCTACCGGCCGCCGGCCTGACGGCGGGCGTCGGCCCGGAACGGGTGACGGGCGGGGCCACGTACTCGACGACCGCCCGCACGACGTCGGGGTCGCGCAGCAGCCGGTGGTGCCCGAGCCCCTCGGTCGTGAGCAGCTCGCCCTCGGGCCAGGCCGCCGCGAGCGCGGCGCCGACGGGGTACGGCACCTCCTTGTCGGCGCGGTCGTGCACGACGAGCGCCGGCGGCACCCGGTGCGTGCGCAGCGTGTCCCGCACGTCGAGCTCGGGCAGCGGGCGCCCGGCGAGGTCGGAGAGCCGGCTCTGGAGGAGCGCGCGCGTCGGCCGCGACAGGCCCAGCAGGTCGGCGAACCCGTCGAGCTGGCCGAGGACGTCGGCGATCGCCGCGACGAGCACGAGGCGTCCCGCGGGCAGGCCGTCGCGCACCGCGAGCACCGTCGTCGCCGTGCCGAGCGAGTGCGCGACGACGGCCGTCGCCTCCCCGTGCTCGCGCACCACGGCGGCGAGGGCGTCCGCGAGCTCGGGCATCGTGCTCCGCCGCGGACCGAGGCGGCCGGGCCCGGAGTCGCCGTGGCTCGGTGCGTCGAACGCGACGACACGGTGGCCCGCGGCGCGCAGCGGCTCGACGAACGCCCCGAGCTGGCCGCGCCGGCCGCCCCACCCGTGCGCGAGGTAGACGACACCGGCCCCCGTCCCGTGTCCCGCGGCCCCGACGGGCGCGTCGTCCGCGGAGGCGTGCGGGTCCCACGACTCGACGACGACCCGCGCACCGGACGACGTCGTCACGGTGCTCAGCGCACCGGCGACGGCGCGGTCGTCCCGGCGGCGACCCGCGCCGTCGGGCGGGGTGCACCACAGGTCGAGCGCGAGCCGCGCGGCGCGCCGGGGCGACACCGTCTGGAGCACCGCGAACCGGGCGCGCACGAGCGCGAGGCGGGCCGCGGCCTTGCGACGGCGCGCGGCGCGCCGTCGGTCCAGACGAACGGTCGTGCTTTTCTCGGCTCGCGAGGCGGTCACGCGGGTCCTCTCCGTAGGGATGCGGTCAGGTGCGGGCGGGCGCTCAGGCGACCGGGACGGGCGCGCGCGACGCGTCGAGGAGAGCCGCGAACGCGCGGCGCGCGCGGTCCTCGGCCGACGGGTCGGCCATGAAGACGTGCGCGTGGTGCAGCGCGAGCATCACCCCGTAGAGCTCCGACGCGAACTGCTGCGGATCCACGTCGTCGCGGAAGCCGCTCTCGGCGACGCACGTCCGGTAGACCTGCGCGACGGCGTCGTACAGGTCCTGGTGGTCGCGCACGAGCTGGTCCCGGACCGGCCCCTCCTGGGCGGCGAGCTCCGTCGCCGCCTTGACGAACAGGCAGCCGCCGGGCTGCTGCCGCAGGTCGCACACGAGCCACCGCTCGAACAGCTCGCGCAGGCGGCGCTCGCCCCGGGGCGTGCGCAGCGCCGGCGCGACGACCGTGTCGACGAACTCCGCGCGCGCCTGGTCGAGCACCGCGAGCTGGAGCGACTCCTTCGAGCGGAAGTGCGCGTAGAGCCCGCTCTTCGACATGCCCGTGGCGCGCGCGAGCTCACCGATCGTCAGGCCCGCCAGGCCCACGCGGTACGCGGCCTCCACGCCGCGGTGCAGGATCGCCTGCCGCGTGTCGTCGCCCTTGGTCACCCGGCGAACGTAGCACGACCGTGCGAAAACCGGGAGGGCAGGTCGCCCGGCCGCGGCGTCACGAGACGCGCGGGAAACGACGAACGGCCCCACCCGTCGGGTGAGGCCGTTCCGCTGTGCGCCCGGAGGGATTCGAACCCCCAACCTTCTGATCCGTAGTCAGATGCTCTATCCGTTGAGCTACGGGCGCTGGTCGTGCCGGCCGTTGATCGCTCACCGGCCGTCGAGAACACTACCGCCTCCTCGCCCTGATCCCAAACCGGATCCGGGCCCGGAGGCCGCGGCGTGACGGACGCCACGCCGTCCGACCGTCGCCGCACGGGCCGCGCCGCGCGGTCCCCCCACGGTCGGACCCGGGCCCGACGACGTCCCGTCCCCAGCCCGACGCGGCGGCGCCCCGCCGCGGCGGACGATCGACGCATGACGTTCACCGGCCCCACTCCCGTCCCCGGCGGCTCGCCCCTCGTCGCGAGCGCGCTCACCAAGGTCTACGGCTCCGCCCAGACCGCGACGCACGCCCTCGCGGGCGTGAGCCTCACGGTGCACCCCGGCGAGTCGCTCGCCATCATGGGCCCGTCCGGGTCCGGCAAGACGACCCTCCTGCACTGCCTCGCGGGTATCATCACGCCGTCGTCCGGCTCGGTGTCGTGGCGCGGCGAGGACGTCACGACGCTCTCGGAGGCGCGGCGCACGATCCTGCGGCGCCAGGACTTCGGCTTCGTCTTCCAGTCCGGACAGCTCCTGCCCGAGCTGCCCGCCGTCGAGAACGCGGCGCTGCCGCTCATGCTCGCCGGCACGGCCCGCGCGGAGGCCACCGCGGTCGCCGCCCGCTGGCTCGCGCACCTCGGCCTCGCCGGGATGGAGCAGCGCCGGCCGGGCGAGCTCTCCGGCGGGCAGGCCCAGCGCGTCGCGATCGCGCGCGCCCTCGTCGGGTCGCCGGGCGTCGTCTTCGCCGACGAGCCGACGGGCGCCCTCGACCAGTCGACCGGCGCCGAGGTGCTCGACGTCCTCACGCGCGCGACCCGCGACTCGGGCGCCGCGCTCGTCGTCGTGACCCACGACGCCGGGGTCGCGCGGCACTGCTCGCGCACGGTGACGATGCGCGACGGGCTCGTCTCCGGCGAGTTCTTCGCACCCGGCCACGACGTCGCGGCCCCGGCCGCCCCCGGTCAGGAGAGCGCCCGATGAGGACCGTCGACCTCTGGTGGCTCCTGCGCCGCCGCAGCGCCGACGAGCGCGACCCGCAGGGCCTGACCAACGTGCTCGCCGTCATCGCGTTCGCCACGACCACCGCGATCCTGCTCGTCGTCGTGGGCGGGTTCGGGGCGTTCCTCGGTCGTGCCGGCGGCATCGAGGGCATGCAGGAGGGCGTGGACGCGGCCGTCACGTCGTACGACACGCAGTACCCGATCTTCGCCGGCATCGCCTCGCTCCTGCTGCTCATCCCGCTCGTCACGCTCGGTGGGGCGGCCGCGCGGCTCGCCGTCGCGCGCCGCGACGCGCGCCTGGCGGCGCTCAGGCTCGCGGGGGCCACGACCGGCCAGGTCACGTCGCTCACCGTGCTCGACGCCGCCGCCCAGGCCGTCACGGGGGCGCTCGTCGGCCTGGTCGGCTACGGCGCCCTCCTGCCGCTCGTCGCGCAGCTGCGGTTCCAGGGCCGCACGTTCGACCTCGGCGAGCTGTGGGTCGGCGTGCCCGCCCTGCTGGGCGCCGTGGTGCTCGTGGTCGCGGTCGCGCTCGTGTCGGCGCTCGTCAGCCTCCGGCGCGTCGCGATCACGCCGCTCGGCGTCGCCGCGCGCGTCACTCCCCCGGGCCTCAAGGCGGTGCGCCTGCTCGCGACCGGGCTCGCGGCCGTCGCGATGATCGTCGCGACCAACCTGTCGTTCGGCTCGGCCGCGGTCGGGATCACCGTCGTGGTCGTCATCCTGCTGATCGGCTTCGCGACGCTCAACCTCGTCGGGCCGTTCGTCATCTGGGTCGTCGGCAGGATCACCGCCGGCTCCGCACGCCGCGTGCCCACGCTGCTCGCCGGGCGGCGCATCGTGGACAACCCGAAGACCGCGTGGCGGTCCGTGGGCGGGGTCGCGCTCGCGACCTTCATCGCGGGTCTCGCGAGCATCTTCGCGCTCTTCGACCCGGGCATGGCGTCCGACCCCGCGGAGGCCCAGTTCCTCGTCGACATCAAGACGGGCGGCTTCCTCACCCTCGCCATCGCGGGCGTCCTTGCCGCCGTCTCGACGGGCGTCATGCAGGCGGGCCGGGTCATCGACCAGCGCGGCGAGTACCGCACGCTCGTCCTCGCGGGCACCGACCTGCGGACGCTCGACCGGGCGCGCTTCCGCGAGACGCTCGTGCCGCTCGCCGTGAGCGTGGGCGTCGCGACCGCCGCCGTGCTGCTGTTCATGGTGCCCGTCCTCGGCATCAACGCCTTCACGAACGCGAGCGTCGCGCTGCAGTTCCTCCTGTGCGTGCTGGGCGCGTCCGCGCTCGTGCTCGCCGGTGCGGGGGCGTCGCGGTTCGTCGTGCGGTCGGCGCTCGCGACGACCGGCACGGCGTAGGGGGACGACGCCGAGGGCACCAGAGTGCCGGTGGCGGTACCGGGGCGGCAGGGGCTCGACCACGAGCCCGGCCGCCCCGCCCGCGCGTCGGGCGGTGCAGGCCGCACGGTCCCGGACAACAGAAAAGGCCCCGGGTGCGTGCACACCGAGACCTTCCTGAGCGGAGACGGAGGGATTTGAACCCTCGAACGGGTTGCCCCGTTACCACCTTAGCAGGGTGGCGCACTAGACCTGACTATGCGACGTCTCCTCGCAGGGCTCTGCGGAGAGCCTGCGTCGCCCAGGGTACAAGGGCGTCGCCACCAGACCAAACCGCCGGCCCGACGGCGTCCCCTCCTACCGCTCGAACGTCCACTCGCGATCCGTGAGCATCCGCGCGACGGCGAGCCCGATGGCGAGAGCGACGATCACCAGGCCCGCCTCCACGGCGTAGGCGAGGGCCTGCGCCGTCGCCCCGGTGTTGAACTCGTACACCGCCCGGTACGCCGTGACGCCGGGGACCATGATGACCACGGCCGGGACGGACACCGTGATGCGGGGGACGCGCAGCGCGGGCGCCACCGTCGCCGCGAGGAGCCCCACGAGCAGCGCCGCCGCCGCGGCGGCCGCCTGCGGGACGACGTCGGCGTCGACGAGGAGCAGACGCCCCACGTTGGCGACCATCCCGATCGAGGCCGCCCCGAGCGCCATCGCCCAGGGGCTGTTGAACATCAGCGCGAAGCCGAGCACGCCGAGGAAGCTCGCGACCGCCCGCAGGCCGAGCAGCACGGGCTCCGCGAGGACCGGCGGCGGCACCGGGTCCGGGGCGAGCCCCGCGGCGGCGGAGACGCCCCACACCGCCAGCGCCGCCGACGCGAGGATCATCAGCGCGTACGTCACGCGCGCGACGCCCGCGGAGAAGTCGAGCTTCGCGAGGTCGAGCGCGCCCGTCACGAGCGCGAACCCGGGCACGAGGAACAGCACCGCCGAGACGTACCCCGCCTCGTGCCCGCCCTCGACCCCCGCGAGCGCGGAGAGCGCCAGCACGAGCCCCAGGTACGCGACGCTCGCGACCGCGGCCGCGAGCATCGTCACCCCGAACTGGTTGATGCCGCGGTGGAGCATCGCGCGCCGCACGCCCTGCCCGAGCGCCGCCGCGACGAGCACCGCGCCGCACTCGACGAGCCCGCCGTGGTTGAGGAACGCGAACGCGGCGCACGCGATCCCCGCCCACAGCGCGTTGAGGAACGCTCCGTAGAGCGGCTCGCGCCGCGCGATCCGGTCGAGCTCGGCGTCGACCTCGTCGAGGTCGGCCCCGGCCGGCAGCGTGGCCGAGAAGCGCTCGAGCTGCGCGAGCCGGTCGGCGTTGATCCCGATGGAGCGCACCTCGGTGAGCTCCGTGCGGAAGATCGGCCCCCGGTACGACGTCGCGGTGATCTCCGTGAGCGTCACGTGCGCGGCGATGCGGTCCAGGCCGAGCGCCCGGGCGGCGCGCGTCATGTGCGACTTCACGCGGTAGCTGCCGGTGCCCGCGGACAGCGCGAGACGACCGATCCGCAGCACGGTGCCCGACCGGCGGATGAGGTCGACGGGTTCGAGACCGGCTTCGTCGGCCGGGGAGGGCTCAGGCGTCACGACGCCATGATCCCGTACCGCCCCGGGCCCGGCACTCGCCGAAGGTCCCGGAACGCCCGGCCAGAGCCCCGCGCCGTCGTGACGTACCGTCTGCCCATGGCCGCCGACGTCCCCCGCACCGCCCCCGCCGACGCACCCGGGCGCGGAGGCCCGCACGTCCCGACCGACTTCGACGTGCTGATCGTCGGCTCGGGGTTCGGCGGGAGCGTCACCGCCCTGCGCCTCACCGAGAAGGGCTATCGCGTCGGGGTCCTCGAGGCGGGCCGCCGCTTCACCGACGAGGAGCTGCCCCGCACGTCGTGGCGTCTCCGGTCGTTCCTCTGGGCTCCCGCCCTCGGATGCTTCGGGATCCAGCGCATCCACCGCCTCCGCGACGTGCTCGTCCTCGCCGGCGCCGGTGTCGGCGGAGGCAGCCTCGTGTACGCGAACACGCTGTACGAGCCGCTCGACGACTTCTTCACGGACCCCGCCTGGGCCGACGTCGCCGACTGGCGGGCCGAGCTGGCGCCCTGGTACGACCAGGCGCGCCGGATGCTCGGCGTCACCACCTACCCCGGACGTACCCCCGCGGACGACGTCATGGAGGACGTGGCCCGCGAGACCGGGGTGGGCGACACCTTCGTCAGAGCGCCGGTCGGTGTGTTCTTCGGCCGAGGCGGGACACCGGAGCCGGGCGTCACCGCCCCCGATCCCTACTTCGGCGGAGCCGGGCCCGAGCGACGCGGTTGCACCGAGTGCGGCGCGTGCATGACGGGGTGCCGGGTCGGGGCGAAGAACACGCTCGTGAAGAACTACCTCTATCTCGCCGAGGCCGGTGGCGCCCAGGTCCTGCCGCTCACGACCGTCACCGAGGTCCGTTCCGTGCCCGACGGCGCGGGCGGCGTCCTGCACGAGGTCCTCGCCCACCGCTCAGGGCGGCCCTGGGCAGGACGGCAGCGCTACACGGCACGCCACGTCGTGCTCTCCGCGGGAGCGCTGGGCACGCAGAGACTCCTCCACGCCATGCGGGACTCGGGACGCCTGCCGGGAGTCTCCGAGCGACTGGGACATCTCACGCGCACCAACTCCGAGGCCCTGCTCGGCGCCACGGTCCGGCGTCGGGACCACCGGCGGCGGCCCGACGCGCCCGACTACTCGCGCGGCGTCGCCATCACGTCGTCGTTCTACCCGGACACCCGGACCCACGTCGAGCCCGTGCGGTACGGGAAGGGGTCGGGCGCCATGGGGCTGCTCCAGACCGTCCTCACGGACGGTGGCCCGGGCAGGTGGCGCACCTGGCTGCGGGAGCTGTGGCGCCGACGTCGGGACCTGCCGGCGATGGCCGACCTGCGCGACTGGTCGTCGCGGACGATCATCGCGCTCGTCATGCAGAGCCACGACAACTCGCTCACGACCTCACTACGGCGAGGGCTCCTCGGCCGCAGGGTCCTCACCTCCCGCCAGGGACACGGCGCGCCCAACCCGACCTGGATCCCCGCCGGGAACGACGCCGCACGGCGCATGGCCCGGCGCATGGGCGGCATGCCGGGAGGGACCGTCGGCGAGCCCTTCGACGTCCCGATGACGGCTCACATCCTCGGCGGGTGCGCGATCGGCACCTCGCCGCAGACGGGCGTGATCGACCCGTACCACCGCGTCCACGGTCAGCCGGGCCTGCACGTGATGGACGGGTCCGCCGTGAGCGCGAACCTCGGGGTGAACCCGTCTCTCACGATCACGGCGCTCGCGGAGCGGGCCTGTGCGCTCTGGCCCAACGCGGGGGACGAGGACGCTCGCCCGCCGCTCGGCGCTGCGTACGTCGCGCTGGACCCGGTGGCACCGCGGCACCCGCGGGTGCCCGCGCACGCGCCGGCAGCGCTGCGCCCGGCGCGCGTCAGGCCGGGACGGAGCGCGGCTCCCGACCCGGCCTGACGGCACGCTTGGCGGAGGGCGAGGGATTCGAACCCCCGGTGCGTTGCCGCACAACGGTTTTCAAGACCGTCACATTAGGCCGCTCTGTCAGCCCTCCCGGCGAGCCATTGTGGCACGCCCCGCCCGTGCACGACGACGGCGGGCCGACCCGTGGAGGGCGGCCCGCCGTCGTGCCGTGGCGCGGGGTGCGGGAGTGGTCAGGCCGCCCCGCGGAGCTGGCGCATCGCGAGCTGGACGAGCGCGATGAGCGTCTGCTTCGTCGCCGCGCGCGAGCGCGCGTCCGTGTAGAGCATCGGCACGTGCGGCGGGATCTGGAGCGCCTCGCGGACGTCCTCGAGCTTGTGCTTGGCCACGCCGTCGAAGCAGTTGACGCCCACGACGAACGGGATGTTGCGCGACTCGAAGTAGTCGATCGCCGGGAAGCACTGCTCGAGGCGGTCGGTGTCGACGAGCACGACGGCGCCGATCGCGCCACGGACCAGGTCGTCCCACATGAAGAGGAAGCGGTCCTGGCCGGGCGTGCCGAACAGGTAGAGCCACAGGTTGCCCGGGAGCGACACGCGACCGAAGTCCATCGCGACGGTCGTCGTCGTCTTGCGGTCGGACACGCCACCCGCGTCGTCGACGCCCACCGAGTGCTCCGTCATCGCGGCCTCGGTGTTGAGCGGCTCCACGTCGGAGATCGAGCCGATGAACGTCGTCTTGCCGACGGCGAAGCCGCCCGCGACGACGATCTTGACCACCGTCGGCGCGGTCCGGGACGCCGCCGCCGCGCCACCGGGCTGCGCCGCCGCGGCGGGCTGCGCCACGGGCGCCGCCGCGACCGGCCGCGCGGGCGCGGCCTGCTGCACCGGAGTCGCGGGCTGCGCCGGTGCCTGCTGCGCGGGCGCCGCGGGCTGCGCGGCGGCCAGGGGCTGCGGCGCGGTGCGCGGCTGGGCGGCCTGCGCGACGGGCGCCGGTGCAGGTCGGGTGGTGGCAGCGGGGACGGGCTGGGCGGCAGCCGGAGCCGGGGCGACCGGCTGCGGTGCTGCCGGAGCCGTCGCGGGCTGCGGTGCGGCCGGCTGCTGCGGCGTCGCCGGAGCGACGGGCTGGGCCGCGGCCGGCTGCTGGGGCGTCGCCGCCGGAGCCGCCTGGGTCGGCACGCCGACGGGGGCGCTCACCGGAGCCCACGCCGTCTGGCGCAGCGCCGGCTGACCGCCGGGCGCACCCCCGCTCGCCCCGGACGGCTGCCCTGCCTGCGACCCGCTCCCCGAGCCGTCAGAGGGTGGAAATGCCATTGAGAACACTCTCCAAGACGCTCAGGGACAGACCCGAGTGGTTGCTGCCGTGACCCGTGTGGACGTTGAGCGGGGTCGACGTGTGGACGGTGATGTAGTTGTCCTCCTGCAGGTCCGCGACGAGCACCTTCGTCACCCCGAGCGGCAGGCGCAGGAGCGCGGAGAGCTCGGCGATCGAGACGTACGTGTGCGCGGCGTGCTGGAGGATCGAGCGCTTCTCGGGCGGCAGCCCGAAGCTGTTCACGGCGCCCGGCATGACCTCGACGAGCGCCTCGAGCGGGAGGTCGGACGTGGCGGACCGCACGCGACCACCCGTCACCGCGTACGGGCGGACGGTCGCCGCCTCGTACCCGTCGTGGGCTCCCATGCTGCCGAAAGGTACGTTCGTCATCGATCAGTCCTCATCCCACCGGGGTTCGGGTCGCACCGTCGACCGGAAGGCTACCCCGCATCTCCGAGATGAGCTGCGGCGTCAGGGTTGCCTCCGTGCGCGAGACGAGGAGCGCCATCTCGTAGCCGATGAGGCCGATGTCGCAGTTCGCCTCGGCCACCACGCCCAGGACGGAGCCGTTCGACACGTTCATGAGGAACAGGAACCCGTTGTCCATCTCGATGATGGCCTGCCGGACGTTCCCGCCGTTGAGCTGGCGGGCCGCACCGCGGGTCAGGCTCGACATGCCCGAGACGATCGCGGCGAGCTGGTCACCGCTCGTCCGGTCGAGCTGGTCGGACATCGCCATGAGCAGGCCGTCCGCCGACACCACGAGCGTGTGCCGGCTGCCCGGTACGGTCCGCACGAAGTTGTCGAGCAGCCACCCGAAGTTCGTGGCCTCGGTGCTGAGCGCGTTCACTGTTCCTCCTCGTCAGTTGCCGCAGACGGCATGTCGTCACCGCGCCTGCGGCGCTGAATCAGGGACATAATCCATGGCCTCGGGGTTCCACGTCGAACTCGTCTCGTCCTGCCCCTCGACACGCCCGCGGGCGGTCGCCGACTGGAACGCCGACAGGCGCGCCCGGAGCTGCTCCGGGTCGCGGTCGATCCGCGCCGTGAAGCGGTCGACGTACCCGTCGCGCTCCTCGCCGCGCGAGCGTCGCGCGAGGCCCGACGCCGCGGCGTCGACCTTGAGCGGCTGGTAGATGCCGTCGTTCGGGTCCGCCAAGGTCGCTTCCTGGAAATCGGTGCTGCCCTGCAGCAGGGTGGACATCTCCTCGTACAGCACCGCCGACGCCATCCAGTCCGACCGCGCCTCGACCGAGTCGGACACGTACCCCGCGTCCAGCGGCTCGAGGGACTCCGCGACCGGGCGCCGGGCGAGCGGGCTCGGCGGCCCGTAGCCCGACGCCGTCTCCCCGGCGGGAGCGGCGTCCCACGCGGCCGCGGGGGCCGGCTCGGGGCGCGACTCCGCCGGTGCCCACGCCGACGCGGCAGCCGCCGCAGGCTCCGGCGCGGACGACCGGTCGACGGCGCGGAACGGCGCGTCCTGCACCGGCGGAAGGCTGCGCGTCTCCTGCACCGGATCCGCCGGCGCCTCGGGGGCGAAGGACGGCGTCGGCGCGGCGGGCAGGTCGGCGCGCGGCGCGAACGCGGACGTGCGTGCCGGCGCGCCCGGCTCCTGCGGCGCGGGCGCCGGCTGGACCGGGGCGGGCGCTGCGGGCGCAGGCGACGCAGGGTTGGGCGCGACGGGCGCGGACGACGCCGGTGCCGACGTCGACCCGGCCGGGCGCGAGGCGAGCGCCTCGGCCGAGGGGCCTGCCGGTCGCGTCGCCTGCGGCGTGGCCGTCGTCCGCGGGCGGCGACCGAAGAGACCGCGCTTGCGTGCCTGGCTCTCGCGCAGCGACCGGCGCGTCGGGAGGTCGGCCATGAGCTCCTCGAAGCGTGGCAGCGCTTCGAACGAGAGCTCGGCGGGGATCTCCTCGGCGCGGTCCGCGGCACGTCCCTCGGCCACGACCGGGACGTCCGTCTGCTCCGGGGCGGAGGGCGCCACGGGCCGGACCTCGGTCGCGGCCTGGCTCCGGTCGGCGAGCGGTGCGTGCTCGGCCGCGGGCTGCTCGGGCTGCGCCGCCACGGGTGGGACGACGCGGGTCGCGTCGAGCGGCTCGTCGGCGAACGACGACGGCGCCCAGCCCGCGGACGCGGTCTCCTGCGCAGGCTCAGGCTCCCAGGCCTGCTCGGCGGGCTGCTGCGGCGTCCACGTCTGCTCGGCGGGCTGCTGCGGCGTCCACGTCTGCTCGGCGGGCTGCTGCGGCGTCCACGTCTGCTCGGCGGGCTGCTGCGGGGCCCAGCCCTGCTCGGGCGCCCAGGCCTGCTCCGTGCCCGTGGCCGCGCCCGGGGCGGCCGACTGCTCCGCGACCTCCGACGGGGTCCAGTCGACCTCGTGGTGGACGGCGGCCTCGGCCGTCGGCACGTCGCTCACCAGCGGGATGTCGGTCGCCGTGACGTCCGGCGCGACCGGGAGCTCGACCGGGTTCTCGGTGACCGGCCGCTCGCCCACGGGGCGGAAGCTCGAGAAGAGCGCGCTGCGGGTGCTGACGTCGAGCACCGGGATCTCGGCCGAGACGGGCTCGACCGGGGTCGCGGCGGCACGGGAGCGGCTCGGCAGCGCCGACGTCGCGGGGGCCACCTCCGCGGGCGGGGTCCAGGCCTCGTCCCCCGCGGGCAGCTCGTCCGGGAGCGCCGGGGTCGCGAGCGGCGGGAGCACGATGGCGCCCGTCTGCGGGCCCGACGCGAACGACGCGCTGGGCGCGGCCGCCGCCGGGTCGACCGTGCGGGAGCGGCGACGCGGCATGCCGGTCTGCGTGGTGCCGTCGGTGAGCGCGTCCAGGTCGACGGGCACACCGGCGGGCGCCTCGGGCTCCACGGCCGCGACGGACGCCGTCGGGACGGGTGCGGGAGCGGCGGGCTCGGCGGGGAGCGCGGGCATCACGCCCGTGCTCGTCAGCTGCTGCGCCGCGGCCTGGGTGCGCGTCTCCAGCGGGTCCGTCGGCTGCGGGAGCGGGACGTTCGAGTCCGGGACGAAGAGGACCGCCGGGAAGGACACGACCACCTCGGTGCCCTGCTCGTCACCCCCCGCGCTGAAGCGGACCTTGGCGCCGAGGCGCTCCGCGAGACGACCGACCACGAACAGACCCAGGCGCTGGGCGCCGACGACGTCCGAGGCCGCGTGCGTCGCGACCTTCCGGTTCGCCTCCGCGATCTCCTCGGCCGTCATGCCCAGACCGTGGTCGCGGACCGTGATGTGCACGAAGTCCGCGTCGCGGCCCGTGGTGACCTCGACGGGCGTGTGCGGCTCCGAGAACATCGTCGCGTTCTCGAGGAGCTCGGCGAGCAGGTGCGCGGCGTTGAGCGCGTTGTGCCCCAGCATGAGCGGGTCGACGACGAGGTTGAGGCGCACGCGGTCGTACAGCTCGATCTCGGAGGACGCGGTGCGGATGACGTCGGAGGCCGGCATGGGCTGGCGCACGCGACGGCCCGAGTCGATCCCGGCGAGCACGAGCAGGGACTCGGCGTTGCGGCGCATCCGGGTCGCGAGGTGGTCGAGGCGGAAGAGGTTGGACAGCGTGCCCGCGTCCTCCTCGGAGCGCTCGAGGTCGTCGAGGAACGCGAGCTGGCGGTTGAGGAGCACCTGGTCGCGGCGGGCCACGTTGACGAACATCTCGGCGATCGAGCCACGGAGCGCGGCCTGCTCGCGGGCGACCTTGATCGTGGTCTGGTTCACGTCGTTGAACGCGGTCGCGAGCTGGCCGACCTCGTCGCTGGACTCGACGGTGATCGGCGCGAGGTCGATGCCCGGGCCCTGGCCCGGGACGGCGACCTGCTCGACGAGCTTCGGAAGCTGCTCACGGACGTCCTCGGCGGCGTCGGTGAGGCGCCGCAGCGGGTTGACGATCGCGCGCGCGATGAAGCCCGCCACGAGGATCGAGGCGACGACCGCGGCGAGCGTCACGAGGATGGTGATCACGGCGCGGGTCGTGGCGGCCCCGGCGAGGTCCGAGGCCTTCTCCGCGGTCTCGGTGCGCACGGCGTCGCGCACGGGGGCGGTCTGGTCGCGGTCCTCCTGCGAGAGCGTCGGCCACTGCGCCGCCTGGCTGGGCGGCGTGGCGGCCGGGCGGGACCCGATGAGGTTCTGCCGGATCTGGTTGTAGGTCGCCGTCGGGGTCTCGAGGCGGAACTCCCCCGGCAGCTGGCGGACCGCGGCCCGCGCGCGGGCGGCGAGCGTGTCTCCGGTGGTGACGAGGACGGCGGCCTGCTGGTTGGTGACGGTGTTCTGCTGGCCCGCCTGCGCGGCCTGGAGCACCGCTCCGGCCAGCGGCTGCTCGAGCGCCTGCTGCGCGAGCAGCTCGTCGAGCAGCACGTAGGTGTCGAGGTACTGCGCGAGGCTGCGGTCGGGGGTGGTGTCCGCGAGCGTGCGCGGCACGTCCAGCGCCGCGTCGATGAGGTCGCCGTACATCGAGTTGCGCTGCAGCTGGCCGAGGCCGGAGCGGTCGATCGCCTGGCGGACACCGGTGAGCTCGGACCGGTCACCGATCGTGTCGGCCACCGCCTTGCGCACGCGGGGGTCGAGCGCCGACGTGTCGAGCCGCTCGTACGCGCGGTCGCGCGCGTCGAGCGCGCGGTCGGTCTTCTCGCGCTGCGCCATCATCTGCGCCTCGGCCTCCTCGGCCGTGTCGCGCGTGCTGTTGGCGTCGAGGAACGAGTACGTGCGCTCGGCCGCGATCTCCGTCCCGGCCGCGTCCTGCGCCGCGAGCGCCGCGACGAGCGCGCTCGTCTGGCTCGCGTCGCGCGCGGTCCCGATGGCCTGCGCCGAGATGATCGCCGCGGCGGCGAAGAGGACGAGGACGGGCACCGCGAGTGCCGCAAGGATCTTCCCGCGGACGCTCAACCTGCGGAGCATACGAACCTGCCTCCATCACCTGGTCCACCCGTTCGGCGGCATGGTCGACGCGCGTGGCAGCGGCGCCTCCCGGGCTCGCTCCCCGGTCGTGCGTACTAACTATCGGTGCACATCTCCCGGACACCTAATCCGCGAGGAACGCGAACAATCGCCCTCGTCCCGCGGTGCCCCCCGTCGGCGAACCGGCGCCTCCCGGGCCGTCCGCGTAGTCTCGGCGATGTGCGAGGCGTCACGATAACGGGCCCCGGTGGCCCTGAGAAACTAACGGTTTCCACGCTCCCTGACCAGACCCCTGGGCCGGACGAGCTCGTGGTCGACGTCGCTTCCGCTGGCGTGAACCGCGCTGACCTGCTACAACGCGCTGGATCCTACCCTGCGCCGCCCGGCGCACCCGACTGGCCGGGCCTCGAGGTCTCGGGCACGGTCGCCCGCGTGGGGGACGCGGTGTCGGGCTGGTCGGTCGGCGACCGCGTCGTCGCGCTGCTCGACGGCGGCGGATACGCGGAGCAGGTGCGGGTGCGCGCGACGCAGGTGCTCCCGGTCCCCGACGGGGTCGACCTCGTGGACGCGGCCGCGCTCCCGGAGGCCGTGTGCACCGTGTGGAGCAACGTGGTCGACGTCGGCCGTCTGGCGCCCGGCGAGTGGCTGCTCGTGCACGGCGGCTCGGGCGGCGTCGGGACGGTGGGCATCCAGCTCGGGGCGGCGCTCGGGGCGCACGTCGCCGTGACCGCGGGCGGCCGAGAACGCGCCGACCGGTGCCTCGCGCTCGGGGCGAGCCTCGCCGTCGACCACCGCGCGGAGGACTTCGTCGCCGCGGTGCGGGACGCGTCGGGCGGCCACGGCGCGGACGTGGTGCTGGACGTCGTCGGCGCCGCCTACCTGCCGCGCAACCTCGAGGTCCTCGCCACGGGCGGGCGCCTCGTCGTCATCGGCATGCAGAAGGGACGACGCGCGGAGCTGGACCTCGGGCTCCTCCTCGCCCGACGGGCCACGGTGGCGGGGACGACGCTGCGGGCCCGACCGCCGCAGGAGAAGGCGCGCATCGTGCACGAGGTGCTGACGCACGTCTGGCCCCTCGTGGAGGACGGCCGGGTGCGGCCGGTCGTGCACGCACGGCTGCCGCTCGACGAGGCGGCGCGCGCCCACGAGCTGCTCGACTCGGGCGAGGTGTTCGGCAAGGTGCTGCTCGTCCCGTGACGGCGGGGGCGCCCGTCGGTGCGCGCGGGGGTGGCACGCGCAAGACTGGACCCATGGCTGACGAACCGCGCGACCCCCGTCCCGACGAGCCCACCGCTCCCGACCCCGCGACGACCGCGCAGGGCGACGACGAGCCCGGCCGTTCCACCGTGGTCATGCCCGACGGCACCGGGGTGAGCGTCGTCGAGAGCGACGACTCGACCGACCCCGACCGCAACCCGGCGACCGTCATCGAGGAGCCGGCGAAGGTCATGCGCATCGGCGGCATGATCAAGAAGCTCCTCGACGAGGTGCGCGACGCCCCGCTCGACGAGGCAGCGCGCTCGCGGCTCGCGGAGATCCACGAGCGGTCCCTCACGGAGCTCGAGGAGGGCCTCTCGCCGGATCTCGTCGAGGAGCTGCACCGCATCACGCTGCCGTTCTCGGACGACAGCGTCCCGACCGACGCGGAGCTGCGCGTCGCGCAGGCGCAGCTCGTGGGCTGGCTCGAAGGGCTGTTCCACGGCATCCAGACGGCGCTCGTCGCGCAGCAGATGGCCGCGCAGGCGCAGCTCTCGCAGATGCGCCGCGCCCTGCCGCCCGGCTCGCTGCCGCCCATGGGCCCCGGCGCGCCCGGCGGGATGCCGGGGCAGCAGCCGCGCCCGGACGAGCACGACGGCCGTCCCTCCCCGGGCCAGTACCTCTGAGGTCCCGGCCCGCTCAGGCGGGCGGGGGGTCGGTCGGCGCGACGTCGTCCGGCTCCCCACGCGTGCTCGTCCCCGTCCGCGCGGCGGTCATGGCGATCGCCCCGGAGACGAGCACGAGGCCGACCAGCTCCAGGGGGCTCGGGACCTGCCGCAGCACGACGGCGCCCACCACGGCCGCCGTCGCCGGGAGCAGCGCGAGGAGCACCGAGAACGTCGCCGCGCTGACGCGGCGCAGGATCACCTGCTCGAGCGCGTAGGGCACGACGGACGAGAACAGCGCGATCCCCGCGACGGCCACGGCGTGCCGCCAGTCGCCGAGCACCGGGACGGCGGCCGGCGCGAGGAACGGCGCGAACGCGAGCGCGCCCACGGTCATCCCGACCGCGAGCGACGTGACCCCCGAGCCGCCGACGGCGACCCGGCGGCCGAGCACGATGTACGCGGCCCAGCACGCCGCGGCCACGCCGATCGCCGCGAGGCCGAGCACGGCGTCGTCGCGCGGGAGGTCGGACGCGACCGTCACGCCGGCGAGGAGCACGACCCCGGCCGCCGCGACGGCGATGGCGCCGCGCTCGCGCCAGCCGCTGCCCGTGACCGCGGCCACGGCGACCGGGCCGAGGAACTCGATCGCGACGGCGGTCCCGAGCGGGAGGTGGTCGATCGCGACGTAGAAGGCGAGGTTCATCGCCGCGAGCGCGACCCCGAAGACCGCGGCCCACGCGAGGTCGTGCCGCGTCCACCGTCGCCGCCACGGGCGGCGCCAGGCGAGCAGGAGCAGCGCGGACGCGGCGATGCGCAGCCACCCCACCTCGACCGCCCCGGCGACGGCGAACAGCCCGACGGCGATCGCCGCGCCCAGGTACTGCGTGAGGCCCGAGACGACGAACAGCGCCGGTGCCGGGACGCGGTCGAGGGCGGCGGTTCGGGTGGGCACCGACCGACTCTACGACCGCGCCCGCTCGGGGACGTCGCACGCCGGACGTGCGACGGCGGCCCGCCCGCAGTGCGGGACGAGCCGCCGCCTCGGGCTCGGTGCGGCCGGCGTCAGCCCTTGACCGAGCCGGCGAGCAGGCCGCGCACGAAGTACCGCTGGAGCGCCAGGAACACGACCACGGGCACGACCATGGAGATGAAGGCGCCCGCCGGGAGCAGGTGCCAGCTCGCGCCGCGCGAGCCGGACAGCTCGGCGAGCCGCACCGTGATGGGTGCGGTGTCCTGGCCGGACGCGAACGTCAGCGCGACGAGCAGGTCGTTCCACACCCAGAGGAACTGGAAGATGCCGAACGCCGCGATGGCGGGGACGAGGAGCGGCATGAGGACCTGGAAGAAGATCTTCACGTGCCCCGCGCCGTCGACCCGGGCGGCCTCGACGAGCTCGCGCGGGATGTCCTTCATGAAGTTGTGCAGCAGGAAGATCGCGAGCGGCAGCGCGAAGATCGAGTGCGACAGCCAGACGGGCCAGAACGAGCCGTCGATGCCCCAGTCCACGTACTGCGTGAGCAACGGGACGAGCGTGACCTGGATGGGCACGATCTGGAGGGCGAAGACCGCGACGAACAGCAGGTTGCGGCCCTTGAAGTTCACCCACGCGAACGCGTACGCGGCGAGCGACGCGAGCGTGATCGGGATGATCACCGCGGGCAGCGTGATGACGAGGGAGTTGACGAAGTACGTCGCGAAGCTCGTCGAGCCGCCGAACAGCGCGTCGGTGTAGTTGTCGACCGTGAACTCCGGGTTCGCGAACGCCTCCCACCACCCCGACCGGCGGATCTCGCGCGGTGGCCGGAACGACGTGACGAGGAGCCCGAACGTCGGGATCGTCCACAGGACGGCGAGCACGATCGCGATGATCGACGCGGGCCGCGAGGAGACCTTGCGGCGCACCTTGTCGGCGCGCGCGTCGAGGCCGGCGACGATGCCCTGGCCGCTGCCCTCCTCGACGGTCTCGTCGACGAGCGGGGCGTCGGGCACGGAGGCGGACAGTGGGGTGCTCATCGGATCTCCTCCGCCTGCTTCAGCTGCCGCACGTTGTACACGATGATCGGGATGACGAGCACGAAGAGGATGACGGCGAGCGCGGCGCCCAGGCCCTGCTCGCCCTGGCGCAGCGCCTGCGTGTAGAACTCGTTCGCCACGACCGACGTCTCGAACCGGCCGCCCGTCATCGTGCGGACGATGTCGAAGACCTTGAGCGTGCCGATGGCGATCGTCGTGAGGACGACCACGAGGGCCGGGCGGATGCTCGGCACCGTGATGTAGCGGAACATCCGCATGCCGCCGACGCCGTCGAGCCGGGCCGCCTCGACGATGTCGTCCGGGATGGCGCGGATCGCGGCGGCGAGGATCGTCATGGCGAACCCGGCCTGGATCCAGATCATCACGAGGATGAGGAAGAACGTGTTCGCCGGCGCGCTGAGCAGGAACTGCTGCGGCTCCAGCCCGAGCCACACCAGGACCTGGTTGAACAGGCCGATCTGCGGCTGGCTGGCCGGCTTGTACTCGTACATGAACTTCCAGATGATGCCCGCGCCGACCATGGAGATCGCCATGGGCAGGAAGATCAGGGTCTTGGCGAGCTTCTCGAAGCGGGACCGGTCGACGACGACCGCGTACACCAGCCCGAGGAACGTCGAGACGAGCGGGACGACGATGACCCAGATCGCGGTGTTTCGCAGGACGATCTGGAACTCGTCCCGCGTGAACGCGGTGACGTAGTTGTCGAACCCGACGAACGCGGAGCCCGTGCGGTTGTAGAACGAGTCGCGGATGGTGCGCAGCCCCGGGTACAGCAGGCCGAACGCGAGCATGACGACCGCGGGCCCGGCGAACGCGATCGCGACGACCCAGCCGGGCACGCGCTTCGGCCGGTCGACGAGGAAGAGGATCAGACCCATGACGACGACGAAGAGCAGGATCGCGACGACCATCACCGCGAGCTTGCCCCCCGTCCCGGAGGGTTCGAGCAACCAGTCCATGTGAGGCTCCTGAGGTGGCCGGCGGCGGCCGGGACGACGAGGTGGACGACGAGGGACGGTCGCCGAGGGCGGGCCGCCCGGGTCCTGCCCGGGCGACCCGCCCCCGGGTCGACGCGCGGGGCCCGGGGCCTGACGACGTGGCTCGCGCCGCGCCGTCAGCCCCCGGGCCGCTCGCGGGTCAGGACGTCGGCCAGGACGCCTCGATGGCGTCGAGCACGGCCTGGTCGGACTTGTCGCTCGCGATCCACTCGGTCATCTCGGACCAGAACGAGCCGGCGCCGACGGCGGCGGGCATCATGTCCGAGCCGTCGAAGCGGAACGTGTAGCTCTCGTCCGTGAGCAGCTCGTACGCCTGCTGGTCCATCGGCGACTGCAGCAGCTCGGGGTCGAGACCGTTGTTCGCGCTGATCCAGCCCTGCGGGGTCACGCTCGCCTTGGCGTTGGACCACTCGGGGCTCGACAGGTACGCGTGGAAGGCCTGGACCTCGGGACGGTCGTTGAACGCCGCGACGAACTCGCCGCCACCGAGCAGCGGCTTGTCGTCGGCCGACTCGCCCGGCAGGTAGAACGCCCACACGTCGCCGTCCTCGGCGACCTCGAGGTCGGGGTCGAGGGTCGTCCAGTTCGCCTGGTAGAACGTGGCCTGGCGGTGCATGTAGCACAGGCCGTCGATGATCGGGTACCCGCCCTCGGTGAACTCGGTCGTCGCGATGCTGCTCACGTCGCCCAGGCCGCCGTTGACGTAGTCCTCGTTCTTCAGCACGTCGCCGACCGCGGCGAGGGCCGTCGCGATCTGCGGGTCGTTGAACGGGATCTCGTGGTTGACCCACTGGTCGTAGACCTCGGGGCCCGCCGTGCGCAGGACGACGTCCTCCATCCAGTCGGTGGCCGGCCAGCCGGTCGCCTCGCCGGACGCGATGCCGGCGCACCAGGGCTTGACGTCACCCTCGGGGTTGTCGGCGACGATCTGGTCGGAGAGCTCCATGAGCTCGTCCCACGTCGTCGGGACCTCGTAGCCCGCCTCCTCGAACATGGACGGCGAGTACCAGACGAACGACTTCACGTTCGCGCCGAGCGGCGTCGCGTACAGCGTGCCGTCGACGGTGCCGTACTCCTTCCAGGACTCGGTGTAGTACTGGTCGACGTTGGCCGCGGCCTGGTCGCCGACCGGCTGGATCGCGTCGGGGAAGTCCGCGACGATGCGGCGCAGGAGGCCGGGCTGCGGCAGGTACGCGATGTCCGGCGCGCTGCCGGACTGGATGCGGACGGGGAGCTGGGCCTCGAACTCCTTGGAGCCCTCGTAGTCGATCGTGGCGCCCGTGCACTCCTCGAACGGCTCGTACGACGCCTGCTGCTGCTCGGCCTCGGTGTCGACGATCGTCGAGTAGACCGAGACGGTCTTGCCGGACAGGTCGCCGTACTGCTCGAAGTCGGCGCAGTCCACCTCCGCGCTGGGCGACTCCTCGTCGCCCCCGCCGCCGCCCCCGCTGCTGCACGCCCCGAGCACGAGCGCGAGGCTCGCGCCGCCGGCGGCGACCGCCAGCGTGCGGCGACGCGCCGCGCTGGTCCTCGTGGTCCTGGTCATCTCAGCCTCCACCTCGTCGTGGGTCCGGACGTCGTCACCCCGGTCCGGTGAGGACCGGGCGCATCGCGACGTCGCGAGCGCGGGTGCGCTCTCGCCCTCCCACCATGCAAGCGGTTGCATGCCGCGGGTGCAAGCACAGCAGAGGTGAGTTTGCGTAACGATTCCGTCACGCGGGCCGGGTACGCGCTCTCTCGGCCGCGTGCGGCTGGTCGCGCTCCCACGCCGTGCTCGTGCCGAGGCGTCCCGGCGCGGGCCGGGGACGCGGCCGGGCCTACGCGCTCGGGGCGAGCGGCGCCGTCGAACCGCGCCGGACGAGCTCCGTCGGATACGTCAGGCTCTCGGGCACCGGGGCACCGTTGATCATGTCGAGCAGCAGGAGTGCGGCGTCGAAACCCTGCTGGTAGGCGTCCTGCGCGATCGTGGTCAGGCCGACCAGCTCGCCGAGGTCGTGGCCGTCCACGCCCACGACCGACAGGTCCTCCGGCACCCGCCGCCCCAGGTCGCGCGCCGCGAGGATCGCGCCCATCGCCATCTCGTCCGACGCCGCGAACACCGCGGTCACGTCCGGGCGACGGCGCAGCAGCTCCGCGGTCGACTCGCGGCCGCCCGCGACGTCGAAGTCGCCGTTCACCTCGAGGTCCGGCTGCACGACGACGCCCGCCTCCTCGAGCGCCCGCACGTACCCTCGCGCGCGCTCCACGGGCGGGGACCACGACGACACCAGGTCCGGGACCCCGGTCACGTGCCCGATCACCCGGTGCCCGAGGTCGAGCAGGTGGCGCGTCGCCGCCCGCCCCGTCGCGACGTCGTCGAGCCGGACCGTCACCTGCTCGGCCGGCCCCGACCCCACGAACGCCAGCGGCCGCGCGAGCCCGACGAGCGAGCGCACCTCGTCGTCGTCCAGCGGCAGCCCGACGACGAGCGTCCCGTCCACGCGGTGGCGCAGCACGCTCGGGTCGACCCGGCGGCGCGACGACGTGCGGCGGACGTCGAACGTGTAGAGCAGCACGTCGTAGCCGAGATCGCGCAGGGCGCGCTCGGCGCCCTCGATGACGTTGGCGAAGAACCACCGGTTCACCCACGGGGTCAGCACGCCGATCGTGCGGGTCCGCCCCGTCGCCAGGGACGACGCCGACGGCGTGGGCACGTACCCGAGCCGCGCCGCCTCCGCGAGCACCCGCAGGCGCGTCGCCTCGGAGACGTTCGGCAGGCCGCGCAGGGCGCGCGAGACGGTCGCCGTGGACACCCCGGCGGCCTGGGCGACGTCGTCGATACCTGCCACGACGGGTGATGCTGCCACGCCGGGACGGACCCTGGCGAGGCGCCGTGCCGCATCGTGAGCAGATCGATGCAAGCGCTTGCTCCCGCCGGGACCGATATCGTGGTCGGGCCCACCCTCGGCACCGCTCGGCATGCACGAGCCCGCCGTGCCGTCGTCGGGCACCACGACCTGCGAACCGGAAGGACCACGATGATCGAGCTGAGGACCCCGCGGGAGATCGAGCAGATGCGGCCCGCCGGACGGTTCGTCGCCGACGTCCTCACCACGGTGCGGGCCGCCACGAAGGTCGGGACGAACCTGCTCGAGCTCGACGAGATCGCGCACCAGATGATCCGCGACCGCGGGGCCGAGTCCTGCTACATCGACTACCACCCGTCGTTCGGCGCCAGCCCGTTCGGCAAGGTGATCTGCACGTCCGTGAACGACGCCGTCCTGCACGGCCTCCCCCACGACTACGCGCTGCGCGACGGCGACCTGCTGAGCATCGACTTCGCCGCGTCCGTCGACGGGTGGGTCTCGGACTCGGCGCTGTCGTTCGTCGTCGGCACGCCGCGAGCGGGCGCGCTCGGCGAGGCGGACGCCCGGCTCATCGAGACGACGGAGCGCGCGCTCGAGGCGGGCATCGCCGCCGCGCAGCCGGGCAAGAAGGTCGGCGACATCTCGGCCGCCATCGCCGACGTCGCGCACGCCGCGGGCTATTCCGTGAACACCGACTTCGGCGGGCACGGCGTGGGCCGCACCATGCACGGCGAGCCCCACGTCCCCAACGACGGCCGTCGCAAGCGCGGGTTCCCGCTCAAGCCGGGCCTGGTCATCGCGATCGAGCCCTGGTTCCTCGAGACCACCGACGAGATCTACACCGACCCCGACGGCTGGACCCTCCGCTCCGCCGACGGGTCGCGCGGTGCGCACAGCGAGCACACCATCGCGATCACCGAGGACGGCCCCGTCGTGCTCACCGCCCGCGAGCCCCGCGACTGACCGCATCCTCGCGGCAGACCCACCCCGCGAGGTAGGGCCCGAGCACCCCGAGGTAGAGGCGTGGTCATGACCATGCCTCTACCTCGGCGGAAGGGTCTTCCGGAAGAACGTCGCCGACTCGTCGTAGCCCAGCGCCTCGTAGAACGGCGCGGCGCGCCGGGTCGCGAGCGCGACGTAGGCCGCCCCGGCCGCGGCGGCCCACTCCTCGGCCACGCCCATGAGGAGGCGCCCGGTCCCGCGACGGCGCGCGGCGTCGTCGACCATCACCTCCTCGACCCACACCACGGGGGCGTTGGCGAAGAGCGTCGCGTGGCGGTGCGCCACGAGGTAGCCGACGACGTCGTCCCTCGCCTCGGCGACGAGCAGCAGCGCGGCGTCGTCCTCGAGGAGCGACACGAACGACGCGTCGAAAGACGCACGCGCGGGGACGGACGACGTCGCGAAGGCGACGACGAGCCGCCAGACCGCGGTCGCGTCGTCGGGCAGCGCGCCCCGGACCGTCACGCCCTCGGGCCGACGCGGAGGCCCGGTCATGACCACGCTTCTACCTCGGCGCACCCGGGCTCTACCGCGCGGCACCACGCCCCTGCCTCGCGGTAGGCGGGCCCAGCCTCGGCGGCCAGGGTGCTACCGCGCGGGCAGGAGGCTCTGGAGGACGCGCGCCGCGCCGTCGTCCTCGATGGAGGCGGTCACCTCGTCGGCCGCGGCCTGCACGACGTCGTCCGCGTGGCCCATCGCGACGCCGCGCGCCGCCCACCGGAGCATCTCGACGTCGTTGCGCCCGTCGCCGACCGCGACGGTCCGGTGCGGCTGGACGTGCAGGGTCCGGCGCACGAGCTCCAGGCCGGTCGCCTTGGTGACCCCCAGCGGCGCGATGTCCATCCACGCCGTCCACCCGACGGCGTACGTGACGTCGTCGAGGCCGAGCCGTTCGACGAGCTCGTGGAACTGCTCGCTCGTCGACCCCGGCGCCCGCACGACGACGCGCGTCACCTCGCCGGACCACAGCTCGTCGAACGCGACGACGCGGTGCACGCCGTCGAGCTCGCCGTCCGGGAACAGCTCGTTCATGCGGAACCCGACACCGATGTCCTCGACGGCGTACCGCGCGTCGGGCAGGTGCTCGCGCAGGAGCCGCAGGGCCGGGCCCGGGTCGAACGTCACGACGTCCTCGAGCACGTACCCGTCGGGCTCGTCGGGGTCGAGCCGCGCGGTCACGGCGCCGTTCGACGCGACGACCCAGCCGCGGTCGATCCCGAGGATCTCCGCGACGGGCGTCATCGCGATGAGCGACCGGCCCGACGCGAGCACCACGTGGTGCCCCGCCGCCCGCAGGTCGGCGACGGCGTCGCGCACGTCCTCCGACAGCTCCTGGTCGTAGGACATGAGCGTGCCGTCGATGTCGAGCGCGACGAGCAGCGGCTCGGCCGCACCGGCCGTCTCCCGCGGGTCCGTCACGCCACCACCGGCTCGAGGACCTCGATGCCCCCGAGGTACGGCCGCAGGCCCTCGGGCACGCGGACCGACCCGTCGGGCTGCTGGTGGTTCTCGAGGATCGCGACGATCCAGCGCGTCGTGCCGAGGGTGCCGTTCAGCGTGGCGACGGTCCGCGTCTCCGTCTTGCCGTCGGTCTCGACCCGCTCGCGCACGTTGAGGCGGCGCGCCTGGAACGTCGTGCAGTTCGACGTCGACGTGAGCTCCAGGTAGCGCTGCTGCGTGGGGAGCCACGCCTCGCAGTCGAACTTGCGCGCGGCGCTCGACCCCAGGTCGCCCGCCGCGGTGTCGATGACGCGGTACGGCAGGTCGACGAGGCGCAGCATCTGCTCCTCCCAGCCGAGCAGGCGCTGGTGCTCCGCGGCGGCGTCGGCCGGGTCGCAGTAGGAGAACATCTCGACCTTGTGGAACTGGTGCACGCGGATGATGCCGCGCACGTCCTTGCCGTGCGAGCCGGCCTCGCGCCGGTAGCACGCGCTCCACCCGGCGTAGCGCAGCGGGCCGCCCGACAGGTCGACGATCTCGTTCGCGTGGTAGCCCGCGAGCGCGACCTCGCTCGTGCCGACGAGGTAGAGGTCGTCCTTCTCGAGGCGGTAGATCTCGTCCGCGTGCGCGCCCAGGAACCCGGTGCCCTGCATGACCTCGGGCCGCACGAGGGTCGGCGTGATGACGGGCGTGAAGCCCGCGGCGATCGCCGTGTCCATCGCCGCGTTGAGCAGCGCGAGCTCGAGGCGCGCGCCCACGCCTGTGAGGTAGTAGAACCGGGCGCCCGAGACCTTCGCACCGCGCTCGGTGTCGATCGCGCGCAGGCCCTCGCCCAGCTCCAGGTGGTCGCGCGGCGTGAACCCCTCCGCGGCGAAGTCGCGGATGGTGCCCTCCTCGCGCAGCACGACGTAGTCGTCCTCGCCCCCGGGAGGCGCCCCCTCGACGACGTTCGAGATGCGGAACAGCAGCCCGCGCAGCTCCTCCGACGCGGCGTCCGCGTCGGCCTGCCGCGCCTTGACGTCGGCGGCGAGCTGCTTGGTGCGCGCGAGCAGCTCCTGCTTCTCCTCCCCCTGCGCCTGGGCGACCAGCTTGCCGAGGGACTTCTGCTCGGCACGCAGGCTCTCGAACTCGCTCAGCGCGGCGCGGTGGCGCGCGTCGGCGTCGAGGGCGGCGTCCACCAGCGCGGGGTCGTCACCACGGGTGACCTGGCTGGCACGGACGATGTCGGGGTTGTCGCGCAGGAGGCGGAGGTCGATCACGCCAGCAGCCTAACGAACCCGGCGACGCGGCGGTCGTGGTCCTCCACAGGCACAGGTCGATCACGCCGGCAGCCTCACGAACCCGGCGACGCGGCGGTCGTGGTCCTCCACAGCCACGACCCCGCTACGGTGTCGCCATGGCCTGGACCCTCTGGGTCGCGATCGCGGCGCTCGCCGTCGCCGTCGTGGCCCTCGTCGTCTCGCTGGGGCTGCGCGCCCAGCAGTCGCGCCTGCGGCGTGCGCACGGCGCGGACCTCCCCGTCGAGGAGACGCCCGCCGACGACGACCCCCGCGAGCTCGTCGCGTTCGTGGCGAACCCCTCGAAGCCCGACGTCGTCGGGCTGGAGGCCGTGGTGCGCCGCGCCTTCGCCGACGCCGCGCTCCCCGACCCGCTGTGGTTCGAGACGACGATCGCCGACCCGGGCGTCGGGCAGACGCGCGCCGCGCTCGCCCAGGGGGCGGACGTCGTCGTCGCCGTGGGCGGGGACGGCACGGTCCGCGCGGTCGCGGAGGGCATGGTCGGCAGCGGCCGCACGATGGGCCTCGTGCCCGTCGGCACCGGCAACCTCCTCGCGCGCAACCTCGACCTGCCCGTGGGTGACGCCCGCGCGGCGCTCGCCGTCGTGATCGCGGGGTCGGACCGCCCGATCGACGTCGGCTGGGTCACGGTCCTGCGGTACGCGGACCCCGCTGGCCCCGGGGACGTGGAGGGCACGACCCTCGACCCCGCCCGGGCGCCCGGCAAGGAGCACATCTTCCTCGTCATCGCCGGCCTCGGGTTCGACGCCGCGATGGTCGCCGACGCCGACGACGAGCTCAAGGCGAAGGTCGGGTGGGTCGCGTACTTCGTCGCCGGGATCCGCCACCTGCACGGTCGGCGCATGCGCGCCCGTATCCAGCTCGACGACTCCCCGCCCGTCGACGCGCGGCTGCGCTCCCTCATGATCGGCAACTGCGGTCGGCTTCCCGGGGGCATCACGCTCCTGCCCGACGCCGTGATCGACGACGGCGTGCTCGACGTCGCCGCGGTCGACACGCGCGGCGGCGTGGTGGGCTGGGCGCAGCTCTTCGGCGAGGTCGTCATGCAGGGGCTCGGCGTCCGGAACGACCTGCCCGCCAAGATCGGACGCATCGACCACGCACGGGCCCGGCGGGTCCGGGTGCGCGTCGAGGAGGGCGAGCAGGCGCAGGTCGACGGCGACGTGCTGGGCCTCGCGGTCGAGATCGAGACCCGCGTCGACCCTGGCGCCCTGGTGGTGCGCACGGCGTGACGCACGGCGTCGAGCCCGCGTCGCACGGTCAGGCCGCGGGGGGCGTCTCCGCGTCGATCGCCGACCGCATGACCGTCGTCGGGGGGACGACCTGCTCCCCGCCGACGCGGGTGAGGCCGGCGAGCCCGACGCCGACCATGAGCAGGCGCCCCGCCGCCTCCCGGCGTCGCGCGTCACCCCGGTCGCCGAGGGCGTCCGCCAGGACGTCGGTCAGGAGCCCGAGCGTCTTCACGTAGGCCCGCGCGACGACAGGGCGCAGCTGCGCGTGCGCCCCCGCCTCCGCCCACCGGGCGAGCGCCTGCCCGTCACCCGCGGGCCCGAGCAGGTCCTCGAAGAAGAGCTCGAGCGCGGCGCGGGCGGTGCGACCACGGGCCGCGTCCTCGAACCGGACGATCTCGACGTCCGCGTACCGCCGCCACGCCTCGGCGACGAGCTCGTCCGTCGACGCGAAGTGGTGGTGGATCTGGCCGGGGGACCCGCCGAGCTCGTCGGCGACGACGCGCGCGGTGACGGCACCGAGACCGTCGCGGCGCACGACGGCCGCGGCTGCGGCGACGATGGAGTCCCGACGCTCGGCGCGCGGCAGGTAGGCCATCAACGACTCCTCGTCCGCGCCGCGGGGGCGCCGTCTGTCAGGGTGTGCAGGAACGCGACGGTACGCGCCCGCAGGCCCTCCCGACGAGCTCGCACGACCTCACCGGGCGGGGGGTCGAGCGGACCGCCCGACCGGACGGTCCGGACGTTGCGGTGGCAGTCGAGGTCGGTGCACAGCAGGAGGCCCACGCTGCTGAGCCGCTTCCTCGGGTCCCGCGACGGTCGGTGTGCCGCGAAGAGCGCGACCTCGTTGAACCGCCGCGAGAACCGGCACAGCGCGCACATCACGGCGCGCGAACCGACCTCGGCATGGCTCGGGCTCTGGCGCAGGAGCGCCCCGACCGCCTGCCCGTCGACGTCCGCGACGAGGAACGCGCGCGAGGGCGCGCGCGGGTCCCGCCATCCGAGGTAGTCGAGCTCCTCCCAGCGCAGCTCGTCGAAGTGGCCGGGCAGGCGGACCTTCCCCTCCGCCGGGTCGACGTTGACGATCGCGGCCCGCGCCTCGGCGCGGGTCAGAGCGCGCACGGTGGGT
Source organism: Cellulosimicrobium sp. 4261 (assembly GCF_040546915.1). Taxonomy (NCBI): domain Bacteria; kingdom Bacillati; phylum Actinomycetota; class Actinomycetes; order Micrococcales; family Promicromonosporaceae; genus Cellulosimicrobium; species Cellulosimicrobium sp. 4261. Next base: position 331,524 of record NZ_JBEPOQ010000001.1, read on the forward strand.
CCTGAAAATTGTACATGGATACAAGTTGTACACGGTCCCAAATAGGTGCGTCCAGCAGATTGCGCGCAGCCGGCGTGGAGGCCGCGTGAGCGTCGCGCGCGGACCTGCGACGACGCCGCCGCCACGGTCGGGGGCGGCGTGACGCACCCCCGTAGGCTGGTCCGGTGACGTTCCCGGCCGCCGCGCTCCCCCCTGCCCGCACTCAGCCCGCCCGCCGGGACCGGGGCCTCGGGCCGCGGACGACAGCGCTCGCCACGACCGTCGCCCTGCTGCTGACGCTCCTCGCCACGGCCGGCCCGGCGGCGGCGACCACCGCGGCCCGATCGGCGGCAGCGGCGACCACCGCAGGCGCTCCGGCCGTCGCGTCGGGCGGCTCGGCGACCACCGAGGCCACCGTCGCGGCCGGCCCACTCGCCGCCGCGCCCGCGCACGACCCGCGGCCCGTCGTGCTGGTCGCGGTGGCGGGCCTGTACTGGAGCGACGTCTCCCCCACCGCGACGCCGACGCTGTGGTCGATGATCCGCACGGGGTCCGTCGCGTCGCTCAACCTCGGGCGCACGGCGTGCACGACCGACGCGTGGCTCACGCTCTCGGCGGGGCGCATGGTGTCGGCGCAGGCGGAGGAGCCGCCCGCGGAGCCGCTCCCCGCCGACGCCGAGGAGCCCGCGAGCGGCTGCCTCCCCCTGCCCGTGCCCGACGTCACGCCGACGGGGGCGACCACGCCCGACGCGCGCCCCGCCGACGTCCCCGGCTGGACCGTGCTCACGGCGCCGGCCGCGGAGGAGACCCCCGCGCAGGCGGCGCGGCACGACCCCGGGACGGCCGCGGCCCGGCTCGCCGAGACGGGCGTCTGCACGACCGCCGTCGGGCCGGGTGCCGCCGTGATGCTCGCGGACGCCGTCGGTCGCGTCGAGCGGTACTCGCCCTCGCTCGCCGCGCTCCCCGACGACGGCCTCGACGCGTGCGACGTGACGGTCGTCGACCAGGGCGAGATCGTCGACTCGGCCACCGGCCGCGGCGAGAGCCTCGACGAGCTCGACGAGGCGCTCGCCCGGGTCATGGACGAGGTCGACCGGGGCACGCGCGTCCTGGTGGCCGGCGTGTCGGCGGGGCCGGTGGGCGAGACGGGGCTCCAGGTCGTCGTCGACTGGCGCAAGGGGCAGCCGACGAGCCGGTGGCTCCACTCGCCGAGCACGCAGAAGGACGGCATCGTCCAGCTCACCGACCTGACGGCGACCGTCGTGGAGTCGGCGGGCGGCAGCACGGAAGGGCTCGAGGGCGCCGCCCTGGAGCAGGGCGAGGTGCGGCGCATGGACGTCGCCCGGACGGTCGAGAACCGGCAGTACCTCAACGTCCTCACCAGCACCATCCCCACCCTCTACCCCGTGCTCGTCGGGCTCCTCGTCGGCGCCCTGGTCCTCGCGCTCGGCGGCGTCCTGTGGGCCCGCCGCGCCGCCGTCCGCCACGGGCGCGAGCCCGGTCCGGGGCCGCGCGGCCTGCGCGTGCTCTCCGCCGTGCTCATGGTGGTCGCGGCGGCCCCGGTCGCGGCGTCGCTCGCGAGCCTGTCGCGCTGGTGGGTGTGGAGCGCGCCCGCGCCGGCGCTCACGCTCGCCCTCGCGGTGAGCGCGGTCGTCGTCGCCCTCGTCGCGTGGGTCGTCTCGCGCCTCCTGCCGCGGCGCCCGTGGGCGCTGCCGTCGGCTCTCGCCGGGGTCACGTGGCTCGTGCTCACCGTCGACGGCGCGACCGGCACGACGCTCCAGCAGGCATCGTTGCTCGGGACGTCGGCCGTTGTGGGCTTCACGCGCTTCTACGGCTTCAACAACGTGACCTTCGCCGTGTACGCCGTCGCGGGCCTCGTCCTCGCGGGCGGCCTCGCGTCGGCCGCGACCGCCCGCGGACGACGCCGCCTCGCGGCCTGGACCGTCGTCGCCGTCGGGGCGGTCACGGTCGTCATCGACGGCTGGCCCGCGTTCGGCGCCGACTTCGGCGGCATCCTCGCGCTCGTCCCCGCGTTCGCCGTCCTCGCGCTGCTCGTGGGCCGGGTGCGCATCACGTGGCTGCGCGCGCTCGTCGTCGCGCTCGCGACGGTGCTCGTGGTCGTGGTCGTCGCGGTCGTGGACTGGCTGCTGCCGGGCGGGAGGTCCCACCTCGGCGGGTTCGTCCAGACCGTCGTGGACGGGGCCGCGCTCGACGTCATCGGCCGCAAGGCGCTCGGCGCGTGGGCCACCCTCGCGAACCCGCTGGGCGCGGTCGCGGCGGTCCTCGTGGTGCTCCTCGCCGTCGCCGTGCTGCGCCCCGAGCGGTTCCGCCTGCCGGAGGTCGCACGCGCCTACGAGACCTGGCCGATGCTGCGCCCGCTGGTCGTGGCGCTCGTCGTCGTCGCGGGCGTCGGCTCCGTCCTCAACGACTCGGGCGTCATCATCGCGGTCATGGTCGTGGTCGTCGCGACCGCGATGATCGTCCCGGGGTTCCTCGCCCGCCCCGCGCCCCCGCAGGCCGTGCGGGCCGTGCCCGAGCCGGGGATCCGGCGCATGCCGACCATGCTCGCGACCGTCGGGGGCGGGCTCCTGCTCGTCCTCCTGCTCGCCTCGACGGTGCTCGCCTCGTCGGGGCTCCGGCCGGCGGCCAGCGCCGCCCCGGCGGGCGGCGAGGCGTCGGTCACCCGCTCCGACGCGATCGCGACGGACCGGCCGATCGTCGTCGTCGGCACCACGGGCGTCACGTGGGGCGACGTCACGTCGTCGGCCACCCCGACGCTCCACGCCCTGCTCACCGACGGCGCGGGCGCCGGCGGCGTCTCCCAGCCCACGGGGGCGGCGAGCCGCTGCACCGTCGGCGGCTGGCTCGCGCTCTCCGCCGGGCAGCTCGCCGAGGTCGCGACCGAGCGCGCGCCCGACGGCGCATGGGCGTGCCCGACGCCGCAGCCCGCCCCCGACGGCGCGGACGGGGCGCAGGTCGAGGGGTGGGACGACCTGGTCGCCCTCCAGCGCGGCTCGGGCTACCAGGCGCGCCTCGGCGTCCTCGGCGACGCGCTCGCCGCGGCCGGCGCCGACGGCGCGGTGTGCGCGACGGCGGTGGGCCCGGGCGCTGCGGTCGCCCTCGCGGACTCCGCGGGCCAGGTCGCGCGCTACCGCGACCTCGCGGACGCGACCGCACCCGGCTCCGACGCGTTCGCGTGCCCCGTGACCGTCGTCGACGCGGGCGACGCGACCCCGCCGGTCGTCGACCCCGACCTCCCGGCGGACGAGCGCGCCACGCTGCGCAGCACCCTGCGCGCCGACCGCCTCACCGCGGTCGACGCGACCGTCGGCGCCGTGCTCGACGCGGCTCCGAGCGGCACGACCGTGCTCGTCGTGGACGTCGCCGGCGCGCCCGGCACCCGTCCCGCGCTCGGCACGACGCTCGTGCGCCCGTCGTCCGACGGTCCCGACCAGTCCCGCTACCTGACGAGCGCCGCCACCCGGACCGACGGCGTCGCGCGCGTGCTCGACGTCCCGGCGACGGTGCTCGACGCCGCGGGCGCCGCCACTCCGGCACGGATCCAGGACACGCCGGTGGCCTGGGGCTCGCCGCGCCCGGCCGACGCGACGTCGACCGCCGACGCCCTCGCCGACCTCACGACGCGCGACCACGTGCGCCGCGCCGTCTACACCGCGTTCGTCGACGTGCCGCTCTACGCGGGGCTCGTGATCGCCGGGCTGTGCCTCCTGCTCGCGCCGCGTGCCGCGCGCGCGACCGGCGACCGCGCGCGCGCCCGGTGGGCCCGGGCGGCGCACTGGGCCCGCGGGTCCGCGCTCGTCGTCGCCGCGATGCCCACCGCTGCCTTCCTCGTGTCGCTCACGGGCTGGTGGCGGTTCGGGAACCAGACGCTCGCGATCGTCGTGTCCACGGTCCTCGCGACGGCGGCCGTCGCCGGCCTGGGCGCCCTCGCCCCACGCCGGCCGGTCTGGCTCGGCCCCGGCATCGTCGCCGGGCTCACGTTCGCCGTGCTCACGCTGGACGCGCTCGTCGGCACCCCGCTCAACCGGGCGAGCCCGCTCGGTTCGGCGCCCACGTTCGGCGCCCGGTTCTACGGGTTCGGGAACCCGACGTTCTCCGTGTACGCGGTCGCGGCGCTCGTCGTCGCCGCGGCGCTCGCGCAGTGGCTCGTCGCACGCGGCCACCGGTACGCCGCCGCCGCGACGGTGGGCGTCATCGGTCTCGTGACGATGGTCGTGGACGTGTGGCCGACGCTCGGCGCCGACCTCGGCGGCGGTCTCGTCGTCGTGCCGGCGTTCGCCGTGCTGGGCCTCGCCGCCTCGGGCGCGCGGGTCACGTGGCGGCGCTTCCTGCTCGTCGCGGCGGCGGGCGTCGCGCTCGTCGCCGCCGTCGGCGTGCTCGACTGGCTGCGTCCGGCCGACGAGCGCTCGCACCTGGGCCGGTTCGTCGGGCAGGTCGTCGACGGGTCGGCGTGGGAGACGCTGCTCCGCAAGGCGGGCTACGCGGCGCGGTCCGTGCTGGGCGGGGTGCCGGTGTGGCTGACGATCGCCGTGCTCGTCGCGGCCGCGCTGCTGCTCTTCTGGCCCCGGCGCTTCACGCCGCGGTGGTTCGCGCGCACGGAGGCCGCGTGGCCGCTCGTGCGCCCGACCCTGCTGGCGCTGTGGATCGTGGCCGTCGCGGGCTCGCTCGTCAACGACTTCGGCGTGCGGATCGCGCTCATCGCGCTCATCCCGGCCGTCCCGTTGCTCACCGTCGCCGCGCTCCACGCGGCCGACGACGGCGACGGCACGGGCGAGAGCGCGGACGACGACCCGGACGACCGCTCCGGCGCGGAGGGCCCCGCGGCGCGGGTCGGGAGCACCCCGTCCTGACCCAGGTCAGTCCCGCGCGTCGGCCGCGACGTCGTGCAGGACGAAGGTCGCGAACCCCAGCTCGCGTCGGGCGCCGTCCAGCCAGGCGTCACGATTCTCCCGTGCGGCGGCGAGCGCCTGGTCACGGTCCTCGGCCGTCGGGGCCTCCCGGACGGCCCAGTCGACGAGCGAGCCCGTCCAGCTGAGCTGGTAGTCGTCCCACTCGGCCAGGGTGCTGACGTGCCCGAACGACGGCTCGAACCCGTGCGCACGGACGGTCCGCACGAAGCCGGCGAGATCGGGATAGGCGTCGGCGGGGACGTCGAGCGCCGCGAGCGCCGATTCCGACGGGGTGCCCTCCCAGATGCTGTCCCCGACCAGTGCCTGGCCGCCGGGGCGCAGGCACTGCCGGACGGCGCCCAGCGTGGCCTCCAGCCCGCCGAAGGCGTGGCTCGCGCCGACGCACAGCACGACGTCGAACGTCCCGTCGTCCCAGGTGGCGGCGTCCGCCTCGATCCACCGCACCCGATCGCTCAGCCCTCGTTCGCGGGTGCGCCGGGCCGCTGAGGCCGGGAGCATGTGGTCGATCCCGACACCGGTGGTCCCGGGGTGGGCGAGCAGCAGCTCCTGCAGCCACTCGCCCTCGCCGCACCCGAGGTCGGCGGCGCGGGCGCCGTCGGCCGGGCTCAACCAGCCGACCAGCTCTCGCAGCCGCTCGGGCGCCACGGGCGCCCCGATCGGATGGCGCAGATGGGCGATGTCGAAGATCTCGGACCGTTCCATCCCGCGACGCTACAGGCCGCACCGCGCCGCGCCCGTGCCGCCCTCCGGCCCGCGCCACCGGGTGGCTCACACGGCAGGCGCGCCCTCGGTGAGCACGAGCCCGCTGCCGCTCGCCGCGAGGTCGGCCATCGCGACGCTCCGGACCGCAGGGTCCTCGTACGTGTTCCAGTAGTAGGTCTGCGTGCGCGCGGAGAACAGGCCCGTGTAGACGGTCTTCTCGAACTCGCCGGACCCCATCGCCGCGCAGCCGTCGACCATCGCGACCTGCTGCAGCGTGTGGAAGGCGCGGCTCACGTTCTCCTCCTCGGTGCCCTTCGTCGGGTAGTGGGAGTTCACGTAGGCCGCGCGGACGAAGCGGGACGGCGAGTAGTAGTCGCCGGGGACTCCGCGCATGTGCGAGCCCGAGCCGAACGGGGCGAGGTGGGCCCGGCCCACGACGGTGTCCTCGGGGAAGTCCGGCGAGACGTTGAGGTAGTTGCGCAGGTTCTCGTGGTGCCAGGTGAACCCGGGCTGGTTCGTGAGGACGTCGACGTCGTCGTCGAACACCTGCATGCCCGCGCTGGTGTACTCGACCACGATCGCGCGGCGCGCGTCGCCGATGAACCAGTGGAGCAGCGAGCTCGGGTACTTGTCGTTGATCGGACGGTCCACGATCGCGACGTCGCGCAGCGCGGCCTCGACCTCGTCGACCGTCGCGAACTGCGCGCACACCCACAGCGGGAACTCGAACGCGGCCACGTTGACCGCGCCGTCGACCGGGCCGGAGGCGTACTCCGCGTACCCGGGGAAGTTGAGACCCGCGACGGCGAGCCCCGCGTCGTTGCCGCAGTCGAAGTACAGCGGGGTGTCCTCCTCGACGATCCCCATGCCGAGGACCGCGTGCTCGATCCCGCGCACCGCGCCGAACGGCGACCGGGTCGTGTAGCCCGTCGGGGTCAGCAGCACCTGCTGCCCGTAGCCCGTCGTCCAGTCGAGGTTGCGGGCGAGATAGAGGTTGCCGTCGTCGTCCGTGAACCTGATCCCTGTGCACATGGCGCTGCCCCCGTCGTCGTCGGTCCGGCTCGCGCGGCGAGCCGCCCGGGCACGCCGTCGTGCCCGCCCTCCCATGGTGCGTCCGTGCGGGCTCCGGGGCCACCGGCGGGGCCGACCGGTCAGGGCTGGAGATACACCGAGACGTGCGCCTCGATCGCGCGCTCCGCACGGGCGGGGTCGCCCGAGCGGAGCGCGGCGAGCAGCTCGCGGTGCTGCTCGACGACGGCGTGCGCGTCCTCGTGGTGCGGCGCGTCCCGGACGAAGTACGCCCGGACGCGCGGCTGGATGAGCCGCCAGATCTGCAGCGACTGCGTGTGGCTCGCGGCGGCGATCACCGCCTCGTGGAACTCGAGGTCGAGGTCGGCGAGCCGCCGGGCGTCGAGCGGGTCCGCCGCGCGCTCCATCGCGGCCACCGTGCGGTCGAGCGCGTCCAGGAGCGCGGGGTCCTGCGCGCGCGCCGCCGCGCGGAACGCCACCTTCTCGATGACGGTCCGCACCGGGACGAGGATCTCGGCGATCTCCTCCTGGGAGACGTCCACCACGACGGCGCCGCGGTACGGGTGGGAGACGACGAGCCCTTCCTGCTCGAGCACCATGATCGCCTCCCGCACCGGGCCGCGGCTGATGCCGTAGGAGGCGGAGAGATCACGCTCGACGAGGCGGTCGCCGGCGGCGAGGTCGCCGGAGGCGATGCGTTCGCGCAGGTGGCGCAGGACCCAGTCGCGCCGGGACTCGGGCGGCGATGCGGGCAGGACGGGCACGACGGAGACCCTCTCACTCGGGAGGGCTCCCACCCTAGTGGGTGGCCGATGGTTGACCATCTACCATCACGCGCCCTAGAGTCGCGGACCACGACAGACCGACGAGAGGACACCCATGAGGATCACCGCCATCACCGCCGCCGGCCTGCGCGGCGCCACCCCCGAGGGCGGCTGGCAGGAGGAGCTGCGCCAGGACGACGTCGTGCACACCCTCGTCGCCGTCCACACCGACGAGGGGCTCGTCGGCGTCGGCAGCGTGTTCACGACCGAGGACCTCGTGCGCGGCGCGCTCGACGTCCTGCGGCCCCTGCTCGTGGGCGCGAACGCGCTGGAGCCGGAGCGCACGAGCGAACGGCTGCACCGCACGACGTTCTGGATGGGGCGCGGCGGGTCGATCACGCACGCGATCAGCGGCGTCGACACCGCGCTGTGGGACCTCCTCGGCCAGGCGACGGGTCAGCCCGTCGGGCGCCTCCTCGGCGGGCGGTACCGCGACCGGGTGCGTCCGTACGCCTCGCTGCTCATGGACCAGCCCGACGCGCTGCGCGACCACCTCGCGGCGCTGCGTGCCGAGGGATGGACCGCGTTCAAGATCGGCTGGGGCCCCTTCGGCCGGGTCGACGAGCGGCTCGACGAGCGCATCGTCGCCGCGGCGCGCGACGCCGTCGGCCCCGACGCGATGCTCATGGTCGACGCCGGCGGCAGCGACAGCGCGTGGAGCCAGGGCTACAAGTGGGCCCTGCGGACCGCCCGGATGCTCGACGCGTACGGCGTCGCGTGGTTCGAGGAGCCGCTGCCGCCGGACGCGATCGAGGACTACACCCACCTGCGCCGGCGCTCGCCCGTGCCGATCTCCGGTGGCGAGGTGCTCACGCGCCGCCAGGCGTTCCAGCCGTGGATCGAGGGCGGCGCGCTCGACATCGTGCAGCCCGACGTCACGAAGGTCGGCGGGACGAGCGAGCTGCGGCGCATCGCGTGGTCCGCGCACGACCACGGCGTCAAGCTCGTGCCGCACGGGTGGAACACCGCCGTCGGGCTCGCCACCGACCTCCAGCTCGCCTCCGCGCTGCCGGACACGGACCTCGTCGAGTACGTCACCGGCTCGCCCTACATCGACGAGCTGACGACGGACCGCTGGACGCTCGACGCGGACGGGATGCTCCCGATCCCGGACGGCCCCGGCCTCGGTGTCACGCTCGACCGCGAGCGCCTCGCGCGCTACTGCGACGTCGACGCGCTGCTCGGGAGCGCGGCATGAGCCCCCGGTCGCTCGTCGTGACGGGCGCGGCGTCGGGGATCGGTCGGGCGGTCGCCGTGGGCGCCGCCCGGGACGGCTGGTTCGTGCACGTGCTCGACCTCGACCCCGACGGCGCCGCGGGCACCGTGGACCTCGCCCGGGAGGCGGGCGGGGACGGGCGCGCGCACGTGCTCGACGTGACCGACGCTGCCGCGGTCGCGTCGGCGGTCGGGGCGGTCGTGGACGCCGGGCCGCCGCTGCGCGGGCTCTTCGCGGGCGCCGGGATCGACGTGGGCGGGGCGGCGCACGAGCTCGACCCGGCCACGTGGCGCCGCGTGCTCGACGTCAACGTGACGGGCACGTTCCTCGTCGTGCGCGAGGTGCTGCGCACGATGGTCGCCGACGGCGGCGGGAGCGTCGTGCTGTGCGGCTCGCCCGCCGCGACGGTCGGCTTCGCGGCCGGGGGCGCGACGGCGTACGGCGCCTCGAAGGGGGCGATCTCGTCCATGGTCCGCACCCTCGCGGTCGACTACGCGCGCCACGGGGTCCGGGTGAACGCGATCGTCCCCGGCCCGACGGAGACCCCCCTCATGTGGGCCAACGTGCCCGCCGACGAGGTCGCCGCGACGCGCGCGCAGATCGAGCGCGAGGTCCCGCTGGGCCGGCTCGCGCAGCCCGAGGAGATCGCCGAGCCCGTGCTCTGGCTGCTGTCGGACCGCTCGTCGTACACGACCGGGTCGCTCGTCGGGTGCGACGGCGGCGTCCTCGCCAAGTCGTCGATCAGCGTATGAGCGCGCCGGACGCCCCGGCACGTCGCCCCCGGGTCGGGGCGACGTGCTGGGCGATCGGCGACGGCTGGATCCCGCCGTACGGCACGGGCGAGGACCCGACCCTCGCGAGCCACGAGAGCCTGTGCCTGCTCAACGCCGGTCCCGACGACGCGCGCGTCGAGATCCGGCTCTACTTCACCGACCGCCCGCCGGCCGGCCCGTACGTCGTGGTGGTGCCCGCCGAGCGGGTGCGCCACGTGACGCTCAACGACCTCGACGACCCCGAGCCCGTGCCCCGCGGCACCGACTACTCGGCCGTCGTCGTCGCGTCGGCGCCCGTCGTCGTCCAGCACACGCGGCTCGACTCGCGGCAGGCCGCCAACGCCCTGTTCAGCACGATCGCCCATCCCGTCGACACCTTCCGAGAGGACCTCCGATGACGCAGACCTCCACCCCGACGACCTTCCGCCGGGGCACGCCGTGAACGCCGCGACGGGCCGCCTCGGCCACGGCGCCCTCACCCCGCTCGTCGTCGCGTCGACCGTCGGGGCGGCGCTGGGCGGGTTCATGTTCGGCTTCGACACGGCCGTGGTCAACGGCGCCGTCGACGCCCTCAAGGCCGAGCTCGGCGTCGGGAGCGCGCTCGTGGGCGTGATCGTCGCGAGCGCGCTCCTCGGCGCGGCGGTGGGCGCCTTCTCCGCGGGCACCATCGCGGACCGCTTCGGACGACGACGCCTCATGATGGTCGCCGGGACCCTGTTCGTCGCCACGTCGGTGCTGTGCGCCGTCGCGCACGACGGCCCGACCCTCGCGCTGTGGCGCTTCCTGGGGGGCGTCGGGGTGGGCATGGCGTCCGTCGTCGCGCCGCTCTACATCGCCGAGATCGCGCCCGCCCGCCTGCGCGGGCGCCTCGCGACGGCGCAGCAGATGTCGATCGTCCTGGGCATCTTCGCCGCGCTCGTCTCGAACGCGTTCCTCGTCCGCGCCGCGGGCGGGGCCGAGGCGGAGCTGGCCCTCGGCCTGCCCGCCTGGCGGTGGATGTTCCTCGTCGCGGTCGTGCCGTCGGTGGCGTACGTGGTCGCGGCGGTCCTGCTGCCCGAGTCGCCGCGGTACCTCGTGATGCGCGGCGACCGCGACGGCGCCGCCCGCACGCTGCGGCGCCTCCACCGCGTCCCGGAGGGCGACGCGCTCCTGGCCGTCGCGACCATCGAGGGGACGCTCCACGAGGCGCGGCCGGCGTGGTCCCACCTGTTCTCCGGGCCGGGCCGCCTCAAGCCCATCGTCTGGCTGGGGATCGCGCTCGCCGCGCTCCAGGCGCTCGTGGGGATCGACGTCATCTTCTACTACTCGACGTCGCTCTGGGCGCAGGTGGGCTTCGGCGAGCAGCAGGCCTTCTGGCTCTCGGCCCTGACGTCGCTCGTCAACGTCGCGGCGACCGTCGTCGCGATCTTCCTCGTCGACCGCGTGGGGCGGCGTCGCCTGCTGCTCGTGGGCTCGGTGGGCATGACGGTCGCCCTGGCCGTCATGGCGACCGGGTTCGCCCAGGCGCGGCAGACCGCGGACGGCGTCGTGTTCGTCGACGCGTGGGGCGTCGTGACCCTGGTCGCGGCGAACGTCTTCGTCGTGGCCTTCGCCGTCTCGTGGGGTCCCGTGGTGTGGATCCTCGTCGGAGAGATGTTCCCCAACCTCATGCGCGCCCGCGCCGCCTCGCTCGCCGCCGCCGCGAACTGGGCGGCGGGCATCGCCGTCAACCTCACGTTCCCCTCGCTCCGGGACCTGTCGCTCCCCGGCAGCTACGCCCTCTACGCGGTGTTCGCGGCCGCGTCGTTCGTGCTCGTGCTCCGCGCGCTGCCCGAGACGGCGAACCGCCCGCTCGAGGAGATGCGGGAAGAGACGGCGTCGGGTGGACATCGCTCACTTTAGGAGTGTTAAAGTGATTGCATGATCCAGAACTCCATCACCCCGGAGCAGGCCCGTCGTCAGCTCGGCCAGGCGGAGGAGGTCGCCGCCCAGGCCCACCGCGCGACCCGCTGGTACCCCTGGCTCAGCGTCGGGCACGCTGTCACCGCCCTCGCGTACACGATCGCGATCGACGTCCTCGACGCACCGTGGTGGCCCGCCACCACGGTGCTCGTGGTCGTCCTCGCCCTGCTGTGGTCCGCCGTCGCGCGGCACCACCGGACGGCGCCGCGGCACTGGGTGCGCGACATGGGCATCGCCCTGATCACCTGGGCGGTGCTGTACTTCGCGATGCTCGACCCGGCGCTCCAGCTCGTCGGCGCGGCGTCGCCGGCCTGGTGGGTCCTCGCCGGCGTCGTCGCCGCCTCCCCGTTCGCGGCGTGCGCGTTCGCGAGCGCACGCCGGTGAGCCACCCGCGCAAGGACCTGGACGCGCTCATCCACTCGCCCGTGCGCTTCTCGATCCTCGCCGCCCTGGCGAACGTCGAGAGCGCGGACTTCCGTTTCCTGGCCGACCTGGTCGAGCTGAGCGACTCGTCCCTCTCCCAGGCCCTCACCGCCCTCTCCGACGCGGGTCTGGTGGAGATCCGCAAGGAGGCCGCCGGGCGCCGGACGCGCACGTGGGTCCGCATCAGCGACCGCGGGCTCGACGCGTTCCGGCAGCACGTGCGCACCCTCGAGCAGATCGCCCGCACCGGCGCGATCGAGCCGCGACCCGACCCGACCCCGAGAGGCACCGCACCATGACGCCCACGTTCCGTCGAGCCACCGCCGCCGACGTCCCCGCCGCGGCCCGCACCCTCGCCGACGCGTTCCACGACTATCCCTGGACCCGCTGGGCAGTCCCGGAGGACGGCTACCCGGAGCGCCTCGCCGCGCTCCAGGAGATCTACCTCGAGCACGCCGTCGCGCACGGGATCGTCGTCGTCCACGAGCCGGTGGACGCCGTCGTCGCGCTCATGCCGCCCGACGCCCCCGCACCCCCCGACGACGTCCAGGAACGGGTCGCCGCGCTGCACGGCGCACGCCTGCAGGCCGTGGCCACCGCGGAGCTCCCGCCGCCCCGCCCGGACGCCTGGGTGCTCGCGACGGTAGGGGTCCTGCCGTCGCTCCAGGGCACCGGGCTCGGCACCGCGGTGTGCCGGGCGGCGCTGCGCGACCCCGCACTCGGGGACGCGCCCGTCGCGCTCGAGACCTCCGACGCGCGCAACGTCACCTTCTACGAGCGGCTGGGCTTCGTGCGCACCGCGACCACGCAGGTGCACGACGGCCCCGTCGTGCACGGCATGGTCCGCACGCCGAGGCACTGAGCCCCGACGCCGAGCCGCCGCGCCGAGCGACCTGCCGTGCCGGGTCGCCCGGTGCGGCGGCCCCGCGTGGCTAGTGGTCGCCCGCGCGCACCCGGTCGACGGCGGAGCGCATCTTGCGCGCGTTCACCGCGAGCAGCACGTCGCGATACTGGGCCGCGCGGTGGAGCTGGCCCTTGAGGTCGTTCGACGACGCGCGGTGGCGCAGGTCGCACGGCACCTCGACCGCCACGTACCCCTTGCGGAGCAGGTCGATCGTCATGCCCGTCTCCACGCCCCAGCCGCGCGCGAGCGGGGTCGCGGCCTCGAACGCCTCGCGCGTGAGGCACCGCATCCCGGAGAGGGGCTGGGTCGGGGTCCACCCCGTGAGGGACTGGATCGCGCGGCGCGCGGCGCCCACGACGATCCCCCGGCCCCCGGCACCCGGCTGGGGCGGGAGCAGCGCGATGGCCACGTCGGCGTACCCGTCGAGGACGGGCGCGACGAGCGGCGCGGTGTTCACGGCGGTCTCGCCGAGGTCGCCGTCGATGAAGAGCAGGAGGCGCGGCGGGCGGTCGGCCGCGTCGCGCATCGCGACGACCGCGGCTCCCGTCTCCATGGCCGCGGCCTTCCCGCGGTTGTGGGAGTGCCGCACGACGACGGCCCCCGCCTCGCGCGCGACGTGCTGGGTGTCGTCCTCGCTGCCGTCGTCGACGACGAGCACGAGGTCGACGTGCGGGATGGCCTTCGCGGCGCGCACGGTGGCGGCGATGCGACGCGACTCGTCCTTCGCGGGGATGATCACCGCGACGCGCTGGCGGACGGCGCGGCCCGTGCGCCCGTCGCCGGCCACCGGGCGCGGCGTGCGCGCCCGGGTCCCGGACGCCGACAGGTACGTCGGCGGCGTGCTCGCCGTGCTCGTGGGGGCACTCCCCGTGTTCTTCCCCGTATCGGTCGACCGATGGTCCGCGTTCACGCCGTCCAGCCTAGTAGTGCAAAGAGTTGGCCGCAGATGTGTCGTCGTTCCACCAGCGGATCCGCTCGGGATCTCCGCAGGACGACCGGGCTGCGTTCCCAGGTCTCCCGGATCCTACTCGACGCGAGAGCCCGCCGACAGGGGCGTCGGCGGGCTCTCGGGGTGGTCGCGCTCCCGCGTCGTGCGCTCGCGTGGGGTGCTCCGGGTCAGCGGAGCGTGACCTGCCGGGACACGATGCCCGCGCGCGCACGGCGCTCGTTCGCGTCGAGCGGCTCCGTGACCGCGAGCGCCTCGGTGAGGCGGGCGTCGAGCTCCGCGACCGGGCCCTCGAGCTCGTCCGCCTCCGTGCCGCGCGGCAGCTCCCACACGGGGACGAGCAGGCCGCTCGACCGGAACGCGCCGACGAACTTGCCGCCCGCGAGGCCGGACTCGCGCTTCGCGTGCAGGCGCGAGATCGCGTCGATGAGGGCGTCCTCCGGCTCGGGGCGGGCCCAGCGCAGGAACTCGCGCGACATGCGGCACCAGTACGCGGACTCGACGGCGTCGAGCTTGACGGTGGGCACCATCGACTCGGCCGCCTGGTCGAGCGAGGCGCGCAGGTCGGGCGTGATCTCCGCCGACGGGTCCAGCCAGAAGGCGAAGTCCTCGTGCACGGTGACGTCGAACGGGACGGAGAGGTCGAGCACGTCCTGGAGGCGCGGGCCGGCGTCGGGCAGGGCGCTCGTCTCGATGGACGTGCCGGGCTCGGCGTCGATCGCCTCCAGGAGCGCGGCGGCGAGGTCGCGGCTCGTGTCGCCGGAGCCGGCCAGGGTCTGGACGGCGAGGAGGATCGTGCCGTCCTGGCGGTGCAGCGCGGCCCAGCCGGCGGGCAGGACCGTCACGACGAGGACGTCGCGCGCCCCGTGCTCGGCGGTCGTGCGCGCGGTCGCGGTGGCCGAGGGGACGACCTCGCGCATCGCGACCCAGTCGGTCTCGCCGGGGAGCCCCTCGAACGGGCGCAGCACGAAGTCGGGCGTGGTGTTCTTGGCCATGCGCGGCAGTCTACTGGCGCGACTTACCGGCGCGGCGGAGCGGCGGGCCGGGTGCGCGGGCGCAGTCGGACGTCGGGCAGCGCGGGCGCAGGCAGGGGGCCGCCGTCGTACCCGACGACCTCGCCGTAGCGGCGGTCGCGCGCGCCGTCCGCGTACCGGGTGCCGCCGCGGTTCGGGCCCTGGTCCCCCGTGACGACGAGCTGGGCCTGCCAGTCCGCGCGGGCGCGCGCGACGTCGTCGTGCGAGCGGCCGACGAAGTTCCACCACATGACGATGTCCTCGCCGAACGGCTCGCCTCCCACGAGCACCGCACGGGCGGGGGCGTCCGGTCCCGCCTCGACGACGAGCGTCGTGCGGCCGGGCTCGACGTACCCGAGCGACGACGGCGGGACGGGCGAGCCCTCGAGCCGCACCACGCCGTCATCGACGAGGAGGCCGTGCTCGAACGCCGGGTCCACGTCGAGCGTGACGCGCGCGCCGGGCGCGAGGTCGAGCTGCGCCCCGACGATCGGCGTGAAGGTCGTGGCGGGCGAGCGCAGCGCGGCGCCGCCCACGCGGAGCGCGCCGAGGAAGACCTGCACCCGCGCGCCGTCGACCGTGGCGACGGGGAGGTCGGCGTGGTGCTCGAACGCGGGCGGGTCCGCGAGGCGGTCGCCCGGCAGCGCGACCCACAGCTGGACGCCGTGCAGGACCGGGGGCCGCTCGCCGCGCGGCGACTCCTCCGAGTGGGAGATGCCGCGACCCGCGGTCATGAGGTTGAGCTCGCCGGGCCGCACCGTCTGGAGCGACCCGACGGCGTCGCGGTGCAGGATCTCGCCGGCGAACAGCCACGTGACGGTCTGGAGCCCGGTGTGGGGGTGCGGCGGCACCTGCATGCCGTCGGTGCCGTCGCCGATGGCGGGCAGCGGGTCGGGGCCGTAGTGGTCGAGGAAGCACCACGCGCCCACGAGCGACCGGGCGCGCTGCGGGATCGTGCGCCGCACCCGCATCGCCCGGGTGCCCCCGAGCGGGACGTCCCGGTGCTCGAGGATCTCGACCGCGGCGCGTGCACCGTCGTCGTGGGGCGCGCCGGCCGAGCAGACGCGCTCCTCCGGCCGGGTCTCGAGGTTGCTCATGGGCACGAGCGTAGGCGTGCGGGGCGGAGCCTTCCTGCGCCTGTGGACGGTCTTCGCGTCGGGCCGCGCCCGCGGGAGAATGGGGACGAGGCCCCTCGGAGCAGGATTCCGAGGGGCCTCGCCGTGTCCGCGCGACCCCGGGGCGGTCGGGCCGGGTGGCCCGTCGGGGCGCCGCTCGCGACGTGGCGGCCCGGCGCCCTCGCGTCCGGCCCGGGTGCCCGGGCAGGTGCGGTGACGCCGATCGCGGTCGGCCTTCCGGGTCCGGTAGGAACCTGCGCCGTCGCGCGCAGCCCCGCAGCAGGGGGTGGCGGGTCGTCCACCGTTCTCCGGTCGGCCGTGCCCTCGCGTGCGCGGCGGGACGTCGTGCGGTCCTGGCGGGGCCGTCAGACCCCTGCATGATGCGTGCCGGAACCCCGTCGTCCGTGTGCGCCCGTCCGGGCCGTTACGGACGTTTGTAGTCCTCGGCCCGGGGGTCTGCAAGAGTTCCCACCGTTGTCATTTGGGCCGCCCGGATGACCACAGGTTCGTCCACAGGACGCCCCGCGCCGTTCCCACGCTGCCCACAGGCCTGTGGATGAATTCTGTGGACAGATTTCGGCGCGGACCCGGCCCGGCCGGCCCCTCGGCGCGCCCCGTGCGCACGCGCTCAGACCCAGAACCGCGCCGTGGGTGCCGCCGCCGGGGAGAGCCGCTCGTCGAGGTCGAGGTCGCGCACGACGAACCCGCCGTCGTCGACGAGCGTCCCCGCGAGGCGACCCTGGAGCATCGCCGCGAGCCGGGCGAGCAGCACCCGGGCGCGCGAGCGCGCGAGGACGTGCAGCCCCGAGGGCCGCTCGACCGCGAGCTCGTCCGGCTCGGTCGGGACCCACGTGAGGCGGTAGGCGTGCGGCCCGTGCTCGCGCCAGTCGAGCCCGTCGAGGGCGAGCGGGACCTGCGCGACGCGTCGGGCCTCGAGCCGCACCCCGCCGTCGTACGGGGTCTCCCCCGACAGCACGTACTCCGCGAGGCCGTCCGCGCCCGCCCGCACGGCGACGACCCTCGCGCCGGGGACCGTCGTGCGCAGGACGCCGAGCGCGTCGTCCGGCCCGAGCACGTGGGCGCTGTGGAGCGTGAGGTCGACGCCCGACGCCGGGTCGGGCGTGAGCACGGCCCGGCCGTCCGCGACGACCGCGCCGCCGACGCGCCGGGCCGCGGCGACGGCCCAGCCCAGCACGCGGAGCTCGAGCCCCTGCGGCAGCCCCGCCGGGAACGCGCGCACCAGCCCGTCGCGGTCGTCGGTCGCGGCGACCGCCGCGGGCGCGAGCCGCGCGTCGGGGTGGTCGACGTGCAACGCGTACGCCTCGGCGCTCCCGCCCGCGAGGCCGAGCGCGTGCGTCTGCGGCGGGGTGAGCGCGAAGGGCCCGACGACGCGCGCCCCCTCGGCGAGGCGCAGCTCGCCCGGTGCGACGACGCCGTCGGGCACGACGCCCCGGAACCGCGCGCCGGCCATGGGCCGCGCCGCGCCCCCGCCGCCCGGCGGGGTCGTCCAGGCCGCGCCGGCGAACCAGGCGCGCGCGAGCGCGTCCACGGGCGTGCGGGCCGCGCCGCGCGAGCGGGGCGTCGCGAGCAGGTGCGCACCGGCGTGCGCGTCCGGCACCAGGCCGACGACGGGGGCGTCCATGAACCGGAACGTAGAGCGCCCGGGAGGCGGCGGTGTTACGGCGGTGTCACGAGCGTGGGTCCGTTCGCCGGGACCCGCGCGCGTCAGGCGCCGACGTCGTGGAGGTGGTGGACGACGTCGTGCACGAAGTACTGCCCGAGCGTCCGGACCGTGAAGACCGACCCGTTCGAGCGCCGCCCGGGACGCTCCCACTGGTCGGGGACGAGGGCGTCGAAGCGGCCCGCGACGCGCTCGCCCGCGATCCGGAGCTCGCGCGCGACGACGGCCGGGTCCTGGTGCGCGTAGTCCTCCGCGACCGCCGTCGCGTCCTGGTCCCAGTTGGCGAACCGCGGGTCGTCCCCCTCGACCATGGACTGCACGCGCACGTCGAACACGGAGAAGACGTCGCGGACGTGCGCGGCGTACTCGAGCACGGACCAGGTCGTCGGGTCGGGGCGGGTCCGCGCGTCCGCGCGGGCCAGGGCCGCGACGTAGCGCGGGACGGCGTCGCGGACCGCGGCGCCCACGCGGTCGGGCGTGACCTCGGCGGCGACGAACCCGCACTCGGGGCACGGGCGCTCCATGACCCACGTCCAGTCCTTGGTGTCCGCGGGGACGGGCGGGAACTCCGGGTCCGGGGCGGCGGCGGGGACGCCCTCGGGCGACGCGGTCGTGTCCATGGCGGCAGTGTGCCAGACGGCGCAGCACCCTCCCCGGGGCCCGGATCGTCGGGGATTAGCGTTCTGACACGACCTGCCTATGATGTCAGCATGCCCAAGATCATCGGAGGGTCCCTCCACGAGCACCGCGCCCAGACCCGGCAGAAGCTCTTCGCGGCGCTCTCGACCCTCATGATGGACCGGGGCTTCGACGCCATCTCGCTCGCGGACATCGCCGCCGCCGCCGGGGTCGGCCGCACCGCGGTCTACAACCACTTCCCCGACAAGGAGGCCCTGCTCCTGGGGTTCATCACCCACGAGACGGAGCAGTACGTCGGGACGCTCGAGCGCGCGCTGGAGCACGTGGCCGACCCCGTCGAGCAGCTGCGCACCTACATCCGCCAGCAGGCGCAGCTCAAGCGCATCTTCCACCTGGCCCCGGGGCCGGACCTGCGCACCGTGCTCTCGCGGACCACGCGGCAGCGGCTGCGCGAGCACGCGGAGCTCGTCGAGGCGATCCTGCGCCGCATCGTCCGGTCGGGGATCGAGGCGGGCGAGTTCCCCGCGCAGGACATCGACACGACGGTCCAGCTCGTCAACGCGTGCCTGTCCGGACGCCTCGTGCCCGACGACCCCGTCGCGCGCGAGCAGGCGATCGAGGCGACCGAGGCGTTCGTGCTGCGCGCCGTCGGAGCTGACGCGACCTCGCCCGCGCTCGCGGGCTGACGCCTGGAGCGCGCCCTCCGGGGTCGGATGACGGACAGAGGATAGGCAAGCCTCACCTCCGTGGGCTACAGTTCCTGACGCATCGTCATGACACGGCGTCAGGACGTGCTGTCCCGCCCCGACGCACCCGCAGGAGCCATCCCGTGACTGCCCTCACCCACGACCTCCACCGCGCCGACGAGTCCGTCCCGCTGTCGCAGCGGCTGCGCGAGGGCACGCGCCCCGAGCACGAGCAGGCCGAGGGCTCCGGGTTCGTCGAGCGGCTCATGTCCGGCCGCCTCGACGTCGCCGCGTACGCCGACCTCGCCGCCCAGCAGTGGGCCATCTACGGCGCGCTCGAGGACGCGAGCGCCGCGATGCGCGCCGACGCCCAGGGCGCGAGCCTCGTGTTCGACGAGCTCACGCGCACCCCCGAGATCGAGAAGGACCTCACGTTCCTCGTGGGCGCCGACTGGGCCGAGCGCGTGACGATCCACCCCGCGACCGAGCGCTACGTCGCCCGCCTGCGCACGGTCGGCGGGTCGCTGCCGTCGTACGCCGCGCACGCCTACACGCGCTACCTCGGCGACCTCTCGGGCGGGCAGATCATCAAGCGGATGCTGCAGCGCCACTACGGGCTGTCGGGCGACGGCCTCGCCTTCTACACGTTCGTCGAGATCCCGAAGTCCAAGCCGTTCAAGGACGTCTACCGCGAGCGCCTCGACGCCCTGGTCCTCACACCGGAGCAGCTCGACGAGACCGTCGCCGAGGCCAAGCACGCCTTCCGCCTCAACAGCGACCTCTTCGCCGACCTCGGCGCGGCCCACCCGTAGCCCCTGGATCGGGCGCGCACCACCCCGGCTCCGTCGACCATGCGGTGGCTGCTCGTCTGACCTTGCCGACGGGCCAGAACCCCATGCTCGCCGGGTGGCGGGTGGGCAGGCGGCGGGTGGGCAGGCGGCGGGTGGGCAGGCTCCGGGCGGGCAGCGGGCGACCGCGCGCGGCGTGAGGTGTGTTACCTCGTCGACGGTCGAGAACCGCCTGCTGGTCAGGTTAGGCTCGTCTTACCTGAGGCGAGGTGGCGGCCGTGGCCGGTCGCGCCTCCCGCGGACCGCTCCCTGGAGAACTCCCCATGCCCCACGCTGCCCGCCCTGCGCCGCACCCCGGCTCGTCGTCGAGCCGCCCGACGTCGCCCACGGGTGCGGCGGGTGCCGCGCCCCGCCGCGCACGCCGGACCGTGACCGCGCTGGCATGGGCGGGCGCCGTCGTCCTGCTGGGCCTGGTCGCCGCGTGCTCGCCGCTCCCCTACGAGCCGCCCGCGACGCCGTCGGCCGAGGCGAGCCAGGACGCCGCGCCCGTCGAGGCGACCCCGGCCGAGACCCCCGGCACCGCCGCGCCCGCCTGCACGACGCTCGCGGAGTCGCGGGCCGCGGGCGGCGGCTCCGACGTCGACCCCGCGTCGTTCCCCACCGGGCCCACGAGCGCGACGTTCGCCGACGACGCGATCCACCCGGTCGCCGAGGCGCCCGCCCCGCAGCTCCCGGTGACGGTCGAGTCGGTCGACGGGCGCCCGGTCGAGATCACCGACGTGAGCCGCATCATCCCCGTCGACCTGTACGGGACGCTCGGCGAGATCGTGTACAGCCTCGGGCTGGGCGCGAACGTCGTGGGCCGCGACCTGCCGACGGGCTTCCCCGAGGCCGCGGACGTCCCCGTCGTCACGGGCGCCGGCCACGCGCTCGACGTCGAGGCGATCCTCGGGCTCGACCCGTCCGTGATCCTCACCGACGCGACGATCCTCACCGACGACGTGCGCGGCCAGCTCGAGAGCTCGGGCATCCCCGTCGTGTACTTCGACGAGGCCCGCACGCTCGACGGCGTCGACGACCGGATCCGCGCGGTCGCGACCGCGCTGGGCGTGCCCGAGCAGGGCGAGGCGCTCGTCGAGCGCACGGACCGGCAGATCTGCGCGGCCCTGGCCGCGGTGCCGCAGGACACCGGGACGCCGCGCGTCGCGTTCCTCTACCTGCGCGGGTCGAACATCAAGATGCTCTTCGGGCCAGGCTCCGGAGCCGACGACCTGATCCGCGAGATCGGCGGCGAGGACGCCGGGACCGCGATCGGCCTCACGCAGCAGTACGCGCCGGTCACGAGCGAAGCGATCATCAGCGCCGCGCCCGACGCCTACCTCGTCATGACCGACGGGCTCGAGTCGATGGGCGGCCTCGACGCCATGATGGCGATCCCCGGCCTCGCGCAGACGCCCGCGGGCGAGGCACGCCGCGTCGTCGACATGGACGGCTCGCGCCTGCTCACGTTCGGCCCCCGCACCGGGTCCACGATCGCGTCGCTCGTCGAGGCCTTCTACGGCGTGCCCGCGCCGGAGCTCCCGGCGTCGTGAGCGCGCCCGCCACCCGCCCCCTCGGCACGCCCGAGGACGCGCCCGGTCCCGAGGGCGCGACCGTGCCCGACGGCGCCCGGCGCCCCGGCGGCCGGCCCGCCCGGGTGGGGCCCGCCGTCGGGCAGCAGCGCCGCCGCGCGGCCCGGTGGCTGATGGTCGGGCTGGGCGTGGCGCTCGCGGTGCTCACCGTCGTGTCCGGCATGACGGGCCAGGTGCCCGTGTCGCCCGCGGAGGTGCTCGGCTCGCTCGCGCACCACGTCGGGCTCGACTGGGGACCCATGCCGTCGCACCCGCAGGGCGAGAACGCGCTGTGGGTCGTGCGGTTCCCGCGCGTCGTCCTGGCGATCGTCGTGGGCGCGGCGCTCGCGTGCTCGGGCGCCCTCATGCAGGGCGTGTTCGGCAACCCGCTCGCCGAGCCGGGCGTCATCGGGGTGTCCTCGGGTGCGGCCGTCGGCGCGTGCGCGGTCATCGTCACCGCGGGCGCGCTCGTGCCCGGCACCTGGGTCGCCGCCGCGGCGTTCGTCGGTGGTCTCGTCACGACGTTCGTCGTCTACGCGCTCGCGCGCGCCGGCGGTCGCACCGAGGTCGTGACGCTCGTCCTCACGGGCATCGCGGTCAACGCGTTCGCGGGCGGGATGCTCGCGTTCTTCACGTTCGTCGCCGACCCGGCCGCGCGCGAGCAGATCGTCTTCTGGCAGCTCGGGTCGCTCGGCGGCGCGACGTGGCAGTCCGTCGCGGTCGTCCTGCCGATCGCCGTCGTCGGCGTCACCGGTGCGATGCTCGTGCGCCGCAGGATGGACCTGCTCGCGCTCGGCGAGCGCGCCGCCCAGCACCTCGGGGTCGACGTCGAGCGGCTGCGCCAGCTCGTCATCGTCCTCGTCGCGCTGCTCGTCTCCGCCGGGGTCGCGTTCACGGGGATCATCGCGTTCGTCGGTCTCGTCGTGCCGCACCTCGTGCGCATGGTCTGCGGGCCGAGCCACCGCACGCTCATCCCCGCGTCCGTGCTGGGCGGCGCCGTCGTGCTGCTCGCCGCCGACCTCCTCGCGCGCAGCGCCGTCGCGAACGTCGAGCTGCCGCTCGGCATGATCACGTCGCTCGTCGGCGGGCCGTTCTTCTTCTACCTGCTGCGCCGCACGCGCTCGCGCCAGGGAGGCTGGGCATGAGCGACCTGCGCCACGAGGGCTCGTCGTTCCTCGGCTCCCTGCGCACCGCCGTCACCGGTGCCCGACGGCGGTCCCGCCTCCCGGGGCGTGCCGCGCCCGGCGACGTGGTCACCGCCGCGCACGGCGTGTCCCTCACCCTGGGCGAGGCGCCGATCCTGCGCGACGTGTCGGTCGACGTGCGCGCGGGCGAGGTCCGCGCGCTGCTCGGCCCGAACGGTGCCGGGAAGTCGTCGCTGCTCGGCGTGCTCACCGGCGACCTGCGCCCCGAGGCCGGCGACGTCACCGTGGACGGCCGCCCGCTCGCCGCGTGGACCCCGACCGAGCTCGCCCTGCGCCGGTCGGTCATGCTCCAGCAGGTGTCGCTGAGCTTCCCGTTCACCGCCGTGGACGTCGTGCGCATGGGCCGCTCGCCGTGGCGCGGCACCCCGTCCGAGGACGAGGACGACGCCGCGGTCGCCGAGGCGCTCGCCGCGACCGACGTCGAGCACCTCGCCGACCGGCACTTCACCTCGCTGTCCGGCGGCGAGAAGGCCCGCGTCGCGCTCGCGCGCGTGCTCGCGCAGCGCACCGCGCTCCTCATGCTCGACGAGCCGACCGCCGCGCTCGACCTCAAGCACCAGGAGCTCGTGCTCCAGCTCGCCCGGGCGCACGCCGCCGCGGGCGGTGCGGTGGTCGTCGTCGTGCACGACCTCTCGCTCGCGGCCGCGTACGCCGACCAGGTCACCGTCCTCGCGGGCGGGCGCGTCGTCGCCGACGGCGGGCCGCGCGACGTCCTCACCGCCGAGCTGCTGAGCGACGTCTACGACTACCCCGTCGAGGTCGTCGACCACCCGGGCGGCGGCGCACCGATCGTCCTGCCGCGCCGCTGAGCGCGATCGGGCACCGTCGACCGCTTGCCGAGGGCCTCACGGCCGACGCCTCGTGGTGCTCCGCGTCCACATCACTCATCGGGGCGCACGGCTCCTCGCCGCGTCATCCACCGACGAGGACGGTTCCTTGCGCGCGACGTCGGTCCACGGGTGACCGATCAGCGGTCTACCGCCGCTGCTTCCCGTTCACGTTCACCGAGCGCTCGCTGCGAGGCGTCCCGGTTCGACGCGTGGGCCCCGGATGGTCCAGGGTGCTTGGCGGATCGGGACAACTCCTCCCCTGCCATAGAAACGACCGTTTCCCGGACACCTCGACGGCAACCGCGACACGCCGCAAGAACATGTCGCAGAACTAGTGCCCGAAACCCCCGGTGACGCAGAACGCGACCCAGGGGTTTTCGCTACCGTCGCCGACATGGCACACGTCTACGGGTAAGCCCGGGTCTCCACCACGGCGCGGAGCCTCGACGCTCAGGTCGACGCGCTCACCGGCGTCGGCGGCGTCGACGTCCGCGACGTCGTCGTGGAGAAGGCCTCGGGCGCCGCGAGGACCGGCCCGAGCTCGCCCGCGTCTTCGCGCAGCTGCGCGCAGGGGACACGCTCGTCGTGACGAAGCTCGACCGGCTCGGCCGGTCGGCTGCCCACGTCGCGCGACTGGTGCGCGACCTCGACGGGCGCGGCGTCACGCTTCGGTCCCTGTTGGAGACGCTCAATACCTCGAGCGCGGCCGGGCGACTCATGGTGCATGTGCTCGCCGCCGTCGCGCAGACGGAGGCCGACCTCGCGCGAGAGCGCACCGTCGACGGACTCGCGGCCGCACGCGCGCGGGGTCGCGTCGGCGGCGGGCCCGGGCTGAGGTGATGGGTGTCCGCTGCCCGTCGGCCGCGTCGCAGGCGGGCAGCGGACAACCAGGCCCGGACAGCACAAGGCCCCAGGGGGTTTCCCTCACCGTGGTGGGTACGCCGTTAATCCCGGGGCTCTCTGTGTGCTCCCAACTTACTACAGCCGTCGGATAACGCCTATACCAACCGTAAGGTCTACCCCTGAGCGACAACTATCGCCCTCCGCGATACGCGACGGCAGAACTGACAGGAGCGCACGTGTCGATCTACCCGCCGGTACGAGACGAGATGATCCGACTGCTGTCCGTACCCCGCCTCTCGACCTACACCCGCGCGTGCGACGGCGACGTCAAGCGCGCGCTCGAGCTGTACCAGTGGAACCTCGAGGTCTCCGGCACCCTGTTCAGCTCGATCCACTACTTCGAGGTGGCGCTGCGCAACACCCTCGACACCCAGCTCACCAAGACCTTCGCCTCCGCAGACACTGCCTGGTACGACCAGGCGAGCATCCCGCTCAACGACGGGGGCAAGAAGGCCGTGCGTCGCGCCAAGGGCGAGGTCGCCCGTGCCGGCCACGAGGTCACCCCGGGACGGGTCGTCGCTGAGCTCAGCCTAGGGTTCTGGTGGTCCCTGCTCGCCGATGGCTACAACCGCAGCCTGTGGGAGCCCGCGCTCAAGGACGGGTTCCGCAACGCTCGCCGTGCCACTCTGCACGAGCAGATCGACCACATCCGCCGGCTGCGGAACCGTATCGCACACCACGAACCCCTCATCCACCACGACCTTCCGGCCGAGTACACCCGCATCCTGCAGACCGCCGAACGTGTCACCTCGCGGCTCGCCTGGTGGATCGATGCCACCAGCTCACTGTCCGGAATCCTCGACAGGCGCCCGCCCATGACGGCCCGTTCGGAGGGCACAGCTGGTGTGGGATGAGGCGGCGAGGTGGATACCCATCGTCGTATCGACTCTCGCGCTGGTCCTGACTGGCCTGAACTGGCGACGCACGACGCGCCTGGACCAGTGGCAGCATGCCGAAGCCGTGTCAGTCCACGAGACATTCCCGACCGGGGAGATCACGCGTGAGAACCATGCCGAGGTCGTCGTACGCAACGACGGCAATCGGACGGTGCAAGTCGTGCGCTTGGCCGTCGCGTACGGGAACTGGTGGATCGAGGACCGTAGCCGGCCCGAGACGTGGGCCTTGATCCCGCTGCCGAACTGGGGCATGTTGCCGCCCGGCGCTGAACTGCGCGCCCCGGCACCCGATCCTGTCAGCAATACGCCGTACGTCGGGCCGGTTGTGACGATCGAAGACGTGCATGCGCGTCGATGGGTCATCACCACCGCTGATAGGCGTCCAGCATCGAGCCCGAACCGTCCGCCCCGCCGCCGGGACTCGTGGTTCGAGAAGCGCTCATGGTGGCAGCGCGTCGACGAGCGGCTGACGAGTCGCGCCGCCCAAGCCGTCGAGCGATCCCCGGGCCGCTGGCACCCGGTACCCATCGCCCTCGACCTCCTTTGGGGATGGCGCCCAGGGGCCGAGATCCCCAGCATGGGCCCGCGCAAGCAACCGCGCGCATGGAGATACGCCAACGGAGCCGAGTGGTCAGTTCCGGCCATCGACACACAGCCTCGCTATTCATGGGACCCAACCACGCGCGACTGACATACCTACACCCGATCGCATTAGGTGGCACGATCGACTCGTGACCGATCCAGCGCAGCCCGCGCCCGCTGTCTACCTCACGAGCGGTGACGTCTTCGCGGACGGCGGTGACCAGCCGTACCTGGAGGTCCAGGAGTGGCCCGCGCCCGTCAGTCTTTTCGTAGGGCGCAACGGAAGCGGTAAGTCGAAGACCGCGATGGCCCTATCGCAAGGCGATCGCAGGCGCGTTCTGTCCAGCGACCGCTTGGCGGGCATTCAACACTTCGATAATTACTACGACGTCAGCTACCCCGGACGAACGCGGGGGCTGTCAATCAGCCCAGACAGCATGACGAACATCAGGGACTACACAGCTAAGTTTGGGGTAGGCGCTGACGAGTTGTACCTACTTCACGACCGGCCTGATCTCGCTCTACGCGTCGCCTCGTTCATCGCCACGACCCTCGGCCGTGAGGTCGAAGTCGAGCGCTTCGCCGATGGGTACCTCGATCCCGTCGTGAGGGTCGGGTCACTGGAGTACTCGCTCCTGCGCGACGAAGGACATGGCCTGCGAGAACTGGTCATCCTGCTCGCGGCGACCTATCGCGACGACTGGGACCTGCTCGTCGTCGACGAGCCAGAACTCCACCTGCACTCCGCACTCACCCGGCTCTGGTACGCCGAACTCGTCAAGGAGTGCCAGACGACCAACCGTCACGCGATCGTGGTCACGCACGAAGCGTCACTCGTACAACCGACCAGCCGCAACGACCTTCACGCCATCTGGCACTTCGCACACGGGCGTGCGCCGATGAACCTCGGCGAGCAGGTGAAGGTCGAACACCGGGACGAGGCGATCGCCCACTCACTCAGAGCCAACCCTTCGCTGGTCAGCGACCTGCTGTTCAGCCCGAGACCAGTGCTCGTAGAGGGAGCCCTCGATCACCTGGCCCTGAAGATCGCGATCGCGCGCACCCAGGAACACTCCTCAGCGGTGCAGACAGACGTCGTGCAGTGCGGGACCAACAACGTCGTACCGGTATGGCTGGACCTGTGCTGGGCGCTAGGGCTCGACGCAAGGGCTGTCTACGACCTCGACTCCATCTTCGAACAGCGCGTACAACGGTCGATGGACCGGCACGAGGCCGTCCGCAACGGCTACCGCAAGACCCTCATAGCCGCTCCGCCGACCACAGCGGAAGTCATAAGACCCTTGATCCAGGCCGCCAACAAGCACCCAGTGCCGGCCAATCCGAAGGAGCGAGCCGCCTGGCTCGCCGCCTTGACCGACGACGACGACGAGCAGGGCGGCCTCGTAGAGCGCCGCGATCAACTGCTTCGCCTCTGGAAGGAGCAAGGGGTGTGGGTCCATCCCCAGGGGAACCTCGAACACGTGCTCGGGCTCTCACCTGAGGACAAGGGACGCGAAGCCACCACAGCGGCCGCTAACGAAAGCGGGCCCCTTGATGCCGTCGCCGACTGGGTCGCCTACCAGCTCGACACCAGGAGCAGCACGTTCGAGCTGCTCTCGGCAGCTGTACGCGAATGGGCCACCTGGATCCAGCTCCAGGTCCAGAAAGACGACGCGTTCAGACTCTCTGGGACTCGCCCGCCGACGGGTGATAGACCACTATTGCGCGTGGAACACCTGGGGCCCGGACGGCATCGCATCACGGTCACAGGGCTCGATGACTTCAATGGCTACTGGATGGACTTCACCCCGGAGCTGGCCGTCGCTGCGATGGGACTCCAGCCGCCTGTAAAGCCTGCCGATTGAGCGCCGATAACCTCGATTATATCGTTTGGCAGCTTTTGTCCGATTCGGCAATGTAGTCGGTGCCCCCTTGCTTGAACGCGGCGTAGGCGGTGTACTTCCCGACCAGGCCAAGGATCTTGTCCATGTAGGTGCGGGTCTCCGAGAACGGCGGCACCCCGCCGTGCTTGGTCACGTCCCCCGGCCCCGCGTAGTACGCGCGAGCGTCAGCTGTAGCTGGTCACCACTGACCCGGCCCGCGTGCGACTGCTCACCGGCCGAGCCCCATCCCCCACGCGCTTGGGAGAACCCCACCTCATCGACCTCGAGGTGAGCCCACGCGCGTCGCACCATGTCCACGAGCACCTACATTGCCCACGACACCGCCTTCGCGGACCCGGTCAGTGGTGCGAACCCCATCGACTCCGAGCCGCTTCGCTGCCTCGAGCTCGCGCGCCCGGGCCTCCTCGAGGAACTTCGCCCGCTTCGCAGCGACCTTCGGGTCACACGCCCTGCACGGGCGTTCCTGCGGGAACGCCGTCAACGACTCGACCCCTAACGGGCGCTGCTCGTGACGTCCTGGGCCTGGATGTGCCCGCACTTGCGGCTGATATCGATCACGGTCTGTGACACGACGAACGTCCTCCCGGGTGAAAGCGGCTTCCACCCCGTTCACGCGTGCACGTGAGGTATCGACGCACCGGTACCGTCACCTGCGTGACCAGCGACAAGCGCTACCAGGTGTTCGTGTCCTCGACCTACCGTGACCTCACCGAAGAGCGCCAAGCCGTGGTCACGACCCTGCTAGAGGTCGACGCGTTCCCCGCCGGCATGGAACTGTTCCCCGCGACCGACGACGACGCCTGGACCCTGATCGAGTCCGTCATCAACGACTCCGACTACTACCTGCTCGTCATCGGCGGCAAGTACGGGTCTGTCGACGCCACCCTCGACATCTCCTACACCGAGCGCGAGTACGACACCGCCGTAAAGCTCGGCAAGCCGATCATGGCGTTCCTACACGGCGAACCCGGCACCCTCACCTTCAACGCCTCCGAGATCGACCCCGACCGGCGTGCCAAGCTCGAAGCGTTCCGCAAGAAGGTCCAGGCCTCGCGGCACGTGAAGTACTGGACCTCGCCCGAGGACCTCGCCGGCAAGGTCGCCCGGACCTGGCACTCCTTCACCAAGCGCTACCCCGCCACCGGGTGGATCCGCGCCGACCAGGCCAGCTCACGCGAGTCTCTCGAAGAGCTCACCAAGGCCAACCGCGAGATCGAACGACTCCGGTCCTTGCTTGAGCGCACCCGCACCGAAGCACCGGCGGGCACACAAGGTCTCGCGCAAGGCGAGGAGACGGTCGACCTGTCGATGCACCTCTTCGGGCAGTGGTGGCCCAAGGGCTCCCCGCAACGAAGAAGGCTCACGGTGGCGACCGACGAGCCGTACACATGGAATCAGCTCTTCGGCATCCTGGGCCTGGCCATGATCGACGAGGCATCGGTCGACAAGCTCCAGCGCTCACTCGCCGACTTCATCCTCGACACACGTCCAGATCTCCCGCTGGCGTGGCGCAAGACTGCCCGGTCGCACGGGGAGAACCAACTCCCCGAAGGGCGCACAACCTCAGTGTTGTTCGGCGGGGTCGAGTTCGCAGACGACACCTTCTTGTCGCTGCTCCTGCAGTTCGAGGCACTCGGCATGATCCAACGCTCGGACCGCAAACGCGCTGTGTCCGATACCGCCAGCTACTGGACGCTGACCGACTTCGGCCGCACCCGCTTGCGCCAGCTCAGAGCACTTCCCAGCGGCAAGGGCCTGCCACCAGGTTCCGCGGCCGATGCCGAGGAGATCGTGACCGCCGAGCCAGTCTCAGGAGACGATCCGCAGATCGAGGATTCGGTCTCGTAGTTCCGCGCGATCTTCACCCCACGGCGTGCGTAACTGACGTCGCACATTATCTGCTCCCACCGGGTCACCCCACCAGGCTCCGCTGTCACCTGCGCCTCGAGCACCGATGGTCCGACCCGAGCTCGGGCTCACTGAGATCGAGGTCGTCCGTATGTTCCAGCGGCCGCGCATACGGCTCGACCTCCGGAACCAGCTCGCGCACACGCTCACGACGCTGGCGGAAGGTGAGCCGCCGGCCCAGAGCGAAGATCGCGATCGTGACTGCCAACGACGCAACGGAGAGGACGAGGGCTGCAGGATCTACCCAAGAGAACGCGGCGGTCATCGCGCCAGACTAAGGAGCTGGTGAAGTCGTCGTGCTCGGCGAACATCGTCATCTCCTCGAGGGCGGGTCACTCAGGCCGAGCACGACGCCATCGCCCGCATCCTCACCACCTGCTCTGACCAGATCCTGCCCGCAGACGATGGCTGCTACGTGCAGGCCGAGGTCGCCGTTGAGCCCCCGGCACCCGACCCTGTTCCCGACCCGGTGGTCGTGCCCGAACCCGAGCCCGCACCGGTCGTCATCCCCGACCCGGCCCCGGCACCGCCACACGCACCCGCACCGCAGCCCGAACCAGAACCGCACCCGCGCCCGCGCCCGCGTTCTACAAGAACTGCGACACCGTCCGCGCAGCAGGTGCCGCACCCATCTACAAAGGCCAGCCCGGATACTCCCGCAAACTCGACCGTGACGGTGACGGCGTCGGATGCGAGTAGCGCTCGTTGGGTGCGTTCCTGAGCACGCGACAGTCGGATAAGAGCAAGTTGAGACACCTACCCATGCCAGTTCGACTGACGCCGCTACGAGCCGCACGCTCATGTCGTGACCACGGCCAACACGATCGTGTACCCGTCGGACGGCCGCCGACGCTGCCGCACCTGCCGCAAGGGAGAGAGCCGGGCATAGCACCTGTGCACGAAGCCCTCACCGGTTGATGCTGCCACCGGCAGTCCCAGGGTGATCCTAGTTAACGTCGGGCGTTCAATATGGTTCCTCTGCGTCGGAGCGTCGCTCGTCGCGATCCGGGTCGGAGTACTTCTGCCTGAGGCTCTCCAGGAACTCCCTGACACCTTCCCCATCCGCGGTGGGGCCACTCCTCGAAGTCTCCCCCTCTTGGTCTGCGGTAGGCGCCGGCAGCGGGTCGCCCGCGAGGTCCGCGCGCATCGCTCGACGGGCCTCTCCCCAGCGAGAGAGGGCCTCCCTGGCGGTGGCGTGACGCTTTTCCCGAGGCCACTCCTCCTGGGCCGCGATCTGGAGCATCACAATCACGAGTAGTGCATGACTCAACTCGACCGCCTGGATCACGCGGGGCGCTCCCAACAGGCTGATGTCCCACCGCAACTGCTCGAGCTCGGGCTCGATGTCGACGAACCGTCGAGCCCTCAGGAACACCCCTTCCGGCGGTGGATCAGACCGCGTGTACTCGATCGCCGCAGCGATCTGCGGATACGACAGCCGCAGGTAGCGGCCGTACAGCTCACGCTTATCTGCCGCAAACTGTTGCGCCCGAGCGCGCCGACTCTCTTCCTCGTGGCGCTCCTGATCCCAGCGCAAGCGTCGGGCCTCTCGACGGGCTGTAAACGTCGCCGCAACTACCTGGGCAGCGATCGCTCCGCTGGCTCCAAGTGCAGCCGCGGCAACAGGGAGCCAGCTGTCCGACGTCACTCGCACATGGTATTGGGCGCGCTTGAAGCGGCGTGACGAACGTCGTAGTCGGGCCGGATGCTCACTTACGGCGTCCGAGCGGCATTGGCTGCTCGCCCGGGCGCGCGTATGGCGCCAGGCTCGTGAGCGTGGGGAAGTGGGAGCCGGCCGCGGTGCGGCTCGACATCGTCGCCCACCGCTGGGTTGGCACCGATGCCGGCGGTGCGTACCTCCGGCGCTGCGAGCTCGACGTCGCCCGCACAGCCCGCGGCATCACGGACCGATGGACGCTCCCGCTGCCGACACCGGGCGGCCCCCTGGTCGACCCGATCGAGGGACGCGCCAGGGCAGCGGCGCCGACGCCGCGGCGCGCCCCGCTGCGCCTGGTGGGGCGAATTGCGAGTCACGCTAGAGTCCCTTCCCGGGAGGCCACCATGACGACAGGAAGTTTCGACGCACTTGCGACCGCTGTTGTCGGGGCATCCGTGGCGTCCCAATGGACCCCAGCGGTCTTGGAGTGGCAGATCGTGGGCGTTGAGCAAGATCCGGACGCCGGTGGGGTCTGCGTGTGCGGTCAGACCGGCCTCGTCCAACTCTTCACCATTAGGAACCAGCACAACGACGCCCGGTTGTTTCCGATCGGCAGCAAGTGCATCAACCAGTTCGGCCGCGCCGACCTCGACCGCGACGTCGATGTGCTGCCTCGACTCCTCCGGCTTCGGGAAGCGCTTGACACACACCAGCGAGTGGATCTCACGAGCGAGCACTTCTCGCGCGCCGTGCTCGCCTACCTGCACGAGCAGGGAGCGTTCCCGCCGGACCGGTGGAACGGCAACGACGGAGGCAACGATTATCAGTTCTTGTTGACGATGTTCGACAAGCGCAAGAAGGACGAGATCACGCAACCGCAACTGCGGAAGATCTCGGTGATCCTGAACAAGAAGGTCTTCCCGTTTGTCCGCTCCGACGAGCGACTGACAGAGGGGCCCTCGTAGCGGCGCGAACGCCGCCCGCTACGTGCCCGCGGCCCGGATCGCCTAACGAGCTCGCTGTCACGGCGCGCGACGGGCAGGAGCCGCGCATACGCCACATGCGACAAAACGGATGCAGTGTGACCTAACGTTCGTTGTCGGTGTTCTACGAGTGGCAGTCGCGCTGCGGCTCTCGAGGTGAACACCCCTAGCGACTCGCCGCGACGCCGCCGGGCAGGACCTCGTAGCGGTCCGGGGTGGCCGTGAACGACCCGCGCCCGCCGGTGACGGAGCGCAGGTCGAGGACGTAGCGACTGAGCTCGGCCTCGGGCACGAGCGCGTCGATGCGCA
Organism: Cellulosimicrobium sp. 4261; assembly: GCF_040546915.1. Classification (NCBI taxonomy): domain Bacteria; kingdom Bacillati; phylum Actinomycetota; class Actinomycetes; order Micrococcales; family Promicromonosporaceae; genus Cellulosimicrobium; species Cellulosimicrobium sp. 4261. Next base: position 363,901 of record NZ_JBEPOQ010000001.1, read on the forward strand.
CGCGGCCGTCGGGCAGGGAGTCGGTCGCGGTGATGTGGCCGCGCCGCGCGGAGAGGTCGCCCATGACGTCGCCCTGCGCGTCGGGCGGGACGGTCACGGTCACCGCGGAGACGGGCTCGAGCACGACCGTCCCCGCCGTGGCGAGCGCCTCGCGCACCCCCACGCCGCCCGCGGTACGGAACGCCATGTCGGACGAGTCGACGGAGTGCGCCTTGCCGTCGAGGACCTCGACGCGCAGGTCCACGACGGGGTAGCCGTGCGGTCCGCCGCTCTCCATGGCCTCGCGGGCGCCGCGCTCGACCGCGGGCAGGTACTGGCGGGGCACCGACCCGCCGACGACGGAGCTGACGAACGCGAACCCCTCGCCGCGCGGGAGCGGGGAGACGCGCAGCTGCACGACGGCGAACTGCCCGTGCCCGCCGGACTGCTTCTTCACGCGGCCCTCGACCTCGACGGCGCGCGTGATCGTCTCCCGGTAGGCGACCTGGACGGGCTCGGTCGTGACGCGGACGCCGAAGGACCGTTCGAGCCGTTCGACGGCGACGGCGAGGTGCGTGTCCCCGAGGCCGCCGAGGACCGCCTGGGATCCCGTGAGGTCGACGTGCAGCGTCGTGTCCTCGGCGCGCAGCCGGGTGAGCGCGGCGGACAGCTTGTCGTCGTCGGACTGCGACACGGGCCGCAGCGCGAGCGTGTACACCGGGGGCCGCGGTGGCAGGTCGCGCGCCGCGACGGGCATCCGGCGGCCCGCGAGGAGCGTGCCGGTCGAGGCGGCGGAGAGCTTCGCGACGGCGGCGACGTCGCCCGCGACGACCCGGTCGACGGCCAGGTGCTCGCGGCCGCGCAGCCGGAAGAGCCCGTGGACGCGGTCGTCCGCGCCGGTCGCGGTGCTCACGAGCCGGTCGCCCGTCGCGACGGTCCCGGACAGCACCTTGAACACCGACACCTGCCCGACGAACGGGTCGACGACGGTCCGGAAGACGTGGAGGAGCGCGTCGCCCGCGGGGTCGGCCACGACCTCGGACGTCACGGCCTCGCCCGACCCGGCGGCGTCGGGCAGCGCGACGACGGCCGGGCGGTCCGCGGGCGACGGCCCGAGCTCGCACACGAGGTCGAGGACCCGGTCCACGCCGACCCCGGTGACGGCGGACGCGAGCAGCACCGGCACGGCCTCGCCCGCCAGCACCTCGTGGGCGAGCGTGCGCTCCAGGTCGGCCGGGCCCGGTTCGTCGCCCCCGAGGTAGGCCTCGAGCTGGTCGTCGTCGTGCGTGACGATCTCCTCGACGACCTCGTCGTGCAGCGCGTGCTCCTCGTCGCGGACGTCGGCGGGGACCTCCTCGTCGTGGCCATGCCAGACCCCCTGCGCCCCGCCGCCGTACTCCCGCGCGCGCTCGGTGAGGACGTCGGCCACGCCGTGCAGCGTCTGCTCCTCCCCGAGCGGCAGCTCGAGCGGCGCGAACGGCGCGTCGAACACGGCCCGGAGCGCGGCGAGGACGGTGCGGAAGCTCGCCCGCGCGCGGTCCTCCTGGGAGACGACGACGAGGCGGGGGATCCCCGCCTCGTCGCACCGTCGCCAGACCTCCTCCGTGCCCGACTGCACCCCGTCGACGGCGCTCACCACCACGACCGCGAGGTCCGCCACCGCGAGCGCGGCGTCCACGGACCCCGCGAAGTCGGGCGAGCCGGGGGTGTCGAGCAGCGTGACCTGGTAGGTCGTGCCGTCGGGCGCGCGCCAGTCGAGGTGCGCGACGCCGAGGCTCACGGAGATGCCGCGCGCGACCTCCTCGGGCTCGTGGTCGCACACGGTCGTGCCCTCGGTGACGGAGCCCGGGCGCGGGACGGCGCCCGCACGGTGGAGGAACGCCTCGGCGAGCGTGGTCTTGCCCGAGCCGCTGTGCCCGACGAGGGCGACGTTGCGGGTCGTGGCCGGGCCGGTGGACGTCGACGTCGTGGCCATGGCTGCCTCCTGGCGGCGGCGGGGCGCCGTGTCCCGCCGGGGTTCCAGGCTAGTGACGTCGAACGGATCGTGCCCGGGCCGGAGGTCCCGGCCCGGGCCCCGGGGCTACAGGTGGGCGTCTGCGTAGACGCGCAGGGCGTCGCGCACGAGCGTCGCACCCTCGACGCCGCCGTAGCTCCTCGCGAACCGCTCGTCCGCGACGTACATCTCGCCGAGGCCGACGACGTACTCCTTGACCGGCGCCGCGCCGGCACCGGGGGTGCCGGGGATGCCGCCGAGCCACTCGACGTGGCGGCGCGCGAGCTCCTGCGCCGCGTCGGACGCCGGGTCGACGCCCCGGGCGGCCGCCGCGGCCCAGTCCTCCCCGAGCGCGCGCGTGCGGTCCTGCCAGGCGGCGCGGTCGTCGTCGGACATCCCGCGCCACCAGGTGTCGCTCCGCGCGTACGCGTCCTTCCCCCAGCGGGCCTCGACCTCGTCGCGGTGCTGCGTGTGGTCGAACCCGTCGAACATGTCGTCCGCCATGAGCTCGCCGCCTCCTTCCATCGTGGTGATCGTCCGTTCGACCGACGCGATCTGCCGCGCCAGCCGCTGCCGCTCCGCCCGCAGCCACCCGAGGTGGCCGCGCAGCGCCCGCACCTGCGCCTCCCGCCGGGCGCTGGCCGACGGCGGCCCGTCACCCTGCCGGGCGGGCGGGCCGTCGAGCGCCTCGCGGATCGCGGGAAGTCCGAGACCGAGGTCGCGCAGGAGCAGGATCCGCTGGAGCCGGACGAGCGCGTCGGCGTCGTAGTGGCGGTAGCCGTTCGGCGCGACGCGGCTCGGGGGCAGGAGCCCGACCGCGTCGTAGTGGCGCAGCGTGCGGCTCGTCGTCCCGGCCAGGCGCGCGACCTCCTGGATGGACCAGTCGGGCGTGCGGGCGCCCGTCGTGCTCATCTCCCGCTCCTCCCGTGCGTCGGTGGTGCTCTCGTGCGGCACCGGGACCACGGTAGAAGTTGACGTCACGTCAAGGTCAACTGCTTCGCGCTCTCGGTGCTCTCGATGCTGCTCGCGGGGGCGGTCTCGGCGGTGGTCTCGGTCGCGCTCCCGGAGGAGGTCGCGTGCGCCACGTGGTGCCACCCTGCGTCGCGCGACGTCGCGGCGAGGAAGCACGCCCGGACGAACGCCACCTGGAGGAACAGGTCGTAGAGCAGCTCGGGCAGCACGAGCACGGCGAGCAGCCGACCCTTCGGCCCGTTCCGCCACACCGTGACCAGGCGTTCGAGCACCAGGACGCCGCCGACGGCGAGCCACGCCGGGACCACCCGGAACGTGCCCGCGACGACGGTCAGCGCCGTGAGGACGAGGAGGCTCGCGAGCATGAGCGTGCTCAGCACGAGCATCACCTGCTGCCCGACGTACCGGGCGGTGACCCGCGTGAACCCGTACGCCCGCAGGTTGTCGAGCATCCCCTTGTACCAGCGCACGCGCTGGCGGTGCAGGTCGCGGCACGTCGGCATGAGCTCCGTCGTGCAGGACATCCGCACCGGCGACGCGAGCTCGTACCCCAGCGTGCGCAGCGCGAGGGTGAGCTCGGAGTCCTCGGTGATGGCGCCGACGTCGTACACGTCGCCGCGCCGCCCCGGGAGCCGGTCCCCGCGCGCGGCGGCGACCGCCCGCAGCGCCTCGGTCCGCACGAGCGCGGCCGTGCCGGTGAGGACGGCCGTCCGCCCGGTCACGTCGATCTGCACGCCGTACCGCTCGTACTCGTCGGACTGCAGCTGCTCGAGCACCGAGCGCGGCGGTGTGCCGCGGAAGACGCCGCCGACGGCACCCAGCTCCGGGCGCCCGTCGAGCAGGGCGAGGCCGTCCTCGACGAACGTCGGGGCGATGGTCGTGTCCGCGTCGAGCACGAGGACGTTCTCGGCCTCCACCCCGCGCAGCGCCTGGTTCAGCGCCCCGGCCTTGCGGCCGGTGTTGCCCACCGTCTCGACGACGTCCGCACCCAGGCGACGCGCCACCTCGACGGTCCCGTCGGTGCTGCGGTCGGACACGACGACGACCCGGTCGGCCGGGCGCGTCTGCGCCCGGACCGACGCGAGCGTCGTCGGCAGGGCCGCGGCCTCGTCGTGTGCCGGGACGACGACCACCACCCGTGGGAGCGTCGCCGCGCTCATCGGTGCTCCGCGAGCCGCTTGCGCAGGACGCGCGCCGTCATGACGAGCGCGAGCCCCGCCACGACGAGCGTCCAGGCTCCCACCACGTAGAAGCCCGCGATCGCTCCCGTCGTCGCGAGCACGGTCCCTGCCTGAGTCGTACCGAGCTGGTACACGATCCACCTCCTGTCGTCGTCGGTGGTTCCACCGTCCGGCGCAGGGGCCGGTACCCATCCGGGCCCCGGGCGCGGTGGAGCACCGCCCGGGACGTCGGGTGAGCACGCGAGGACCGTGGACGAGTGCTCCGCCGTCGGCCGGTGGGTACACGACGACGCCCGGCCCCCGCGGCGTGCGGCGACCGGGCGTCAGTGGTGGCGCGTCAGGTGGTCGGTGCCTTCCCGCCGTCGGACGGGGCGGAGCCGGGGCCGTCGGACGGTGCCGGCGAGGGCGCGGAGGTCTGCTGCGCCGGGGCGGCGCGGCGCCGTCCGAGGACGAACCCGACCGCCCCGCCCACCAGCAGGGCTCCGGCGCCCGCGAGGAGCGCCGCGGCACCCGGCGGGTACGCACCCACGGGCACGAACGTGGTGTCGGACAGCGGCGCGTACGCGAACCAGCCGAACGACGTCGGGCGGCTCGCGACCCAGAGCGCGGCGAGCAGCAGACCCGTCCCCAGCACGACGAGCGCCACCAGGACGACGGCGGCGACGCGCGGACGATACGGACGGGGCGCGGGCTGCTCGGGGGCGGTCACGTCCGCCATCGTCCCGGGCGGCGACGCCCGCGGAAACCGTCTGCGGCGCTACTCCCCCACGGTCCCGTCGATCGCCTCGCGCAACAGGTCGGCGTGGCCGTTGTGCCGCGCGTACTCCTCGACCAGGTGCACGAGGATCCAGCGCAGCGTCCAGCGCTCGCCCGTGTGCCGGTCGGCGCGGGCGCTCAGCCGGTCGAGGCCCCCATCCGCGAGCGCCGCGTCGAGCACGGCGTCCGACGCCGCGACCGCCCGGTCGAACAGCATGCGCAGCTCCTCCGGCGAGTCGCCCGCGGCGGAGGTCCAGTCCCAGTCGCGGTCGTCGGCCCAGTCCGCCGTGTCGAACGGGGAGATGAGCGCCTCGCCGAGGAGCACCTGCGAGAACCACTGCGACTCGACGAACGCGAGGTGCTTGAGCAGCCCACCCAGCGTCATCGACGACGGCCGCAGCCGGTGCGCGAGCTCTGCGGCGTCGAGCCCGGCCGTCTTCCAGCGCAGCGTGTCGCGGTGGAAGTCGAGGAAGCCGCGCAGCGTGGTCACCTCGTCGCCGGCGACGGGCGGGTCGGTGCGGTGGTCGGTCACGGCGCCACCCTAGCGACCGCGCCCGGGCGCCCGCTCAGGGCAGCTCGGCCTCCCACGCGAGCCACTTGCGCCGCACCGCCGCCTCGACGTCGACGCCCTGGGACCGCGCGAGCAGGAGCAGGTGCGCCAGCACGTCGGCGACCTCGTCCGCGAGCGGCGACGCCGCGCCGTCGGGCACCATCTCGCCGTCGGGCGCCGAACCCTCCGGAGCCCCGCGGGGGCGCGTGCGCCCCGTCGCGACGAGGAACGCCTGGGTCAGCTCGCCGACCTCCTCGGTGAGCTTGAGCATGAACCAGTCCGCGTCGCGCTCGACGTCGAACTTCCGCGCGTACAGCGCCGACACCGCCTCGACGCGCTCGCCGAGCGCGGGCAGGGTGAGGGGCGCGTCGTCGTCCATCGCGCCAGTGAACCATCTGACGCCTCCGACCGTTCGGCACCCACGGTCCGCGTTCGGCAGCACGAGGTGCCGACCCGCGCGCGACGTACCGAACCCCGGCCTACCGCACGACGAGCGCGACGACGAGCAGCAGCACCGTCGCGACGATCTCCCCGATCCCGACGGCCTTCGGGCTCATCGGCCGTCCCGGCAGCACCGCCGCCCGCACGGTCGCGGCGGCGAGGAACGCCGTCGCCCACCACCACGTGGGGTCGTGCACAACCGCGACGACGCCCGCCGCGACGGCCACCACCGCGTGGTACGCGACCGAGGCGACGACGTACGACCGCACGCCGCGCTCGCGGATCATCGTCTTGACGTAGAGCACCGTGCCGAACAGGTACGCGAGGAGCAGCGCGGCGACCAGCCAGACGACGGCCGGGACGGCGAGCACGGACGCGCCCGCGGGCCGGCACGCGGTGTACGCGACGACCGTCATGAGCGACGCCGCGACCGTCATGGCTCCGCCCGCGGCGACGGACCGCTCGGTGCGCTGCGCAGAGGCCCACAGCCCGAGCGCGAGGAACGGCACGAACGCGGGCGCCCAGGCCGCGAGCGCCGGGTCGAGCGCGAGCACGACCGCGCCGAGCACCGCGGCGAGCGCGCCGTAGGTGAGCATCGGGCGCCGGTAGCGCGGTCGGCGGCGCGACTTCAGCCACAGCCCGGCCGCGAAGTAGGCGAGGTACCCGACGAGCCAGAGCGCACCGAGCGCGAGGGCCACCGGGCGGAACCCGGCGTCCTGCACGCCGCGCACCGTGCCGACCACGAACGGCAGCAGGAGCATGGGCCACGCACCGTGCTGGTTCGGCACCCAGCCGGGCGGACGTCGGGCCACGCCACGAGGCTAGCGCCGCGTCGGCCCGTTCCGGCCGCGCGGAGTCCCCCGTCCGCGCGGCCGCACGTCCCGGTCCCCCGGGACCTTCGTCCTGACCTTCGACGGCGTCGCGCGGCGCGCCGCCGGCCGGCGTCACGCGCGGTCCCCGGACTAGATATGGTGGCGCAGCCGTGATTCACACCCCACATGTTGGGGTACGGTCCGTCGCGCAACCCCTGCGCCTCGGCGAGAACCCGGTGGGCAGAGGGGACGAGCGATGACCGCCATCGAGCTCGACCAGGCAGCACCGCACCGCACGACCGCCACGTTGGAGGTCCTCAAGCGCGACGGCCGGCGACGGCCGTTCGACGACGCCCGCATCCGCGCCGCCGTGACGAAGGCGTTCACGGAGGTGCACGGCGACCTCACGGCGACGCACCGGCACCGCGTGGCGGAGGTCGTCGACCGGGTCGACGCGGAGATCGCCGCGCGGTTCGACGCGACCGTGAAGATCTACGAGATCCAGGGCGTCGTCGAGCACGTGCTCCTGGAGTCGCACGAGTACGACGTCGCACGCGCCTACATCGACTACCGCGTGCAGCGCGACTTCGCGCGCAGCCGGGCGACGGACCTCAACCACTCGATCGTGCGGCTGCTGGACAAGGACTCCACGGTCGTCAACGAGAACGCGAACAAGGACAGCGAGGTCTTCAACACCCAGCGCGACCTCACGGCCGGGACGGTGGGCAAGGCGATCGGGCTGCGGATGCTCCCGCCGCACGTCGCGAACGCGCACCAGAAGGGCGACCTGCACTACCACGACCTCGACTACCACCCCTACGCGCCCATGACGAACTGCTGCCTCATCGACTTCCGGTCGATGCTGTCGAGCGGCTTCCGGATCGGGAACGCGCAGGTGGAGCCGCCCCGCTCGATCCAGACCGCGACGGCGCAGATCAGCCAGATCATCGCGAACGTGTCCTCCAGCCAGTACGGCGGGTGCTCGGTCAACCGCATCGACGAGCTCCTCGCCCCGTACGCCGAGCGCAACCTGGAGAAGCACCTCGCGGACGCGCGCCGCTGGGTCGCCGACGAGTCCGCGCACGAGGAATACGCGCGCGAGAAGACGCGCAAGGACATCTACGACGCGATGCAGTCGCTGGAGTACGAGATCAACACCCTGTTCACGTCGAACGGGCAGACGCCGTTCACGTCGGTCGGGTTCGGGCTCGGCACGGGCTGGCTGGAGCGCGAGATCCAGCGCGCGATCCTCCAGATCCGCATCCGCGGGCTCGGCAGCGAGGGCCGCACGGCGATCTTCCCCAAGCTCATCTTCACGCTGCGCCGCGGGCTCAACCTCGACCCCGGCGACCCCAACCACGACCTCAAGCAGCTCGCGGTCGAGTGCGCGACGAAGCGCATGTACCCGGACGTGCTGTCGTACGACAAGATCGTCGACCTCACGGGCTCGTTCAAGGTCCCCATGGGCTGCCGGTCGTTCCTCCAGGGCTGGCAGGACGAGCACGGCGAGGACGTCTCCGAGGGCCGCATGAACCTCGGCGTCGTGACGCTCAACCTCCCGCGCATCGCGCTCGAGGCGGACGGCGACCTCGACGCGTTCTGGCGCCTGCTCGACGAGCGCCTGGAGACCGTGCACGACGCGCTCGTCTTCCGCATCGAGCGCTGCAAGGAGGCGACGCCGGGCAACGCGCCGATCCTCTACGTCCACGGGGCGTTCGGGGAGCGCCTCGCCCCGGGCGACGACGTCGACCGCCTCTTCCGCGACGGCCGCGCCACGGTGTCGCTCGGGTACATCGGGCTCTACGAGGTCGCCGCCGCGTTCTTCGGCGGCGCCTGGGAGCACGACCCGCGGGCCAAGGAGCTGACGCTCGACGTGCTGCGGTCCCTGCACGCGCACGCCGCCGGGTGGACGGCGCGGCTCGGCTACCGGATCAGCGTCTACGGCACGCCGAGCGAGAGCCTCACCGACCGGTTCTGCCGCCTCGACCGGGAGCGGTTCGGCGCGGTGCCCGACATCACCGACAAGGACTACTACACGAACAGCTTCCACTACGACGTCCGCAAGAGCCCGACGCCGTTCGAGAAGCTCGACTTCGAGGCCGAGTACGCGCGGTACACGTCGGGCGGGTTCATCCACTACTGCGAGTACCCCGTGCTCCAGCAGAACCCGAGGGCGCTGGAGGCCGTGTGGGACTACGCGTACGACCGCGTGGGCTACCTCGGCACGAACACGCCCATCGACCGCTGCTACGCGTGCGGGTTCACGGGCGACTTCGACCCGACCGCGCGCGGCTTCGCGTGCCCGTCGTGCGGCAACGCCGACCCGCGCACGTGCGACGTCGTGAAGCGCACGTGCGGATACCTCGGCAACCCGCAGCAGCGCCCCATGGTGCACGGCCGCCACGCGGAGATCTCCGCGCGCGTGAAGCACCTGCCGGACCCGGCGTCGGCGTGACCGTGGCCCGCACCCCCGGCCCCGGCTGGCGCTCGGACCGCGTCAGCCGGGGGTACGTCGCGGACTACAAGCCGTTCGTCATGGTCGACGGCGAGGGCGTGCGCTGCTCCCTCTACGTGAGCGGGTGCCTCTTCGCGTGCGAGGGCTGCTTCAACGAGGCCGCGTGGAGCTTCCGCTACGGGCGCCCGTACGACGACGCCCTGGAGGACCGCGTCCTCGCCGACCTCGCGCACCCCGCCGTGCAGGGCCTGTCCCTGCTCGGCGGGGAGCCGTTCCTCAACACGGGCGTGTGCCTGCGCCTCGTGCGTCGCCTGCGCGCCGAGCACGGCGGCCGCAAGGACGTGTGGTGCTGGACGGGCTACACCCTGGAGGAGCTGCACGCGGGAGCCGCCGACCAGCGCGCGCTGCTCGCCGAGGTCGACGTGCTGGTCGACGGCCGGTTCGAGCTCGCGCGCCGCGACCTCACGCTCGCGTTCCGCGGCAGCACCAACCAGCGCGTGCTCGACGCGCGGGCGTCCCTCACGACCGGCCGCGCCGTCCCGTGGCAACGACCCGGAGCGGCAGGGCCCCGGTCCCCGGCAGAGCCCCGGCAAGCCGAGGTAGAGGTCTGGTAGACCGAGGTAGAGATCTGGTAGACCGAGGTAGAGATCTGGTAGGCCGAGGTAGAGATCTGGTAGGCCGAGGTAGAGGCCTGGTCATGGGGCCCCGGCCTCTACCTCGGCCTACCAGAGCTCTACCTCGGCGGTGGGGTGTGTCAGACGGTCTTGCGGGTGCGGCGGATACCGACCCACAGCCCGACGGCGCACGTCACCGCCGCCGCGACGAAGCCCCACAGCACGTCGGGGTCCGCGAACGACCCGGCGAGCAGGGCGCGCTCGGCGTCGACGATGTAGGTGAGCGGGTTGAAGAGCGCCGCGGTCCGCATCCACGCCGGCCCGGCCTCGAGCGGCAGCATCATGCCGGAGAGGATGAGCAGCGGGAACAGCAGCGACTGCTGCACGCCCCAGAACAGCCACTCGCGGTTCTTCGCGGCGAGCGCGAGCGCGATCGACAGCGCGCCCACGCCGATGCCGAACAGCCCGAGCAGCAGCAGCCCGACGAGCAGGTGCAGCGGGTAGAGCGTGAAGCCGAACGGGACGCACACGAGCGCGATGAGCAGCCCCTGCACGACGAGCGGCGCGAACTCCTTGAGCGAGCGCCCGACGAGGATCGCGGAGCGGTCGAGCGGCGTCGCGAGCACGCGCTCGTAGGAGCCGGTCATCATCTCGTAGAGCAGGTTCGACCCGCTCATGGACGTGCCGAACAGCGAGATCATGACGATCACGCCGGGGACGAACCACTGCAGCGTCTCGGCCGTCGACCCGCCGCCCCCGGGCGCGCCGCCGCCGAACCCGCCGACCGCGCCCGTGAGGAGCGGGCCGAACAGGCCGAGGAAGATCAGCGGCTGCAGCAGCGAGAAGATCAGCGTGAACGGGTCGCGCAGCACGAGCAGGATCTCGCGCGTGAAGACGGCCCACGTGTCGCCGAGGAACTTCGCGACGCCGGTCCGCATCGCCGTGTCGGCGCCGGCGGCCGGGGCTCCGACGCGCGCGCCCGCCAGGTCGGTCCGCGTGCTCATGCGGCCTCCTCTCGCAGGCTGCGGCCGGTGAGGTTGAGGAAGACGTCGTCGAGGCTCGCCTGCTTCAGCTCCGCCGAGCGCACGGCCAGCCCCGCGACGCGCAGCGCCTCGATGGCCGCCGGGAGACGGTCGGCGCCGTGCGTCGTCGAGATGCGGGCCGTCACCACGCCGTCCGTGCCGGTCGTGGTCTCGACCCGGCCCGCGTCCTCGGCGAGGGACGCGCGGACCCGCCCGACGACGTCGGGCACCGCTCCCGGTGACACCTCTCCCGGGGCGGCGCCACCGGGCGCCGGGACCACGACGAGCGTGATGACGTCGTCCGCGTGGTCGCGCTTGAGGGAGTCCGGCGTGGCGTCGGCGATGATCTCGCCGTGGTCGATGACGACGACGCGCTCGGCCATGCTGTCGGCCTCGTCGAGGTAGTGGGTCGTGAGCACGATCGTCATGCCGTAGCGCTCGCGCATCGCCGCGATGTGCTCCCAGAGGTTCGCGCGGGCGTGGGGGTCGAGGCCCGTCGTCGGCTCGTCGAGGAAGAGCAGCGGCGGGTGGTTCATCAGCCCGAGCGCGACGTCGAGCCGGCGCCGCTGGCCGCCGGACAGCGACTGCACGGTGCGCTTCTCGAGCCCGCCGAGGTCGAGGGCGTCGAGGAGCTCGGCGGCGCGCCGCGAGTACTCGGTGGGCGGCAGCCCGTAGAAACGGCCCTGGTTGTGGAGCTCGTCGAGCACGCGGTAGGAGAACCCGCCGCCGTTCCCCTGGCCGATGAAGCCGATGCGCGAGCGGACCCGGGACGGGTCGCGCGCGACGTCGTACCCGGCGACCTCCGCGGTCCCGGCGGTCGGTGCGAGGAGGCTCGTCAGCATCCTCAGGGTCGTGGACTTGCCGGCCCCGTTCGGGCCGAGGAAGGCGACGAGCTCGCCCTCCCGGACGTCGACGTCGATGCCCTTGACGGCCTCGACGGTCTCTTTCTTGCGGTAGAAGGTCTTGGTCAGGCCGCGGGCTCGAATCACCGGAGCCACCCTCTCGTACGCCGTACCGAAATCGAGCGACCACGCTAGCATACGGTGTACGGGAAAAGGCAAGCCTTCGTCGCACGACCGCACCGGAGGCGAGATCCCGGGGGAAGTCGGGGAGGATACGCACGTGACGACCGACCCGACCGACGCCCGCGCGGCCGACCGTGCGCCGTCGGCCACCGCGCCGACCCCGCCCGCGACCCCGGACCCCGAGGACGCCGCGGGCGACGACGACGCCGTGCGGACGCGCGGCGTCGCGGCCGCCGCGGACGCCGGGGTCGCCTCCGCGGTGCAGGCGGCCGAGCACGCGCGCGCCCAGTTCACCGAGATCGTCCGCACCCCCGAGATCACGCGCCGTCTCGCGCTCCTCTGGGACCCGCCCGCGCCCGCGACGCGCGGCCGCAAGCCGCGCCTCACGCTCGACGACGTCGTGCGGGCGGGGATAGCCGTCGCGCAGGAGGGCGGGCTCGACGCGCTGTCCATGCGCCGCGTCGCGACCGAGCTCGGTGTCGGGGCGATGTCGCTCTACACCTACGTGCCCGGGCGCACCGAGCTCGTGGACCTCATGATCGACCGCGCGTACGCCGAGCTCGACCTGCCCGCCGCCGGGGCACCCTGGCGGCCCGCGCTCGCGCAGTACGCGCACGAGCTGTGGAACCTCTACCTGCGCCACCCGTGGATCCTCCAGACCAACATGTGGCGCGCCCCGCTCGCGCCCCACGTTCTCGACGCCCAGGAGGCCGGGCTGCGGACCATCGTCGACACCGGCCTCTCCGAGCTCCAGGTCGTCGACACCCTCGGCCTCGTCGACAACTACGTCCAGGGCCTCGCGCGCGCCACGATCGCCGAACGGACCGAGCGCGACGCGACCGGCGTGGGCAACGACGAGTACTGGACGACCCTCGGCAGCTTCTGGGAGGACTGGTTCGACGTCGAGCGCTACCCCGTCATGACGCGCGTCTACGTCGCGGGCGGCTTCGACGCGCCGCAGGGACCCTTCGACGCGAGCCTCGACCGCCTGCTCGACGCCGTCGAGCTGGCCATCGACAGCGCGAGCGCCGACCGGTCCGACGACCCCGCCGCCGCGCCGGAGGACCCCGACCCCGCCGGCTAGGGAGGTCGTGCCGAAGGTCCCGCGGCACGACGCCCGTCCCGGCTGACGTGCGGGCGCCACCCCTGGCAGGATCGACCCATGGATCCCCGCGCCGGCACGCCCGCCCAGCCCAGCGACCTCATCGACGTCGACGCCGTGGTCGGCGCCTACTACGACCTCGCGCCCGACGTCGACGACCCGGCCCAGAAGGTCGTGTTCGGCACGTCGGGCCACCGGGGGTCGAGCCTCGACCACGCGTTCAACGAGGCGCACATCATCGCGATCACGGCCGCGATCGTCGAGTACCGGCGCTCGCAGGGCACGGACGGGCCGCTGTTCATCGGGCGCGACACCCACGCGCTGTCGCTCCCGGCGTGGCAGACCGCGCTCGAGGTCCTCGTCGCCGCGGGCGTCCAGACGTACGTCGACGCGCGCGACTCGTTCACCCCGACCCCCGCCGTCTCGCAGTCGATCCTCCTGCACAACGAGGCCACGACGGTCGACGGCGTCCGCACCACCGGCCCCGGCCTCGCGGACGGGATCGTCGTCACGCCGTCGCACAACCCCCCGCGCGACGGCGGCTTCAAGTACAACCCGCCGCACGGCGGCCCCGCCGGGTCCGCGGCGACCGGCTGGATCGCGGACCGCGCGAACGAGATCCTGCGCACCGGCGTCGGCAGCGTCCCGCGCGTGCCGCTGACCCAGGCGCTCACGTCCGAGCACGTGCACAAGCACGACTTCCTCACCACGTACGTCGACGACCTGGCGAACGTCCTCGACCTCGACGTCATCCGCGACTCCGGCGTCCGGATCGGCGCCGACCCGCTGGGCGGCGCGTCGGTCGAGTACTGGGGCGAGATCGGCGAGCGGTACGGGCTCGACCTCACGGTCGTGAACCCGCAGGTCGACCCCCGCTGGGCGTTCATGACCCTCGACTGGGACGGCAAGATCCGCATGGACTGCTCGTCCCCGTACGCGATGGCGTCCCTCGTCTCCGGCATGACCGGGGAGTCCGGGAACGCCGAGGGCGGCGCGCCGTTCGACGTCGCCACCGGGAACGACGCCGACTCCGACCGCCACGGGATCGTCACGCCCGACGCCGGGCTCATGAACCCCAACCACTACCTCGCCGTCGCGATCCAGTACCTCTACGGCGGCGCGCGCGAGGGCTGGCGCGACGACGCCGCGATCGGCAAGACGCTCGTGTCGTCCGCGCTCATCGACCGGGTCGCGGGCGGGCTCGGCCGTCGGCTCGTCGAGGTCCCCGTCGGGTTCAAGTGGTTCGTGCCCGGCCTGCTCGACGGCTCCGTCGGGTTCGGCGGCGAGGAGTCCGCGGGGGCGTCGTTCCTGCGCAAGGACGGCCGCGTCTGGTCGACGGACAAGGACGGCCTGCTCCTCGCGCTGCTCGCGTCGGAGATCATCGCGACCACGGGCCGCACGCCGTCCGAGCACCACCGCGACCTCGTCGAGCGCTACGGCGAGTCCTGGTACGCGCGCGTCGACGCGCCCGCGACGCTCGAGGAGAAGGCGACGCTCGGCAAGCTCTCGCCCGAGCAGGTCACCGCGACCGAGCTCGCCGGCGAGCCGATCACCGCGAAGCTCACGAACGCCCCGGGGAACGACGCCCCGATCGGCGGGCTCAAGGTGACGACCGAGAACGCGTGGTTCGCGGCCCGGCCGTCGGGCACGGAGAACGTCTACAAGATCTACGCCGAGTCGTTCGTCTCCGCCGAGCACCTGACCCAGGTCCAGGCCGAGGCGAAGGACGTCGTCTCCGCGGCGCTCGGGAGCTGACGCCCCCGCCGAGGGAGAGGCGTGGTCACGACCACGCCTCTACCTCGGGGGACCACGCCTCTCCCTCGGCGGACCGGGGCCCTACCTCGCGAGACGGGCTAGGTCGCCCGACGGCGCTCGCGCGCGTCCCACGTGTCCGTCGCGACGCGCTGGGCGTCGCGGAGCGCGCGGGCCGGGTCGACGCCCTTGGGGCAGACCTGCGTGCAGGCCCCGACCTGGATGCACGGCCAGACGCCGAACTCGGTGTCGAGGACGTCGGCGCGGTCGAGCTCGCCCGCGTCCCGCGAGTCCTCGTCCCAGCGGCGCGCCGTCGCGACGACGGCCGGGCCGAGGAAGTCGGGCGCGACGTCGAGCTGCGGGCACGCCGCGTAGCAGAGCATGCAGTCGATGCACTCGGCGAAGCCCTTGAACGCGGCGAGCTCGCCCGGCGTCTGCCGGTGGCCCGACGCCGGGTCGACGAGCGGGAGGCGCGTGGCGCCGTCGGGCACGAGCCAGGGCTGCACGGTGGCGAGCTTGCCGAGGAAGGTGTCGGTGTCGACGACGAGGTCGCGGAGCACCTCGGCGTGCGCGAGCGGCTCGACGACGAGGCCGGACGTGCGGTAGCCGCGCACGAACGTCTCGCACCCGAGCACCGGGCGACCGTTGACCATGACGCCGCAGCTCCCGCAGACCGCCATCTTGCACGACCACCGGAACGTCAGCGTGGGGTCGGCGTGGTCCTTGACCCACTGGAGCGCGTCGAGCACGGACGTGCGGTCGTCGTAGGGGACGTCGAACACGTCCCGCCTGCCGGTCGCCGCGCCGTCGGGCGACGTGCGCGCGACCTCCAGCCGCACCGTCTGCTCGCTCACGCGCCCTCTCCCTCCTCCGCCGAGAACGACGTTGTCGTCGTCTCCGGGCTCTTCCCGACAGCAACCTCGTGCTCGGCGGGAGTCCCGGAGCCCACCGGGACGTGGGTCACCTCGATCGTGCCGCCCGTGCCGAGGCGGACCTCGGAGTGCCGCGCCGCGGCGTCCGACGCCGGGAAGTCCAGCCGCTGGTGGGCGCCGCGCGACTCCTCGCGCGCGAGCGCGGCGGCGACGGTCGCGTGCGCGACGAGCAGCGTCGCGCCGAGCTCGACCGTCGTCGCCCAGTCGGTGTTGAGCACGGCGCTCGTGTCGGCGACGCGGACGTCGTCGTACCGGGCGCGCAGGTCCTCGACGGCGGCGAGCGCCCGCCGCAGGCCGTCGGCGTCGCGGTAGATCCCGGCGTCGGCGTCGAGCACGCGCCCGAGCTCGGCCCGGATCGCGGCGGGCGGCTCGGTCCCCCGGCCGCGCATCGCGAGGTAGCCGTCGGCGATCTCGGCGGCCCGGTCCACGACCGCGGGACCCGTCCGGATCGCCGAGGACCCGCCGTCGGCCCCGGGCGGGCCCATCTCCCGCGACCACGCGAGCGCCGCCTCGCCCGCCGCGCGCCCGACGACGAGCGTCTCCACGAGCGAGTTGGACCCGAGCCGGTTGGCGCCGTGCAGGCCGGTGGACGCGCACTCCCCCGCGGCGAACAGCCCGGCGACGCCGGTCGTGCCGCGCGCGTCCGTGCGGATGCCGCCCATCGTGTAGTGCGCCGTCGGGCGCACGGGCACGGGCTCGGTCGCCGGGTCGACGCCCGCGAACTGCTTGGCGAGGCCGGTCACGAGCGGCAGCCGCTCGGCGAGACGGTCCTTGCCCAGGTGCCGCAGGTCGAGCAGGACGACGCCGCCGTCGGGCGTGGGGATGGTGCGACCGTCGCGGTCGGCGTGCCAGAACGCCTGCGACAGGCGGTCGCGCGGCCCGAGCTCCATGGTGCGCGGCACGGGCGCCCCGACGGGCGTCTCGGGCCCGAGCCCGTAGTCGGCGAGGTAGCGGCGGCCGTCGGCGTCGAGCAGCACCCCGCCCTCGCCGCGCGCGGCCTCGGTGAGGAGGATGCCGCTGCCCGGGAGGCCGGTCGGGTGGAACTGGAGGAACTCCAGGTCGCGCAGCGGCACTCCCGCGCGGAGCGCCATCGCGGTGCCGTCGCCCGTGCAGATGCCCGCGTTCGTGCTGGTCCCCCACGCGCGCGCCGAACCGCCCGTCGCGAGGACCACGGCGGGCGCCTCCAGGAGCAGCGGCTCGCCGCGGTGCTGGTCGTGCACGACGACGCCGCGCACCTGGGCGTCCGGCCCGCCCGGGTCGTCGACCACGAGGTCGAGCACGTGGTGCTCGTCGTACCGGCGGACGGGACCGTCGGGACCGGAGTGTCGAAGCGACGTCTGGAACAGGGTGTGCAGGAGGTGGAAGCCGGTCTTGTCGGCGGCGAACCAGGTGCGGGCGCGGCTCATGCCGCCGAACCGGCGGACGGCGACGTCGCCGTCGTCCGTGCGCGACCACGGCAGCCCCCACCGCTCGAGCCGGTAGAGCTCCCCGGCCGCGCGCTCGACGACGAACCGGACGGCGTCCTCCTCGCCCAGCCCGGCGCCGCCCGCGAGGGTGTCGGCCACGTGCTGCTCGAGCGAGTCGTCGTCGCCCACGACGCCCGCCGCCCCGCCCTCGGCGGCGACGGTGTGCGAGCGCATCGGGTAGACCTTCGAGACGAGCGCGACCACGGGGGTGCGGCCGTCGTCACGGGCCGCGACCTCGGCGACGGCGAGCGCCGCGCTCAGCCCGGCGGCGCCGCCCCCGACGACGACCACGTCGGCGTGCTCGACGCGCAGCGCGGTCACGGGCGTCCTCCGGTAGCGAGAGGGCGGGCGGGCAGGTCCGGTGCGGCGCAGAGCGGGGGGAGAGCGTGCCGAGGCATAGGGGAAGGGTCCCCGCGCCGCGGGAGCGGCGCAACAGGCGAAGGTCCCGGTCCGAGGCCCTGATGGGCACCGCTCCCCATCGAGCGCGAGCCCCCTCTGTGGGTAAGGTCCGTGCGGAACCCCTCCCCGAACCACCGGAGCACTCATGCGTCCCGCCCGTACCGCCGCCCGCCTGACCGTCGCCGCCGCGCTCGCGCTCGGCCTCACCGCGTGCACCGTCGCCGTCGACGGCGGGGACGCCCCGAAGACGTCCGCCCCCGAGGAGACGACGACGGAGGAGTCCGCGCCGGCCGAGGACGCCGAGGAGGCCGACGACGCCGCGGCGGAGGGGACCGAGGCGGACGGCGAGCTGCCCGACTGGGCCAACCCCGTCGCGACGCCGGGCGAGCAGATCTCGACCTTCACGGTCGGCGACGTGCGCGTCGACGTCTACCAGGTGGGCGTCACGCAGGCCTCGAAGGACGGCCTGTTCGTCGACCCGGACACCAACCAGCCGCTCATCGCGGCGGGCGACGACATCGTCTTCATCAACTACGTCATCACGAACGAGGGCGACCCGATCGACCTCGGCTCGAGCCTCGTGAGCATCGACGAGCGCTACGACGACTGGCCGTACATGCAGGGCATGGACACCATCGTCGACGACGCGCTGTACGAGGCGCAGGGCGTGCACGACGACGCGATGCACAACCAGGCGTACCGCGAGCCGTCGGTGTACCCGTTCGCGACGGGCCAGTCGTACTCGTACGCGACGAACTTCCGCTACCAGCCCGGCTCGCCGATCACGTTCGACGCCGTGATCACGCCCGTCGACGCGGAGGGCGAGCTCCTGCACGACGAGCGCATCGAGGGCGAGGGCACCGGCACCATCTCCTGACGCCGCCCGCGCCGCGCGAGAGCCCCGGTCCTGACGGGCCGGGGCTCTCGTGCGCTCAGCGGCGGGTCAGGTCCTCGTACTCCGGGTGCCGCTCGACGTACGCGCGGATGAACGGGCACAGCGCGACGACGCGCTCGCCCGACTCCCGCACGCTGTCGAGCGCGCCCGCGGCGAGCGCCGACCCGACGCCGCGCCCCTCGAACGCGGGGTCGACCTCGGTGTGCGTGAAGATCACCGCGCCCGGCTCCCGCACGTAGGCGGCGAAGCCGGCGACGACGCCGTCGTCGGTGCGGGCCTCGAAGCGGTCGCCCTCGTCGGTGACGGTGACGGTGGGCGTGCGGGGTGCGGCGCTGTCGGTCATGCCGCCATCGTCGTCGGCCCGGTGCCCGGGGACAACCGCTCGACGACCCCTGAGACGGCCGTCACGTCGGGCGTCGCGACACGAATTCGCTACCGGCCGGACGGCTTCCGGGTGCGACACTGGGACGGTGGTCCAGGATTCCCCGTCGCGCGCTGACGACCCCGAGAACCCCGAGCACCGGCGGGACGACCTGACGACCGAGGGGACGACGTCGGGCACGCCGCCCGAGGCCGACGTCCGGGCCTCCCGC
Source organism: Cellulosimicrobium sp. 4261 (assembly GCF_040546915.1). NCBI lineage: Bacteria > Bacillati > Actinomycetota > Actinomycetes > Micrococcales > Promicromonosporaceae > Cellulosimicrobium > Cellulosimicrobium sp. 4261. The sequence goes on from NZ_JBEPOQ010000001.1 coordinate 382,840, forward strand.
AACCCCTACCGCGCCGTGCTCACGCTGCCCGGCGCGTGGCGGTTCTCCGCGGCGGCGCTCGTCGCGCGCCTGCCGATGTCGATGGTCGGCATCGGCACGATCCTCATGATCCAGGGCATCTACGGCGAGTACGCGCTCGCGGGACGTGTCGCGGCCGCGCTCGTCGTGGCGCAGGCGGTCGTGTCGCCCCAGATCGCGCGCCTCGTGGACCGCACGGGGCAGCGCGTCGTCATGCTGCCGCTGCTCGCCGCCGCGACGCTCGGGCTCGGCGGGCTCATCCTCTGCGCCGTGCTCCGCGCGCCCGAGTGGACGCTCTACGTGTTCGCCGCGGTCTCCGGCGCGACCCAGGGGTCGTACGGCTCGATGGTCCGCGCGCGCTGGACGCACATCGTGCCCGACGCGCGGCGCCTGCACACCGCGTACTCGCTCGAGTCCGCGCTCGACGAGCTCGTGTTCGTCGTGGGGCCCGTGCTCGCGACCGTGCTCGCGACGAGCGTGTCGCCGTCGGCAGGGCTCGTCGTCCCGCTGGTCGCGGCGGTCGTGGGCGGGCTGTGGTTCCTGTCCCAGCGCGCGACCGAGCCGCCCGTCGTCGTGCCCGAGGCCGGCGTGAAGCAGCGCTCGGCCATGCGGTCGACGGGGATGATCGTGCTCGCCGTGATCTTCGTGGCCATGGGCATCGTGTTCGGCGCGACCGACGTCTCGACCATCGCGTTCGCGGAGGAGGAGGGCCAGAAGGGCGCCGCCGGCATCATCCTCGCCGTGTTCGCCCTGGGCTCGCTCATCTCCGGCCTCGTCTACGGCGCCCGCCACTGGGTGTCCCCGCTGTGGCGCCGGTTCGTCGTCGGGATCGTCGCGCTCGCCGCGGGCGTCTCGCTGTTCTTCTTCGTCACGTCGATCCCCGTGCTCGCGGCGGTCATGTTCGTGACCGGGTTCGCCATCGCGCCGACGCTCATCAACGGCAACAACCTCGTGCAGAACCTCGTGGCGCCGACCCAGCTCACCGAGGGCCTCGCGTGGGTCGGGACGTCGCTCGGTGTCGGGGTGTCGATCGGGTCGTCCGTCGCCGGGTCGCGCATCGACGCGGGCGGCGCGCACGCCGGGTTCGAGGTCGTCGTCGCGGCGGCCGCGCTCGCCGTCGTGCTGGTGCTCGTGGCCCTGCGGTCGCTGCGACGCAGCGCCGACCGCGAGGACGTCACGGACAGCACGCCGACCCACTGATGCGGGGTACGCCGCGAGACGGTCGACGTCGAGGTCCCGAGACGACGGACGGGACGGTTCGGCCTCAGATGATGCCGAGGTAGCTCTGCACGGCCCGCTCGAGCGCGTCCAGGTCGTCTCGAAGAAGGAAGTCGACCGGCTCCCCGACGACGTAGTCGGTGTCGATCACACGGAGCTGGTCGACGAGGAGCACGGTCTCCTGGCCGGCGATCTCGAGGACGGGCCGGAAGATCGCACGCTGCGCGCTCGTCGAGGTCGGCACGATCGTCGCGACGGACCACGGCATGTTCGTCGGGGACAAGACCACCCCGTACCGCCGACCGCCCTGCTCGTGGCCGCGGGGATCGCCGAGGTCGACGCGGTAGACGGCGCCGCGGATCACCAGGCGTCCGGCTCGTCGTCGAGGTTCTCGTGCGCGAGGTTCTCGGCATCGATGCGGGCCTGGTCGACCCACTTCTCGTGCGCGACCAGGTGCAGGCCACGGCGAACGGCATCGCTGGCGGTGACGCCTTCGTCGCGGAGGCGGTCGAGGATCCGGCGCTCCTCGGGGGTGGGTCGGAACGTGACGGAGTCGCGCTTCGCCGAGGCGCCCTCGCCCTTCCCGCCCCGCGGGGTCCCTCCGGCAGGCACGTTCTTCCCGCCCCGGGAGGTCGAGCCTCGGGGGGTCGTTCTCTCGTGCGCGGTGCTGCGGGTTCTCGTCGCCATGATCGCGACACTACACCGGGTGTCCCACATTTGTCAGACATGGGTCTGGCGCGGATGACGCCCGCACACCCTGCCGCCAGCACCGCCCCTCGGCTCGACGAGCACTCCGCGCCGGGTCGGCGCGATCCACGACGCCGCAAGCCCGCCGCCCGTCAGGCTGGGTCGGCGCCCGAGAGGTGGGCGCGCTCGCCCTCCTGGTCGAAGATCGTGAGGATCTCGACCGGGCCGTCGTGCGCGCCGAACGAGTGCGGCACCATCGTCGAGAACTCCGCCGCCTGTCCCTCGTGGACGAGGATCCGTCGGTCCGCGAGGTAGACGACGGCCGTCCCGGACAGGACGGTGAACCACTCGTGCCCCGGGTGGACGCGCTGGTGCTCCGGCCCGACGGCGCGCTCGGGCGTCAGGCGCATCTTCGCGACCATGGTCCCGGTCCGCTCGCGCGACAGCAGCCACGTGGTCTCCCCCGGGCGGCGCTGCGGCTCGGGCCGGATCACGACGTCCTCGTCGTCGACGGGCTCGACGAGCTGGTCGAGCGTCGTGCCCAGCGCACGGGCGATCGGCACGAGCTGGTCGAGCGCGATGCGCCGGTGCCCGGTCTCGATGCGGCTGAGCGTGGACGGGCTGAGGAAGCAGCGCGCGGCGAGCGCGTCGAGCGTCCAGCCGCGCGCGAGCCGCAGCCCGCGGATGCGCTGCCGCACGACGGCGTCGAGATCCGGTTCTTGCGTCATGAGCAAGATCCTATGCTCAGCACGCATGATCGTCCTACGGTGGAGCCATGGACCTCCCCGCCCGTCCCCGACCTGCGCCCGGTCCCGACGACCCCGCCGTCGCGGGTCCCGGCTCGACGCACCGTGCCGCTCACGCACCCGGGCACGGCCACGCACCCGGGCACGGCCACGCACCCGGGCACAGCCACCCCCACGGCGCCGCACCCGGGCACGAGCACAGCCACGGCCCGCACGACGGCGCCGGGATGGCCGAGCTGCTCGAGCTCGACGCGCTCGTCTTCGGGGACCTCCTCGACGAGGCCGTCGCGGTCGCCGTCGAGCACGCCCCGGACCCGACGCGCACCGTCCTCGACCTCGGTGCCGGGACCGGCACCGGGACCCGCGCGCTCGCGCGGGCGTTCCCGGACGCCGAGGTCGTGGCGGTCGACGCGGACGCCGCGATGCTCGACCGCCTCCGGGCCCGGCTCGCGGGGACCGGCCTCGCGGAGCGCGTGCGCACCGTCGAGGCCGACCTCGACGCCGGGTGGCCGCCGGTCGGCGTCGCGGACGTCGTGTGGGCGTCTGCCTCGCTGCACCACGTCGCCGACCCGGCGCGCGTCCTGCACGACGTCCACGACGCGCTCGCCCCGGGCGGCCTGCTCGTCGTCGTGGAGATGACCGCGACGTCGCCCGTCCTGCCCGACGGCGCAGCCCACGCCGACCTCGCCGCGCGCCTCGAGCGCGCCATGGCGCACGCCGGCTGGAACCGCTACCCCGACTGGACCCCGTACCTGACCGCCGCCGGGCTGGAGGTGGTGGACCGGCGCGAGCCGACCGCCGTCGTGCCGCCGGGGCCGGACACGTCCCGCTGGGCGCACGCCACCGCGCTGCGCCAGCGCGAGCACCTGGCGGACCGGCTTGAGCCCGCCGACCTCGCCGCGCTCGACGCCGTGCTCGCGGCGACCGCTCCCGGCACGACCGACCACACCGTCCGCGCCCGGGGCGGGCGCGTCGTCTGGGCCGCCCGCCGCCCCCGCTGAGTGCGTCGAAGAGTCGCCGTCCGGGCCGGTCCCCGCGACCGTCTCCCGCTCTCAGCGAGTCCCGTCACCCTGCAGAGGAGAACCATGGACACCACGACCATCACCGAGAAGAAGGTGCCCTACGACGTCGCGATCGTCGGCGGCGGTCCCGCCGGGCTGAGCGCCGCGGTGACGCTCGCGCGGTCGCTGCGGTCCGTCGTCGTGCTCGACGCCGGCGAGCCCCGCAACGCGCCCGCGGAGGGCGCGCACAACCTGCTCGGGCGCGAGGGCGTGCCGCCGCGCGAGCTGCTGGCCACGGGCCGCGCCGAGGCCGAGGGCTACGGCGCCGAGGTCCGCGACGCGCGCGTCGCCCGCGCCGACGGCGACGTCGAGACCGGCTTCACGCTCACCCTGGACGACGGCCGGACGGTCCGGGCGCGCCGCGTGCTGCTCGCGACCGGCCTCGTCGACGAGCTGCCCGACCTGCCGGGCGTGCGCGAGGGCTGGGGCTCGACCGTGCTGCACTGCCCGTTCTGCCACGGGTGGGAGGTGCGGGGACAGCGGATCGGGGTCCTCGCCACCGGGCCGGCCGCCGCGCACCAGGTGCTGCTGTTCCGTCAGCTCACCCCGCACGTCACGCTGTTCCAGCACACCGCCCCCGAGCCCGACGACGCCACGTGGGAGCAGCTCTCGGCGCTCGGCGTGCGCGTGGTCGAGGGCGAGGTCGAGCGGCTCGACGTCGACGGCCGGGCCGTCCGGTCGGTCGTGCTCGCGGACGGGACGTCGTTCCCGGTGGACGCGGTCGTCGTCGGGCCACGGTTCGTCGCGCGCGGCGAGCTGTTCGAGCAGCTCGGCGGGTCGCTCGAGGAGCACCCGGCGGGCCGGTTCGTGCCCGCCGACCCGCGCGGCGCGACCGCCGTGCCGGGCGTGTGGGCCGCGGGCAACTCGAGCGACCTCATGGCGCAGGTCGGGGCGTCGGCCGCAGCCGGGGTCATGGCCGGCGCCGGGGTCCACGGCGAGCTCGCGCAGGCCGACGCGGCGGCGGCCGTCGCGCGTCGGCGGACGCCGTTCGCGGCGCACGCCGAGCCTGCCGTCTGAGGCCCGGCCTCGGCCGCCGAGGGGAGCACCAGGGTCGCCCGACCGCAGCGTGACGCACGAGACGCCCGCTCACGCTGCGCCCCCGGGCGACCCGTCGCACGATGGAGGACGACCCCAGCCCACCGTGGAGGTACGTCATGCCGTTCGGAATCGGTCGCTCCCCGCAGGACAAGCGCAACCGCACGGTCGCCGACCTGCTCGTCGCGCAGCTCATCGAGGCGGGGGTGCGCCGGATCTACGGCATCGTCGGCGACAGCCTCAACCCCGTGGTCGACGCCGTGCACCGGTCCAACGCGGGCGAGAACGCGGGCAAGGGGATCGAGTGGATCCACGTGCGCCACGAGGAGGCCGCCGCGTTCGCCGCGGCCGCGGAGGCCGAGGTCACGGGCAGCCTCGCGGTGTGCGCCGGGTCGTGCGGGCCGGGGAACCTCCACCTCATCAACGGCCTGTACGACGCCAACCGGTCGCGCGTGCCCGTGCTCGCCATCGCGAGCCACATCCCGAGCAAGCAGATCGGCACCGGGTTCTTCCAGGAGACCCACCCCGACCGCCTGTTCACGGAGTGCTCCGTCTACTCCGAGATGATCTCCAGCGCCGAGCAGGCGCCGCGCGTCATCAACTCCGCGATCCACCACGCCTACGGCGCGCGCGGCGTCTCCGTCCTCACGCTCCCCGGCGACGTCGCCGACCTCGACGCCCCCGCCGCCGTGCCCGACGTCGCGTGCCGGCCCGCTCCCCCGCGCGTCGTCCCCGACGCGACCGCCGTCCAGCAGCTCGCCGACGCGATCGACGCCGCGAAGAAGGTCACGATCTTCGCCGGCGCGGGCGTGCGCGGCGCGCACGACGACGTGATCGCGCTCGCAGACAAGATCGCCGCGCCCGTGGGCCACTCCCTGCGCGGCAAGGAGTTCATCCAGTACGACAACCCGTTCGACGTCGGCATGTCCGGACTCCTCGGCTACGGCGCCGCGTTCGACGCCATGCACGACTGCGACCTCCTCGTGCTGCTCGGCACCGACTTCCCGTACGACCAGTTCCTCCCGGAGTCGGTCCGCACGGCCCAGGTCGACGTCGACCCGACCCACCTCGGGCGGCGCACGCGCCTCGACCTCGCCGTCGTGGGCGACGTCGGCGAGACGGTGCGCGCGCTCCTGCCGCTCGTGAAGAAGGCGCGGTCGCGCAAGTTCCTCGACTCGATGGTCGCCAAGCACGAGAAGGCGATGACCGGCGTCGTCGGGGCGTACACGAAGAAGGTCGAGCGCACGACGCCGATCCACCCCGAGTTCGTCGCGGACACGCTCGACCAGGTCGCCGCCGACGACGCGGTGTTCACCGTCGACACGGGCATGTGCAACGTGTGGGCCGCGCGGTACATCACGCCCAACGGGAAGCGCCGCGTCATCGGGTCGTTCATCCACGGCTCGATGGCCAACGCGCTCCCCCACGCCATCGGCGCCGCGGCCGCCGGGCGGGCAGGGGGCCGCGAACGCCAGGTCGTCGCCATGGCCGGTGACGGCGGCCTCTCGATGCTGCTCGGTGAGCTCGTGACGCTCAAGCACTACGACCTGCCGGTCAAGGTCGTCCTGTTCGACAACGCGAGCCTCGGCATGGTGCGCCTCGAGATGCTCGTCGACGGGCTGCCGATGTTCGGCACCGAGTCGCCGCACGTGGACTACGCCGCGGTCGCGAACGCGATCGGCATCCCGGCGGTGCGCGTCGAGAAGCCGAAGGACCTGCGCCGCGCGCTCCAGGAGGCGCTGAACCGGCCGGGACCGGCGCTCGTCGACGTCGTCACCGACCCCCGCGCGCTCTCGATCCCGCCGAACATCACCGCGGGCCAGGTCCGCGGGTTCGCGGTCGCGATGAGCAAGGAGGTCCTCGGCGGCGGCATGGGCGAGGTCGTCTCGATGGCCCGCGCCAACCTGCGCAACGTGCCCCGCCCGTGACCGACGAGCCCACCCTCGCCGACGTCCGCGACACCGCCCGGGAGGTCTTCGGCTACCGCGACCTGCGCCCCGGGCAGCGCGAGGCGATCACCGCGCTCCTCGACGGCCGCGACGTCCTGCTCGTGCTGCCCACGGGGGCCGGCAAGTCCGCGGTCTACCAGCTCCCCGGCCTCGAGCTGCCCGGACCGACGCTCGTCGTCTCGCCGCTCATCGCGCTCCAGCAGGACCAGGTGCGCTCCCTGCTCGAGCTGGGCGACGACGACGCGCGCGCCGCCGCCGTGAGCTCGGCCGTGCCCGCGGCCGAGCGCCGCGCCGCGCTCGAGGCCGCCGCGGCGGGCGAGCTCGAGTTCCTCTTCCTCTCGCCCGAGCAGCTCGCCAACGACGAGGTGCTCGACGCCGTCCGTGCGGCCCGGCCGAGCCTCGTCGCAGTCGACGAGGCGCACTGCGTCTCGACCTGGGGGCACGACTTCCGGCCCGAGTACCTGCGCGTCGGCGAGCGTCTCGACACGCTCGACCCGCGGCCGCGCGTGCTCGCGCTCACCGCGACGGCGTCCCCGCCCGTGCGCGAGGACGTCGCCGAGCGCCTGCACCTGCGCGACGCCGCGGTGATCGTCCGCGGGTTCGCCCGCCCCGGCATCGCGCTGGAGGTCGTGCGCACCGTCGAGGCGACGGACAAGGACCGCGCGGTCGTCGAGCGCGTCCGCGCGGAGGCCGAGCACGGCGTGGGGATCGTCTACGTCGGCACGCGGCGCCGCACGACCGAGGTCGCCGACGCGCTCGCGGAGGCGGGGCTGCGCACCGCGGCCTACCACGGCGGGCTGCGGCGGGCCGAGCGCGACGAGGCCCAGCGTCGGTTCACGGAGGACGAGGTGGACGTCGTCGTCGCGACCTCCGCGTTCGGCATGGGCATCGACAAGCCGGACGTGCGGTTCGTCGTGCACGCCGACGTCCCGGGCTCTCCGGACTCCTACTACCAGGAGGTCGGCCGCGCGGGCCGCGACGGCGAGCCCGCCGTCGCGGTGCTGTTCTACCGGCCCGAGGACCTGGGCCTCCAGCGCTACTTCGCGGTCGGCGTGCCCGACCGCGACGACCTCCGCGAGGTCGCGCGCGCCCTGGGCCGGGGCGGTCCGGACGACCAGGCGTCCTCGGCGCCCGGCGGGCGGGCACGGCTGCCCCGGCGCCTGGCGCGGCTGCGCGCGCTCGTGGAGGACGCGCGGGCGCTCGCCGGCGAGGACGCCCGCCCGGCCGCGGTGGCCGACGTCGCGCACGAGCTCGCGGAGGCCCGGCGCCGGGTCGACGACTCGCGCCTGCAGATGATGCGCGCGTACGCCGAGACCCCGCAGTGCCGGCGCCAGTTCCTGCTCGCCTACCTCGGCGAGGAGCTGCCCGAGCCGTGCGGGCGCTGCGACACCTGCTGGGCCGGGACCGCGGAGGAGAGGGCCGCCGACGACGCGTCCGCGCCGTGGTCGACGGGCACGACGGTGCGACACCCGGAGTTCGGCGAGGGGACCGTCATGGGCTACGAGGGGGACGACCGCGTGACCGTGCTCTTCGAGACGCACGGGTACCGGACCCTGAGCCTCGACGCGGTGACGGACCAGGGCCTGCTCACCGCGTCCTGACCCCGGTGCCGGTCGCCGGCGCGGGCGCGCGTCCGCGTCGCGGACCCGGCCGGTAGCATCGCCGCGTGCTCACCAGGACGACGGTCACGGACGACCAGCTCGCGGCGCTCGTGGCGCCCCTCGGCGAGGCGCTGCGGTCCGAGCCGCTGAGCGGCGGGATGTTCGCGAGCGTCTTCGCGGTCGACCTCGCCCCGCGGCCGGGCGCGGTGCCCGACGACGTCCCGGGCCGCGTCGTCGTCAAGGTCACGGGCGCCGACACGTCGCGCCTCCTGCGCTACGAGCACGGCATCCCCGGCACCGAGGCGGCGGCCTACCGGGCCGCCCACGCCGCGGGCCTGCCCGTCCCGCAGGTGCTGCACGCCGACCTGACGCGCGAGCACGTGGACGGCGACGCGCTCGTCGTGACGTTCCTCGACGGGACCCTGTGGAGCGCGCGCGAGGCCGACGCGGCGGAGTCCGCCGCCGTCCGCCGCGGGCTCGGGTCGTTCATGGCCCGGCTGCACCGGATCGCGGGCGACCGGTTCGGCTACCCGGCCCCCGCGTCGGACCTCGCGGCGGCGAGCTGGCCCGACGCGGTCGCGCGCATGGTCGACGCCGTGCTCGACGACGCGCTCGCCTGGGGCGTCGACCTCCCGGCGGACCGGGTGCGCGACGCCGTCGCGCGGCACCGCGACGTCCTCGCCCGCGTCGAGGTCCCCCGGCTCGTGCACGCGGACCTGTGGCCGGGCAACGTGCTGCTCGCGCCGGACGCCCCGCGGATCGTCGGCGTGCTCGACGCCGAGCGGTCGCTCTGGGGCGACCCGCTGTTCGAGCTCGCAGGGGCCGACCAGCTCGGTGCCGGGCCCGTCGACGCGGACCTCCTCGCGGGCTACGCCGCCGAGGGCGGCGACCTGGGGCTGGGCGACGGCACGCCCGGCAGCGGCGACCCCGCGGCGTGGACGCGCCTCCGCCTGTACCGCACCTACCTGTCGTGCCTCCTCGCGGTCGAGGTGGTGCCGCGGGGCTACGAGGGCGACTGGGTCGAGGGGTACGCCGGCACGGCCCGCGCCAACCTGCTGCGGATGCTGGACGAGCTGGGCGTCTGAGACTCCCGTGCGGGGAGTCCTCCCCATGTGACATACCCCCGGATCGCCCCACGGCATGGTCGGGTCACGGTAAGGTGTGCGTACGTTCACGACAACTCCACACGCCACTCCCGCGCCGTGGCCACCCGTCCGAGGGGACCTCGCATGATCGCGTTCATCGTCATCGGCATCGCCGGACTCGCCCTCCTGCTCCTCTCGCTGCTCGTCGGCGAGATCGTCGACCTGGGTGACGGCGCGGTGTCCGGGACGACGCTCGGCGTCGGTGGCGTGGTGTTCGGCGCCGTCGGCGTGATCGTGGCGTCGAACGACCTGCCGACGTGGCTCGCGTACGTCGGGTCCCTCGTCGTGGCGCTCGTCGTCATGGTGCTCGTCCAGCTCCTGGTCAAGAACCTGCGTGCGTCGGAGGACGGCGTGCCCGTGTCCCTCGTGGGCGTCCAGGGCACCGCGACCACCGCGATCGACGCCGGCCGCGGCGAGGTCTCGCTCGACGCCGCGCACGAGCTCGAGCGCCGCCTCGCGTGGTCCGACGAACCGATCCCGGAGGGCGCGCGCGTCGTCGTGCTCGAGCAGTCCGGGAGCCGCGTGCGCGTCCAGCGGCACTACCCCAACGACTGAGGTCCGACGGACCGACCACGACGCCCCGCGCGTCGTCCCGCGGGTGCCGCGCACCCGCACGACTGCCGCACGTCCTGACCTGCCCGCACCCACGGAAGGAGACGCGCCCCGGCGCGGACCATGTTCGACGACACGAACCTCATCACGACCCTGGCGATCGTCGCCCTGGTCATCGCGTTCTTCGCGGTGGTCATCTTCATCAGCAAGCGCATCCGCCGCGTCCCGCCGAACGAGGCCCTGGTCATCGTCGGCCGCGGCGCGGGCCGCAAGGAGGCCGGGGGCAGCGGGCAGAAGGTCGTCGTCGGCGGCCGCACGTTCGTCTGGCCGATCCTCCAGCAGGGCTTCTCCATCTCGCTCGAGCAGCGCCAGATCGGCATCACGGTCGAGGGCGTGGACAAGAACCGCATCAAGATCGCCATCAAGGCGTCGATCAACTTCAAGGTGCGGGGCGACGAGGAGGGCGTGCGCCGCGCGGCCCAGCGCTTCCTCTCCCAGCAGGGCACGCTCACCGAGATCATCAAGGAGTCCCTCGAGGGCTCGCTGCGCTCCATCGTCGGCGACATGACGATCGAGCAGATCATCTCCGACCGCAAGGGCCTGTCCGACCGCGTCGTCGAGTCCACGAAGGCCGACCTCTCGGAGCAGGGCCTCCAGGTCGACCTGCTCAACATCTCCGACATCTCGACGCCGGGCTCGGACTACCTCGCGAACCTGGGCCGCGCCGAGTCGGCCCGCGCCCGCCAGGTCGCCGAGGTCTCCGAGGCCGAGGCCCAGCGCGCGTCGGAGTTCGCCGTCATCGAGGCGGCCGAGCAGATCGCCGAGCGCCAGAAGGCCCTCGACCTCAAGCGCGCCGCGATCAAGGCCGACACCGACCGCGCGAACGCCGAGGCCGAGGCCTCCGGCCAGCTCGCGCGTGCCGAGCAGGACCGCCTCGTCGCGCAGCAGGAGCGCGAGGCCCTCGCCGAGCAGGCGCGCGTGACGCAGGAGCGCCTCGACATCGAGGTCCGCAAGCCCGCCGAGGCCAAGGCGTACGCGGAGGTCCAGGAGGCCAACGCGCGTCGTGACGCGGCGAACGCCGCGACCGAGGCCGACGCGTACAAGCGCACCGTCATCGCCGAGGCGAACAAGACCGCGGCCATCCAGGACGCCGAGGCGTCCGCGCAGGCCGTGCGTCGTGCCGGTGAGGCCGAGCGTGACCGCCAGGTCGCCCTCGCGGCCGGTATCCGGGCCGAGGGTGAGGCCCGCGCCGCCGCGATCGAGGCCGAGGGTCGCGCCGAGGCGGCGGCGACCGACGCCAAGGCCGACGCGCTGCAGAAGTACGGCGAGGCGGCGCTCGTCCAGGAGCTCATCGAGCGCCTGCCCGAGATCGTGCGGGCCGCGGCCGAGCCGATCGGCAACATCCAGGGCATGACCGTCGTCTCGACCGACGGCGCGTCCGCGCTGACGAAGAACGTCGCGTCGGTCCTGGGCGAGGGCCAGGGCGTCATCAAGCAGCTCACGGGCGTGGACATCAACCAGCTCATCGCCAACCTCGCGGGCACGCAGCTCGCGGGCTCGGGCGACGCGCCGACCAACGGCACGTCGCACTGACCCACCCTGCCGAGCATGCGGCCGTGGCCCGTCCGGACCTCCGGGCGGGCCACGGCCGCATGGTCGGCGAGCAGGACGGCAGACCTGGGAGCGGACGGTCAGGCCCAGCCGAGGCGACCGAACGCGTTGAGCGCGAGCAGCACGCCCAGCGCCCCGAGCACCCAGCCCGTCATGTCCGTCGCGTTCTTCGTGAGCCAGCGGTCGAGCCGACGCAGCACCGGGTCGACCGCGCGCGCCGCGACGAGCCGGCCGAGCAGCAGCAGGAGCGCGGGCGCGACCATGACGACGCAGTACGCGGCGAGGATCGCACCGCTCCCGGGCCAGCCGACGTCCGACGTCGTGACGATCCCGATCGCGGCGAGGTAGGGCAGCATCGTCCCCACCTCGATCGCGACGGCCCCGAGGGCCAGCCCCATGAGCGGCAGGACCGACGAGCGTGTCCGGACCGCGCCGGTCCCGGCGGTGTCCGCCTCGATCCCCAGCGCGCGCTCGCGCCACCGCGAGATCCGGCCCGGGCGCGGGGGCGACGACGGCGCGCCCGGCCCCGCGGTCTCGGCACCGGCAGCGACGCCGGTCCAGGGGCCGGCTCCCCCGGCGTCGGCCCGACCCGCGACGGACGGGGCGGCGTCGGACTGCGCGGCCTTGCGCGCCGCGCGCTTGCTGTCGAACCGGAAGCTCAGCGCGAACAGCCCGATCCCCAGGAGGAGCTGCACGATCGCGGCGGCCCGTGTGTCGAGCGCGTCGCCGAACCGGTCGAGGAACGCGCCCGCGCCGAGCAGCACGACGATCCCGACGGCGAGATAGAACCCCGCCACCGTGCCGAGGTACACGAGCACGCGTCCCGCGCGCAGCCGCCCCGGCGCGAGCAGGAGCCACACGGGGATGAGGAGCGTGCCGAAGCTCGTGGAGTCGATGAGCGCCAGCACGACGAGCACGCCGGCCATCGCGGCCAGGCCGAGGCCCGGACCGCCGACGGCGTCGAGGTCGAGAGGGAGGTCCATGCCCCGAGCGTCCCGCCCGACGCGCGGGCGTGTCGTCCGGCGAACGACCGACCCGCGCGACCGGAAGAGGGCCCCTGTGGCGCGCGCGAGCGTCCCGTGCCGGGGCCGGGACGGGGCGTCGTACACCGTTCGACCGATCCGTCGCCGGGCGCGCTGTGCTGGGATGGAGGCGTGAGCACGCACGACGGCGGGACGCAGGACGCGCGCGCGGCCGCGCCCGGGCGGGGCGGGCGCTGGCGGGCGGCTGCCGGTTCCCTGCACGGCGTGTGGCGCATCGAGGACCGCCGGAACGACCTGTTCTCGGCCGTCACGACGTTCGTCCTCGGCTGGGTCCTGCTCGAGGTCGGGCTCGTCGGGATCGTCCGCGCGTCGTTCGTCGTCGAGCCCGCGCACGCCTGGTGGCGCGTGGCGCTGCTCGCCGTCGGGTGCCTCCTCATCCTCGCCAAGCGCGCGCACCCGATCCTCGCTCTCCTCGGCGGGGTGGTCGTCACCGCCGTCGACCTGCGGTGGGGCGGGAGCCTCGCGCTCATGCTCGTCCTGTGGGACCTGCTCTACGCCGCGGCCCTCTGGTCGCGGCCACGGGCGCGCGCCTGGCTCTGGGGCGTCGCGGCGACCGTGGTGGCGGTGGGCGCCGTCGGGGCGGGCGAGGCCGCGCGCGACGTGCGGGAGTTCGTGTACATGGGGCTCCAGCTCAGCGCCCTGCTCCTCGTGCCGATGTGGTGGGCCACCAACGTGCGCACCACGAGCGAGCTCGCCGAGGTCGCGGGCGAGCGCGCCGACCTCGCCGCGCGCGAGGCCGAGGCCGCCGCCCGCACGGCCGACCTGGAGCGCCAGCGCGCGAGCGACCTCGAACGCATCGCCCAGCTCGACCGGCACGAGGCCGTCCGGGCCGAGCGCGCCGCGATGGCGCGCGACCTGCACGACGTCATCGCGTCGCACCTGTCGACCATCGCCATCCACTCCGGCGCCGCGCTCGCCCTCCCGCCCGACGCCACGAAGGACCGCGCCGCGCTCGAGCAGGTGCGCGCGAGCGCCGTGGCGTCGCTCGACGAGATGCGCTCCATGATCCTGCTGCTGCGCACCGAGGGACGACGCGAGGGGGACGACGCGACGGACGCCGTCGCCGCCCCCGGCCGCCTCGCCGGCCTCGACACGCTCCTCGACGCCGCGCGCGCGACGACCGCCGTCACGCTCCACGACCCGGACGGCGTCGCGGCGTCGCCCCTGCCCGCGGCGGCGGACCAGGCGCTGTACCGCATCGCGCAGGAGTCCCTGACGAACGCGCTCAAGCACGCGCCCGGCGCCCCGGTCGCCGTCGAGCTCTCCCGGCACGAGGCGGCGGTCGTGCTGGAGGTGCGCGACGACGGCGCCCCCGGCTCCGGGACGGTCGAGGCGCCGCTGAGCGCCGGCACCGGTCTGCTCACGATGCGCGAGCGCGCCGACGGTCTCGGCGGGACGTGCAGCGCCGGCCCGCTGCCCGGGGGCGGGTGGTCCGTGCGCGCCGAGATCCCGGTGGCCGGGCTCCCGAGCGAGAGGCAGGACGCGTGACGCGACGACCGGTCCGGGTGCTGCTCGCCGACGACCACGCCGCGATCCGGGCGGGCCTGCGCCTCCTGCTCGACGCCGCGCCGGACGTCGAGGTGGTCGGCGAGGCCGCGGACGGCACCGCCGCCGTCACGAACGCCCGGGCCCTGCGCCCCGACGTCGTGCTCATGGACCTGCGCATGCCGGGCGTCGACGGCATCGAGGCGACGCGCGTCATCACCGGCGAGCACCTCGCCGAGGTGCTCGTGCTCACGACGTTCGACCTCGACGAGTACGTGGACGGGGCGCTGCGCGCCGGGGCCGCGGGGTTCCTCCTCAAGACGGCCGAGCCCGCCGCGCTCCTCGACGCCGTGCGTCGCGTCGCCGACGGAGACGGCGTCCTCGCGCCCGAGGTCACCCGCCGGCTCCTCGCCGCGTTCGCGCGCGGCCCCGTGCCCGACGCCGGCCCCCCGCTCCACGCGGGATCGCGCCCGGGCGGCACGGACGGTCCCGGGAACCCCGCGGCGTCGGGCGGCGGGGGCGTCGTCGCCGACGACCGGGCAGACCCGCGGCTCGCCGACCTCACGCCGCGCGAGGTCGACGTGCTCGCGGCGCTCGGCCGCGGCCTGTCCAACCAGGGCATCGCGACCGACCTCTACATCACCGAGGCCACGGCCAAGACGCACGTCTCGCGCGTGCTCGCGAAGCTGGGCGTCGCGACCCGGATGCAGGCGGCGATCGTCGCGCGCGACGCCGGCCTGGCCTGACCCCACCCGGCCACCGACCACGCGATCGTGGCCGCCGAGCACGGGGGTGGGGAGCGAGGCCGGTCAGGCCGGGGCGAGGTCCGGGCTCTGCACGACGAGGGCGGCGTGCCGGGCGCCCGCCCGCATCGCCTCCTCGACGCCCGCGCCGCGCAGGTGCGCGTCGAGGAAGCCCGCGAAGAAGCCGTCGCCGGCGCCGTTCGTGTCGACGACGTGCGGCACGGGCTGTGCCGGGACCTCGACGAAGCCACCGTCCGGGGTGAGCGCGACGGCGCCCCGCGACTCGTGCGTGCAGACCACGAGACGCGCACCCGCCTCGACCCGGGCGGTCATGAAGCCGCGCCAGTCCTCGAGCCGGTCCCCGCTGAGGAACACGTGCGTCCCGGCGTCGACCCAGGGCCGGTGGAACGCGGACTCGCCGTCGTAGTCGTGCAGGTCGACCCAGACGTCGCGGCCGTGGGCCAGGGCGAGGTCGAGCACCGGGAGCGCGGGCACCGCGAGGTCGACGACGACGGCCCGCGCCGCGTCGAGCGCCGCGACCGTGGCGTCCCACCCCGCTCCCCGCGCCGGGACCTCGGCGGGGGCGCGCAGATAGACCGAGACGCGGCCGCCGTCGTCGTCCATGAGGTTGAGGTGGCTCTCGGTGCGGCCGTCGGGCGACGGCTCCGCGAGCACCCGCACCCCTGCGCCCTCGAGCACGGACCGGACGCGCGCGCCGTCGTCGTCCGCCCCGAGCACGGTGCGCAGGAGCACCGACCGGCCGAGGCGCGCGAGGTTGAGCGCCTTGCCCGCGGACGTCCCGCCGACCGTGTGCCGATGGGACCTGGCGAACGCCGTGTGGGGCGTGGGAGCGGGCAGCTCGTCGAGCTGGACGAGGAGGTTCCACGACGCCGGCCCCGCGACGAGGACCTCGGCCTGCGGGGGCGTCATCGGTCCGTCACCGTGATGCCGAGGCTGTGGGCGAACGTCGCGGCGAGGCGGGCGAGCTGCATCGAGTCGATGGTCGAGCCGCGCAACGACTCGATGCCGCCGAGCTCGTCGATCTCCGCGCCGCGCAGGTCCACGTGGGCGAGCGTGGCGCCCTGCACGTCGAGCCGGCGCACGCGCGTGCCCTCGAACGCGACGCGCAGCGCGTCGGACGCGACGAGGTCGAGCTCGTCGATCGTGCAGTCGGTGAACATCACGTCGCGCAGCGACGCGCCCCGGAGGTTGACGAACCCGAGCTTGCAGCCCACGAACCGCACCCCCGCCCACGACGACTCGTAGAGCTCGGCGGACCCGAGGCGCGCGCCCCGCACCTCGACCTCGCGCCACCGGCCGCGCGTCCCGCGCACCACCGGGACGTCGAGGCGCCCCAGCACGACCTCCGTGAGCGTCACCGCCCCGAGGTCGGCCTCGTCGGCGCGCACCTGGTCGAGCCGCGACGAGAACACGCTCGCCCCGTGCAGGTCGAGCCGGTCGAGGCGGAGGTCGGTGATCTCGAACCCCTCGAGGTCGGCCTCCGCCTCGAGGTCGTCGGCGTCGCCGGTCCGCAGGTCGTCCAGGGCGACCGGGTCGATCGCAGGCGGGTCGGTCGTCGACTTCTTCGGAGGCACGCCCCGAGCCTAGGCCGCGCCGCCCACGCGACGACGGGCCGCTCAGGGCTCCGGGTGGAGGGCGTCGTAACGCCAGAAGCGGCGCTGGGCCCGCACGACGAGCCACAGCACGACGACGCACGCCACGCCCCCCGCGACGGCGGCCCACGCCTCCCCCACCCAGGTCGCCTGCGCCCCGAGGACGAGCTCGCCGAGGCGCGGCCCGCCCGCGACGACGACGATGAACACGCCCTGGAGCCGGCCGCGCATGTCGTCGGGCGTCGCGGTCTGGAGGATCGTCTGGCGGAACACCGCGCTCACGGCGTCGGACGCGCCCGCGAGCGCCAGCGCGACGCTCGCCGCGGCGACGCCGCCCACGAGGACGGTCGTCGGGGTCGTCGCGCCCACGCCGAGGAGCACGACGCCGAACAGCACGATCGACAGCCCGTAGGCCGTGATCGCCCACACGATGACGCGGCCCTGCCACCGCACGCGCGACAGGCCGCCGGAGAACACGCCCGCGAGCACGGCCCCGACGGCGAACGCCGCGGTGAGGACGCCCGTCGTCGCCTCGCCGCCCCCGAGGAACACGACCCCGGCGGCGGGCAGGAGCACGCGCGGCGAGGCGAGCACCATCGCGGCGAGGTCGACGAGGAACGTCGTGCGGACGTTGGGCTGGGTCGCGAGGTACCGCAGGCCGTCGACGACGGACCGCCACCCCACGACGCGGCGCCGGCGCCCCGCGGGTGCGACGACCGCGGCCGGGGCGCCGGGGGCGGCGGGCAGCGGCGGGATGTCGGGGAGCCGCCACACCGCCCACAGCGCGGCCGTGAACAGGACGGCGTCGATCGTGTACGCGACCTGGTAGCCCCACAGGGCGACGAGGAACGCGCCGCCCAGCGGGCCGACGGTGAGCGCGACGTTCCACGCGATCGTCTGGAGGGCGTTCGCGGCGGGCAGGAGCCGGGGCTCCACGAGGCGCGGGATGATCGCGGAGCGCGCCGGGTTGTTGATCGCGAAGGCGGCGGACTGCGCCGCGACGAGCGCGTAGAGCACCCCGACCGAGTTCAGGTGCAGCCACGCCTGGACGGCGATGAGCGCGGTCACCACCCACAGCGCCGTCGAGGCCGCGAGCGCGACCTTGCGGCGGTCGTACGCGTCGACGAGCGCACCGCCGTAGAGCCCGAGCACCACGAGCGGCACGAGCGCGCAGAGGCCGAGCACTCCGACCGCGAGCGACGAGCCCGTGAGCGCGTAGACCTGCAGGCCGACGGCGACGACCGTGAGCTGCGAGCCGAGGTTGGAGATGCCGAGCCCCCACCAGAGGCGGCGGAACGGCGGGGAGATGCGCAGCGGGGTCGTGTCCGCGAGAAGACCGTTGACTCGAGCCACGACCGCCGAGCCTACGTCAGCCGTCCGGCCGCGCGTTCCGCCGGGTCGCGGGACCGACCCGGGCGTCGCCAGTGGCATCCTGGGCGATCCCTGCGAGCTCCCGGAGAAAGGTGGAACCCGTGACGCCCTCCGCTGCGTCTGGCAGTCGTGAGGAACCGACGTCGGCCGGGGTGCCGACCGCAGCAGAGGGGCGGTCGGCCATGACGGACGTCGCGACCGAGCGGTGGGGCGGCGCGCACGAGGTGCAGGTCGTGCGCGTCGGCCTGACCGCCGAGGAGCGCTTCACCGAGTTCGCCCGGGCGAGCTCCGCCGACCTGTACCGGTACGCGTACCTGCTGTGCGGGGACGCCCACCGGGCGCACGACCTGGTGCAGCTCGCGCTGGAGCGCACGTTCCGCGCGTGGTCGCGCGTGGGCCACGGGCAGCCGTTCGCCTACGCGCGCCGCGTCGTGGTGACGGCTCGCATCGACTCGTGGCGTCGCACCCGCAGGGAGGTCTCCGTCGAGCACGACACGCTCGTCGGTCTCGACGTCCGGGCGACGGGCGACCCGTCCGAGGTGGAGGACCGGGACCGGGTGGTGCGGGCCCTGCTCGCCCTCCCCGTCAAGCAGCGGCGGGTCGTCCTGCTGCGCTACGTCCTCGACCGGTCCGAGGCCGAGACCGCCGCGGAGCTCGGGATCGCGGTCGGCACCGTGAAGTCGACCGGCTCCCGGGCCCTGGCCCGCCTGCGCACCTTGATCGCACCCGAGCACGGGACGGAGACCGAGCGATGAGCACGACGCCGGAACGCAGGACCCCGGAGGACGAGGACCTCGTGGCACGGGTGCGCGCCGCGCAGACCGCCGTCGAGGTGCCGCACACGCTGGACCCGGACGCCCTGGCGCACCGCGCGGTCCGGCGCGTGCGGGTACGACGGCGCGTGGTCGCCGCGAGCGGGTCGGCCGTCGCCGTGGCGGCGCTGGTCGCGGTCGCGGCACTCCTGCCCGGGGCGCTCTCGCGCGGGACGGCGCCGTCGCCCGCCCTCGCGGCGGCCCCCGCGCGGACCACTGCGCCGACGTCGGAGGGGGCGGCCCCCGCCCCCGCGGCGCCGCCGCAGGAGCCCGCACGCTACCTGCCGGTGGGCGACGGCGAGCTGCCGGAGCTCCCGGGTGTCGAGCACGGCGTCGTCGGCACCCACCACGGGGACTACTCCGTGCAGGGCGGGCTCACGTACACGCTGCCACCCGGGGGGTGGGAGGTCGAGGGCGAGGCGTTCGGCGAGCCCGCGTCGGTCCTCTGGAGAGCCCCGGAGCACTGGGCCCCTCCGGGGTCGGAGATCCCCGCGGACGCGGTCCCGCCGCCCATGATCGACTCCGGCGCCACGGTGCGCATCGACGTCGACCCCGGGGCCGCGTCGTGGGTCGTCCCCGCCCGGGACTCCGGAGCCTGGACGGTCGAGGTCCCCGGCGCGGACTTCGTCGTGGTGACGCGGAGCCCGTCCGACGAGCCGCACCTCGTCCGCTGGGAGGCCCGGGTCCGGTACGGGGACACGGGCTGGACGGTCCGCCTGGACTTCACCGACGACACCGTGGGTGACGCTCTCGCCCGCGACTTCCTCGGCAACCTGTGGTTCGAGCCCGAGGGCGAGCCGGAGTGGTTCAGCCCGACGTACACGTACCCGGAGATCGGCGCGCTCACCACGGGCACGCCCGCCGGGTGGCAGACGGCCACGACAGGCACCCTCTCCTACGCCGTGCCGCCGGCCTGGACCGTCGCCGAGGTCGAGGGCAACTACGGCCCCGGCGTGGAGTGGACGGGCCCGTTCGCCACGAACCCCGGCCCCGTTCAGGACGGCACGTCCCCCGACGTGCACTGGACCATGTTCGTGCAGCGAGGCGGCTCCGGGGGCCGCGCGTTCGACTACTCCGGCGAGGAGTGGCACGGGCAGCGGATCGAGGTCCCGGGCGCCGACTTCGCCGAGGTGCTCCTGTCCCAGGGGCCGTTCTGGGCGGACGACGGGATCTCGGCGCTCAGCGCGGACGTCCGGGTCCACGGCGCGGACGGCGGCGAGAACCTCATGCTGATGGTCTCGCTGCCCGGTGACGACGCGGGGCTCGAGACGCTGCGCGGGATCCTCGGCTCGCTACGGTTCTGACCCGCCCGTCAGCCGGTGCCGGCGCTGCCCGCGGCGTCCTCCGCCGCCGCGATCTCGCGTGCCTCCGCCTCGCCCCACGCGTCGACGTGGCGGTGCGGGGGCCCGGGCGGCGGCGAGTACCCGGGGTGGGGCCCCGGCGTGAGGTAGGTGCGCGCGAAGAACAGGGAGGCCGCGAGGTCCTCGCGCCGCTCGGCCGCGGTGCGGGCCCGCCGCGTCGAGATCTCGACGACGACGTCCCCCGTCCAGCCGCGCTGCACGAGCTCGGTGAGGACCTTGTCGCACGGCTGGTCGCCCCGGCCCGGGACGAGGTGCTCGTCCGTGATGGACGACGACCCGTCCGCGAGGTGCACGTGCGCGAGGCGGCCGTCGAACACGTCGAGCAGCGCGAGCGCGTCCTGCTGCGCGACGGCGGCGTGCGACAGGTCGAGCGTCACGTGCTCGTAGCCGTGCTCGGACGGGTCCCAGCCGGGGAGGTACGCCTGCATCTCCCGTTTGCGGCTGCGCCACGGGTACATGTTCTCGACGGCGATCGTGACGCCCTCGGTCTCGTCGAGCTCGCCGACGAGGTCCTCGAACTCGCGCGCGTACCGGTACTGCCAGCGGAACGGCGGGTGCACGACGACGGTGCTCGCCCCGACCTCCTGCGCCAGCTCGACGCTGCGCCGCAGCTTGGGGCCGGGCGACCGTCCCCACACGCGCTGGCTCACGAGGAGCGTGGGCGCGTGGATGCTGCGGATCGGCACGTCGTGCTCGGCGGAGAGCCGGCGCAGCGCCGCGGCGTCCTGCGTCGTCTCGTCGGACCACACCATGACCTCGACGCCGTCGTACCCGAGGTCGGCCGCCGCCTCGAAGGCGTACTGGGCCTTGCGCGGGTAGACGCTCGCCGTGGACAGCGTGACGTGGATGCGCGGCGGCTCCCCCGGTGACGGTGGGACCTCCCGCGGCGTCGTCGCGTCTGACATGCCGGTCACCCTAGACCCGTCCGCTGTGGCCCACACCAGCGGGCGGTCGACGCCGACGACCTCGCGGCGCGCGGAGGGCTTCCGACCCTCCCCTTTCCCGGCCGGATCGCCTAGGATGCACTGGTCCAGACCACTTGTCTGCCGGAGGAACACCATGGACCGTGCCGTCGTCGTCGCGATCACCGAGGGCCTACATGCCCGCCCGGCCGCGCTCTTCGTCAAGACCGCCGCCGCCCAGCCCGCGCCCGTGCGCATCGCCAAGCCCGGCGGCGACGCCGTCGAGGCAGCGAGCATCCTCGGCGTCATGACGCTCGGCGTGTCGGCCGGGGACGAGGTCGTGCTGTCGACCGACGCCGACGGCCACGAGGCGAGCGCGTCGATCGACGCGCTCGTCGCCTTCCTGGAGCAGACCGAGGTCGCCTGACGCCGTGCCCGGCCCCGCGGTGGCGGGGCCGGGCACGGCGCCCGTCACAGACCCAGCTCGTCGAGCACGGGGAGCCGGGCACGCACGGCCGCGCGCGCGGCGTCGGGCGTGGGCTGCTGGAGCGCGAGGAACGCGAGCTCCTCGCACTGGTCCGACGTCGTCGCGGCCAGCACCGCGGCGACGTCCGGGAGCGCGCGCGGCGTCATGGACAGCGACGTCACCCCGAGCCCGACGAGCACCGGGGCGAGCACCGGGTCGGCCGCGGCCTCCCCGCACACGCCGAGCGGTCGCCCGTTGAGCGCCGCCCCGGAGCCCGTCGCCCCGACGAGCGCGAGGACCGTCGGCTGCCACGCGGTGGACAGGCGCGCGAGGTCGGAGACCTCGCGGTCGGCCGCCATCGTGTACTGCGTGAGGTCGTTCGTGCCGATGCTCGCGAACGCGGCCTTGGCCAGCACCCAGCGCGCGCCGAGGGCCGCGGCCGGCACCTCGATCATCACGCCCGCCGTCGCGAGGCCGTGGTCCGCGCACAGCGCGACGAACGACTCCGCCTCGTCCGGCGTCGCGATCATCGGCGCCATGACCCACACGTCCGCCGACTCCGCCTCCGCCGCGCGCGCGACCGCCGTGAGCTGGCGGTCGAGCACCTCGGGGTGGCGGCGCGCGGTGCGCAGGCCGCGCACCCCGAGCGCCGGGTTCGGCTCGGCGTCGGGCGTGACGAACGGGAGCGGCTTGTCGGCGCCCGCGTCGAGCGTGCGCACGACGACCTTGCGGCCCGCGAACGCGGCGAGCACCTCGCGGTAGGCCGCGACCTGCTCGTCGACCGTCGGCTCGACCGTCCGGCCGAGGAAGCAGACCTCGGTGCGGAACAGCCCCACGCCCTCCGCACCCGCCTCCGCGGCGGCGCGCGCGTCCGCGCCGTCCGCGACGTTGGCGAGCAGCTCCACGCGGCGGCCGTCCGCCGTCCGCCCGGGACCGTCGAGGCGCCGCCGGGCGCGGCGCGCGCCCCGGGCCGCGACGACCGCCGCCACGTCGTGGTCCGACGGGTCGCGCTCCACCGTGCCGAGGCCGCCGTCGACGAGCACGGTCTCGCCGTCGCGCAGCGCGAGCGCGTCCTCGACCGCCACGACGGCCGGGATGCCCAGGGCGCGCGCGAGGATCGCGGTGTGCGACGTCGGCCCGCCGCCGCGCGTGACGACCGCGAGGACTCGCCCGGGGTCGAGCTGCGCCGTGTCCGCGGGCGCGAGGTCGTCGGCCACGAGGACGAACGGGTGGCCCGGGTCGGGCACGCCGGGCACGGGGAGGCCGAGCAGCGTCGCGACGATCCGGTCGCGCACGTCCCGCACGTCGCGCGCCCGCTCGGCGAGGAGACCGCCCAGCGCCTCGAGCCGCCCGACGACGACCCCCGCCGCGTCCCACACGGCCCGGGCCGGGGTGGCCCGCAGCTCGCGCACCCGCCCGACGGCGTCGCGCGCCAGGGC
Organism: Cellulosimicrobium sp. 4261; assembly: GCF_040546915.1. Lineage (NCBI taxonomy): Bacteria > Bacillati > Actinomycetota > Actinomycetes > Micrococcales > Promicromonosporaceae > Cellulosimicrobium > Cellulosimicrobium sp. 4261. The sequence goes on from NZ_JBEPOQ010000001.1 coordinate 405,698, forward strand.
GGGGTCGGCCGCCATCGCGGCGGTCACGCCCAGGACCTCCGCCGCGGCGCCCTCGGCCCGCGCAGCGCGGGCCGTGAGGTCCTCCTGGACCGTCGTCACCGCCGCGAGGACCTGCGTCACCGCGAGGTCGACGTCGGCGTCCGACGCGTCGGCGGGCAGCGGCGCCGGGTCCGGCTCCGCGACGGAGCCGGGCATCCGCGCCACCGGTCCCGCCCCCCGCCCGGGGCTGACCGGCACGCCGGCCAGCCCCGGGTCGAGGTCCCGCGCGGGGGCGCGCGTCGCGTCGTCGGCGAGCGTCACGCCGTGCTCCCGCCGCCGGACGCACCCGTCCGGCTCGGGGTGCCCGCCGGAGCGGTGTCGTCGACGGTTGCGCGTCGCGCGGCCGTGGCCTCGGTCGCCGAGGCCTCGGGCCGGGCGTCGTCGGTGGTGTCGACGGCCCCGGTCGCCTGGACGGCGCCCTCCGCGTCGTCGTCCTCACGGCCCGGGGTCCGCAGGTTCCAGCGGGTGATGACGAAGCGGAAGAGGACGTAGTAGAGCACCGCGTACCCGAGCCCGATGGGGATGAGGAGCAGCGGCATCTCGGCGATCCGGAAGTTCAGCAGGTAGTCGATCGCACCCGCGGAGAACCCGAACCCGTCGCGGATGCCGAGCGCGTTGACGAGCGCGAGCGACGTGCCGGTGAGGACCGCGTGGATGACGTACAGCGGGTAGGCGACGAACACGAACGCGAACTCGAGCGGCTCGGTGACGCCCGTGACGAACGAGACGAGCGCGGCCGAGCCCATGATGCCCGCGACGACCTTGCGCTGCGCCGGCTTGGCGGTGTGGACGATCGCGAGCGCGGCGGCCGGGAGCGCGAACATCATGATGGGGAAGAACCCGGTGAGGAAGGTGCCCGCGGTGGGGTCTCCCGCGAGGAACCGGAAGATGTCGCCCTGCGCGACCGTGCCGTCGGCGGCGGTGTACTCGCCGAACTGGAACCACGGCAGCGAGTTGAGCAGGTGGTGCAGGCCGATGGGCACGAGGAGGCGGTTGAGCGTGCCGAAGACGAACGCCCCGAGGATCGTCGAGCCGGTGACGAACCCGCCGATCTGCTCGTTGATGAGCCAGTCGAACGCGGGGTAGATCAGCGCGCCCACCACGGCGATGAGCACCGAGACGCCCGCCGTGACGATCGGCACGAACCGCCGCCCGCCGAAGAACGCGAGGTACGGGGGCAGCTTGATCCGGTAGTACTTCTGGTACAGGAGCGCGGCCGTCAGACCGATGACGATGCCCCCGAGCACGCCGTAGTTGATGAGCGCCTGGGTCTCGCCCTCGGCGGCCTTGCCGAGCACGTACGGCGACAGCGAGTCGCTGACACCCTTGAAGACGAGATAGCCGATGAGTGCCGCGAGGCCCGTCGTCCCGTCGGCCTTCTTGGCGTACCCGACCGCGACGCCGAGGGCGAAGATGATCGGCAGGTTGCTGAACAGCGCGTTCCCCGCGGCGCCGAGGACGTCCGCGACGGGCTGCATCCACGCGAAGGTCCCGGCGGCGCCCTGGGCGCCGAGCATGTCCGGCTGACCGAGACGCAGCAGCAGCGCGGCAGCGGGGAGCGACGCGATGGGCAGCATGAGCGAGCGCCCGACGCGCTGGAGCTGCGCGAAGCCGGGCACCCCCCTCTTGGTCCGCGTCGGTTCGGCGACGGTCGTCATGTCCTTCTCCTCCTGGGCAGGCCTGGGGCGCAGGCGAGGTGCGTCGAGCGGCGGCTGTGGCGCGACGTCGAGCGGCGTCGTTGCCGGTCCCGGGGCACGGCGAGAAGACCTGGGGTCGTCGTGCCCGGGCTGTCGGTCCAGGTTGTCTGGACCACTTGCAGGAAGAGTGGTCTAGACCTCATGATGTGTCAACCCCCGAGGGTGACCCGGGACACACGGCGGGCCCCGCGGGGCGCGTCGTCGCAGGTCGCACGACGGCCGGACGACGACAATGCAGCCGTGGAGAACGCGGCACCGGAGCAGGGCGGTCGGCGACGACCGGGACCAGGGACGGCACGAGGACGAGGACGCGGCACGACGATGAGCAGGTCACGATCGCAGGCGAGCGAGCACAAGTACCTCACGGTGCGCGCCTACCTCGCCGACCTCGTGGCGAGCGAGCTCTCCGTCGGCGACGCGGTGCCGTCGGAGCGCAGCCTCACCGAGAAGTTCGGCGTCTCGCGCATGACCGTGCGCCAGGCCGTCGACGCGCTCGTCACCGAGGGCGTGCTCGAGCGGGCCCAGGGCCGCGGCACCTTCGTCGCGCCGCCGCGCGCCGACTTCGAGATGCGGCTCACGACCTTCGGTGAGGAGGCACGACGGCGCGGCATGGAGCCGGGCACCGAGGTGCTGGAGGCGGGGACGGCCCCCGCGCCCGCGTCCGTCGCCGAGTCGCTCGGTCGCGCGACGGGCGACCCGATGCACCACGTCGTGCGCCTGCGCACCGCCGACGGGTCACCCATGAGCGTCGAGGAGGCGTGGATCCCCGTGGACCTCGCCCCCGACCTGCTCGACGACGGCGTGCCCGAGAGCCTGTACGGCGCCCTGCGCGAGCGCGGCCTCGCGCCGACGTGGGGCGAGGACACGATCACCGCGTCCGACGCGACGGTCCAGGAGCAGAAGCTCCTCGAGCTCCGCGCGTCACGAGCCGTCATGCGCACCGTGCGACGCACGTTCGCGGGCGACTCCCCCCTCATGTACTCCCGCTCCAGCTACCGCGGCGACCGGTACAGCGTCTTCGTCCCGCTGCGCGAGGCGCGCCCGACGCTCGTGCCGCGCAGCACCACCGGGGACGACACCCCCGCGGACGGGGGCGCCGTCACCGACGACGCGCCGACCGACCAGCTCGCCCCCGTGCCGGTGCCGGCACGGGCGACCGAAGGGAACGACCGATGACACAGTCCGACGCGGAACGCGCCGCGACGATCCTCGCCGGCCTCGGCGGGGTGGGGAACATCGAGGAGATCGACCCGTGCACGACGCGGCTGCGGTCGCTCGTCAAGGACCCCGCGCTCGTCGACGCCGCCCTCCTGCGCCGCGCCGGCGCGTTCGGCGTCATGGTGAACGGGCGCGTCGTGCAGGTGGTCGTCGGCCCGCAGGTCGACACCATCGCGTCCGACCTCGCCGACCTCATGTGAGGAACCCGACCCGGGCGCGACCCGGGCCACCGCCCTACCCTGCGCACCCGCGCACCCCGACCGGCACGGCTGCCGGCCGGTCCCCCCGACCCGGCCCCGGCCGGACCCCGACCCCGAGGAGCACCCGTGAGCAAGGCAGAGCAGATCCTCCGAGGCCTCGGCGGCGACGCGAACGTCCTCGACCTGGAGGCGTGCATCACGCGCCTGCGCGTCGAGGTCGAGGACCCGGCGCTCGTCGACGACGCCACGCTGACCGCGGCCGGGGCGATCGCCGTCGTGCGGTCGGGCGCCGCGATCCAGGTCATCGTCGGCCCCGAGGCCGACAACATCGTCTCCGACATCGAGGACCTCCGCTGATGGCGGCGCCGCTCACGGTGCTCGTCCCCGTCACGGGCACCGTCGTGGACGTGAGCGACGTCGACGACCCCGTCTTCTCCGCCGGTCTCGTCGGCCCCGGGCTCGCCGTCGAGCCCGACGACGCGCAGGGCGGCGAGGCCGTCGCGCCCATCACGGGCACGGTCGTCAAGCTGCACCCGCACGCGTTCGTCGTCCAGCACGACGACGGCCGCGCGGTCCTCGTCCACCTCGGCATCAACACGGTCCAGCTCGGCGGCGAGGGCTTCACGACGCACGTCGCGCAGGGCGACCACGTCCAGCGCGGCACGGTGCTCGTCACCTGGGACCCGAAGGCCGTGCGCGCCGGCGGCCGGTCGGCGGTGTGCCCGGTCGTCGCGCTCGAGGCGGCGCCCGACGACGTGACCTCGCTCGCCGAGGTCGGTGCGTGGGCCGCCCACGGCGAGGAGCTGCTCACCTGGGGCTGACGCCCGGCCCGCCCCGCCGGCGCGACCCGGCGGGGCCGGGCGGGGCCGGGCGGGACGCCGCGTGTCAGTCGAGCACGGCGGTCGCCTCGACCTCGACGAGCACCCCCGGCGCGAAGAGCGCCTGGACACCGATCAGAGAAGCGGGCGGGAGCGGCCGCGGCATCGCGAGCTCGTCCGAGACGCTCTCGATGCCGGCCAGGAAGTCCGCCATCGCGGTCGGCTCCCACCCGACGACGAAGAACGTGAGTCGCACGACGTCGTCGAACGTGGCACCCGCGGCCGCGAGCCCTCGGGCGGTGCTGCGGAGGGCCGCGGCGACCTGGCGCGCGAGGTCGTCGCGGTCGGGGTCGCCGCCGACCTGGCCGGCGACGTGCACCTGGCGGCTCCCCGTCGCGACCGCGACGTGGTGGTAGGGGGCGGGCTGGAGCATGCCCTCGGGGGTGAGGTGCTGGACGGCCATGGGGACCTTCCTCTCGGTCGGGTATCCCATGGATACTTGATCGCCCGAACGCACTTCAACGAGACGAGGTGTCGTGCCCGATACCGCCCCACCACCCGCGTCGCACCGCCTGGAGATCGGCGACGACCACCGGCGCCTGCTGAACCAGGTGCTCGACACGTGGTCCGTCCACGTCCTCGAGACCCTCTGCGACGGCCCCGCACGGTTCAACGAGCTCCGGCGCGCGATCCCTGCCGTGACGCAGAAGTCGCTCGTGGCGACGCTGCGGCGCCTCGAGCGCCACGGCATCGTCGACCGTCGCGTGGTCCGCACCCGGCCCGTCGCGGTCGAGTACCGCATCACCCCGCTCGGCAAGACGCTCCGCGAGCCCGTCGACGCGCTGCTCGCCTGGGTCGACGCGCACCGGCGCGAGGTCGAGGCGGCGCAGCGCCGGTTCGACGACGAGCTCGACGAGGGCGCGCCGGACGACCCCGTCAGCCGCGCAGCGGGAGCGTGAGGGACGGGACGTCGCCCGGCTCACCACGGTCCACCACGCGGACCGGCACGCCCCAGTCCTGCTGCGCGAGGTGGCACGCGGGGAACACGTCCGGGTCGGGCTCGCCGCCGGGGCCGAGCGGGACGACGTCGCACGACGCCGCCCGGGCCGTCACGTGCAGCACGCCCTCGCCGACCTCGGGGTTGATGACCAGGTCGCGGCCGAGCTCGACGCCGACACCCTCCCCGGACAGCAGCAGCTCGGGCGGCGTCGCGCTCACGCGCAGCTCCGTCGACGGGCCGAACCGGTCGTCGAGCTTCTGCCCCGGCGCCGGGACGAACGGCACGTCGAGCCACAGCGGCCCGGCCCCGATGTCGGTCACGGGACGCTGCGTGCGGTGCGCGCCGCCGTCGAGCACCTCGCCCGCGAGCGACGCAGGGAGCGCGACGCGCGTGAGGCGGTGCGCCGCGGACTCCACGACGAGCAGGTGGACCTGCGGCTCGCCGCCCGGCCCCTCGCCCACCTGCACGACGACGCCGCTCGGCTCCGCGAGGCCTGTCGCCAGGGTCGTGACCTCGCCGGCGAGGCGGGTTCCGGAGGTGTCGTCGCCGACGCTCCCGGCGTCACCGGGAGCCGGGGCGAACCGGCGCAGCGCCCCGTCGTACGTGTCCGCGACGACGACGCTCCCGTCGGGCAGCGTCGCGACGCCGAGCGGGTGCTGCATCAGCGCCTGCTCGGCCGGGCCGTCGCGGTGGCCGAAGTCGAACAGCCCCTGCCCGACGGCGGTCCGCACCTCGACACCCCCACCCTGCCTCCGGGTCGCACGACGCAGCGCCGACGTCTCGGCGTCGGCGACCCAGACGGCCCCGTCCTGGTCGACGGCCAGCCCGGACGGCTGCGCGAACCAGGCCGACGCACCGGGCCCGTCCTCCAGACCCTCGTTCATGGTCCCGGCGAGGTGCGTCATCGAGCCCTGCTCGCCGTCGAACGCCCACAGCGTGTGATTTCCGGCCATGGCGACGACGAACGCCGCGAGGTCCCGCGACCAGGCCACGTCCCAGGGCGACGAGAGGCGGACGTCGAGCGGCGCGTACTGACCGCCCGCCTCGGCGGGACCGTGGCCCGTGGCGTCGGCACCCCTCCCCTCCCGCAGCACGACGTTCTCGACCCCGCCGACCATGAACTGCTCGCCCGTCCCCGCGACCGTCGTCACGTGGCCGTCGGCGAGGCGCACCCCGCGCAGGACGTGGTTGGCCGTGTCCGCGACGACGACGTCGTACCCGAGCCACGGTCGGAGCTCGACCGGGACGAGGCACAGCCCGTTGGGCTCGGCGAACCGCGCGTCGTCGGGGCCGCCGTCGGCGAGCCCGCGCTCGCCGGACCCGATGCGCCGGACGAGGGTCTCGCCGTCGGGCAGGAGCTCGGCGAGCGCGTGGTGCCCGGCGTCCGCGACGAGCAGGTTGCCGCCGGGCAGCTCGACCGCCTTCGCGGGGAAGCGCAGCGTGCCCGACGACGGCGCGGGCGCCACGTACGGGCCGTCGCCCCGGTGCAGCGTGCCCTTCGCGTCGTGCTCCACGACGAGCTCCTCGACGAGGGCGGCGATCGCGGACGCGTGCCCCTCCCCCGCCATCTGCGCGACGACGTAGCCCTCGGGATCGACGACCACGAGCGTCGGCCAGGCGCGCGCCGCGTACGCGGACCACGTGACGAGCTCCGGGTCGTCGAGCACGGGGTGGTGGACCTCGTACCGCTCGACCGCGGCCGCGAGCGCCGCCGGGTCCGCCTCGTGCTCGAACTTCGGCGAGTGCACGCCGACGACGACCAGCACGTCACGGCGCCGCTCCTCGAGCTCGCGCAGCTCGTCGAGGACGTGCAGGCAGTTGACGCAGCAGAAGGTCCAGAAGTCGACCAGCACGATCTTGCCGCGCAGGTCGGCGAGGGTCAGGTCGCGACCCCCGGTGTTGAGCCAGCCGCGCCCGACGAGCTCGGACGCGCGGACACGGGGAAGTCGCTCGGTGGTCACGCTCCCCATTGTCGCGCGACCTCCGACCCTTGACCCACATACCCCTGGTGGGTATATTCGCCATCGTTCGATACCCCGCCGGGGTATCTGGCCGAGGAGGAGCGCGATGAGCATCGTCGAGATCGAGTACCAGGTGACCGGCATGACCTGCGGCCATTGCGAGATGTCGGTGCGCGACGAGGTCGAGCAGGTGCCCGGCGTCACCGTGATCGACGTCAGCTCGACCACCGGTCGGCTCGTCGTCACGGCCGAGCAGCCCGTCGACGACGCCGCGGTCCTCGCCGCCGTCGACGAGGCCGGCTACACCGCGGAGCGGGTGCGATGAGGGCGCCCGCCCGGATCGGGCTCTACGTCGCCGGGCTCGGGGTCGTGTTCGTGGCCTCGGCCGCGGTCGCGGGCGCCGTCGTCCCCGAGGGCGCACCCTCGGGGACGTCCGCCGCGCACGCCCCGGAGCAGCACGCCGCCACGAGCGACGACCCCGCGCAGGAGACCACGAGAGGAGCGGACATGGTCGGCGGACTGTCCCTAGAGCAGGGCGGCTACACGCTCGGCAAGATCGAGGCCCCGCAGACGCCGGGCACGCCCGGCGAGCTCGCCTTCACCCTGACCGGCCCCGCGGGCGAGCCGGTGACCGACTTCGCCGTCGCGCACGAGCAGCGCCTGCACCTCGTCGTCGTGCGCTCCGACGGGGCGCACTACCGCCACGCCCACCCCGAGATGGACGAGGCCGGCCGCTGGTCCGTGCCCTGGACGTGGGACTCCGCGGGCACCTACCGCGTGTACGCCGACGCCGTCCCGACCGGGGGCGACCCGCTCACCCTGAGCCGCACCGTCGAGGTCGCGGGCGAGGTCGTGCCCGTGCGGGCCGACGCCCCCACGACCACCGCCTCGGTGGACGGGTACGACGTCGCGCTCGAGGGGAGCCTCGAGGCCGGTACGGTCTCGAGGCTGGCGCTCGAGGTCACGCGGGACGGCGAGCCGGTGACGACGCTCGAGCCCTACCTCGGCGCGTTCGGCCACCTCGTCGCCCTTCGCGACGGCGACCTCGCCTACCTGCACGCCCACCCCGAGGGCGCCGAGGCAGCGCCGGGCGAGGTCTCGGGCCCGACCGTGGCGTTCGCCGTCGAGGCACCGACCGCGGGCCGGTACCTCCTGTACCTCGACTTCCAGGTCGAGGGCCAGGTGCGCACCGCGGCCTTCACCGTCGAGGCCATCGGCGCCACGTCGACCCCCGACGACGCCCCGGACGACGCCCCGGCGGGCGACGACCCCGCCCCGCACGACGACCACTGACCACCCTGCACCGGGCAGCGCGCTGCCCGGCCGGAAGGAGCACCTCATGACGGCATCGGCCGCCCCGTCGCCGGGGACGTTCGTCGAGCTCGAGATCGGAGGGATGACCTGCGCCTCGTGCGCGATGCGGATCGAGAGGAAGCTCAACAAGCTCGAGGGCGTCACCGCGACCGTGAACTACGCGACGGAGAAGGCGAAGGTCACCGTCCCGGACGGCGTCGACGCGGCCACGCTCATCGCGGAGGTCGAGAAGACCGGGTACACGGCGCAGGTCCCGCGCGCCGAGGCCCCCACCTCCGAGCAGGACCCGGACACGGACGCGGACGACCCCGAGCTCACCGCGCTGCGGCACCGGCTGATCGGCGCCGTCGTGCTGTCGGTCCCGGTCATCGCGATGGCGATGGTCCCCGCGCTGCAGTTCACGTACTGGCAGTGGGCCAGCCTCGTGCTCGCCGCGCCCGTCGTGGTGTGGGCCGCGTGGCCGTTCCACCGCGCCGCGTGGACCAACCTGCGCCACGGCGCGGCCACCATGGACACCCTGATCTCCGTCGGGACGACCGCCGCGTTCCTCTGGTCGCTGTACGCGCTCTTCCTCGGCACGGCCGGGCAGCCGGGCATGACGCACCCGTTCACGCTGTCGGTCGCCCGGACCGACGGCGCGGCGAACATCTACCTCGAGGTCGCCGCCGGCGTCACGACGTTCATCCTCGCGGGCCGTTACTTCGAGAAGCGGTCCAAGCGGCAGGCGGGCGCCGCGCTGCGGGCCCTGCTCGAGCTCGGCGCGAAGGACGTCGCCGTGCTGCGCGACGGCGCGGAGACCCGCATCCCGATCACCGAGCTCACGGTGGGCGACGAGTTCGTCGTGCGGCCCGGGGAGAAGATCGCGACGGACGGCACGGTCGTCGCCGGCACCTCCGCCGTCGACGCCTCGATGCTCACGGGCGAGTCCGTGCCCGTCGAGGTCGGTGAGGGCGACGCCGTCACCGGGGCGACCGTCAACGCCGGCGGGCGGCTCGTCGTGCGCGCGACGCGCGTCGGCGGCGACACCCAGCTCGCGCAGATGGCGCGCCTCGTCGAGGACGCGCAGTCCGGCAAGGCGCAGGTCCAGCGCCTCGCCGACCGGGTGTCCGCGATCTTCGTCCCCATCGCCATCGCGATCGCCGTCGGCGCCCTGGGCGCGTGGCTCGGGGCGGGCGCCCCCGCCTCGGCGGCGTTCACGGCCGCCGTCGCGGTCCTCATCATCGCGTGCCCGTGCGCGCTCGGCCTGGCCACCCCGACGGCGCTGCTCGTCGGGACGGGACGCGGCGCGCAGATGGGGGTGCTCATCAAGGGACCGGAGGTCCTGGAGTCCACGCGCTCCGTGGACACCGTGGTGCTCGACAAGACCGGCACCGTGACGACGGGCGTCATGACGCTCGCCGACGTCGTCACCGGGACGGGCACGGACCGCGCGGAGCTCCTGCGCCTCGCGGGCGCGCTGGAGGACGCCTCCGAGCACCCCGTCGCCCGGGCGATCACCCGCGGTGCGGCGCAGGAGGTGGGCCCGCTCCCCGTGCCCACGGAGTTCACCAACGTCGAGGGCAAGGGCGTGCAGGGCGTCGTGGACGGGCGAGCCGTGCTCGTCGGCAGAGAGACGCTCCTCGCCGAGTGGGCGCAGCACCTCCCGCGCGAGCTCGCCGACGCCAAGGCCCGCGCCGAGGAGCAGGGCGGCACGGCCGTCGTCGTCGGCTGGGACGGGCAGGCTCGCGGCATCCTCGTGGTGGCCGACGCGGTCAAGCCCACGAGCGCCGAGGCGATCCGCCAGCTCCGCGCCCTCGGCCTCACCCCGGTGCTCCTCACCGGGGACAACGCGACCGTCGCCCGACGGATCGCGGCCGAGGTCGGCATCGACGAGGTCATCGCGGAGGTCATGCCGAGCGACAAGGTCGACGTCGTCAGCCGGCTCCAGGGCGAGGGCAAGGTCGTCGCGATGGTCGGCGACGGCGTGAACGACGCCGCCGCCCTGGCGCAGGCAGACCTGGGCCTCGCCATGGGGACGGGCACGGACGTCGCGATCGAGGCCGCCGACATCACGCTCGTGCGCGGCGACCTCCGCTCCGCGGCCGACGCGATCCGCCTCGCGCGGCGGACGCTCGGGACGATCAAGGTGAACCTCTTCTGGGCCTTCGCCTACAACGTCGCCGCGATCCCCCTGGCGGCCCTCGGCCTGCTCAACCCGATGCTCGCCGGTGCCGCCATGGCGTTCTCGAGCGTCTTCGTGGTGGGCAACAGCCTGCGCCTACGGTCGTTCTCCAGCCGCGCGACGGGCTGACCGCCGGAGCGGTCCCTCGCACCCGGACGCGTCGAGCGGTGGAGGCTCAGGCGCGCGACGCCGTCACGTCGCCGACGACGCGCACCTCGACGTCGACGCCGTCCACCGTCTCGGGGACCGCGACGTCGTCGGACGTCACGTTGACGCGCAGCAGCCAGTCGTCGCCCACGCCGGACGTCCCGGCGCCGCGCGCCGCCGCACCGGTCAGGTCGGCGCGCGCGATGCCGACACCGGTCACGCCGTCGAGGCCCGCGAGCTCGTCGCGCAGCGCGGCCTTGGCCTCCCGGGCTCGTTCGAGGGTCGCCACGGCAACCACCTCCCGCACCCATTGTGCGCCCGACGACGGCCGGGGGGCAGGGCCGAGCGTCCCGAGCAACGTCGCGGCGGTTCAGCCGGACGGCGTCGCGCCGGCTCGGCCGAGCAGCGTCGCCCCCAGCCGATCGAGGACCGTCCCGATCGGGTTGCAGTACGTGAGCCCCGTGCCGTTCGCGCCGCCGGTCTCCGACCCCGCGAACAGCAGCCCCAGCGCCACGCCGTCCTCGCGGTACACGAGCGACCCGGAGTCGCCGCCGCGCGAGAAGGGCCCGTCGCCCGTGGACTCGACCTCGATCTGGTCGTCGAACCGCAGCGCGCCGAGCCCGTCGCCGTACCCCACGACGACGTCGTCGAGCTCGATCGCCGTGACCCGGCCCGCGGTGACGCCCGTGGTCCGGCCGGACTTGCCCACGACCTCACCGCCCAGCGCGACCGCCGTCGTCGTGATGCGCCCGATCGGGTACTCGGGGTCGACCTCCGGGTCGTCGAGCAGGGCCACCGCGGCGTCCACGGTCTGCGTGACCCCGGCCTCCAGCGGGACCAGCCCGGCGAGGGTGCCCACGCGGTCGTCGGGCGCGCGCCCTCCGTCGGCCGGGCCGGGCTGCACGACGACGTCCCCCACCCGCGCTGACGGCGAGCCGACGAGCACGTGCCAGTTGGACAGCGCGTAGACCGACGCCTCGTCGGCGCCGTCGACCGCCGGCGGCGCGACGCGCACGAACGCCCCGAGCGTCCCCGCGGTGACGTCCACGTGCGCGACGGAGACCCCGGGCCGCAGCGGCCGGACGCGGCCCGTCTCGCCGGTCGCGTACGCGGTGACGACGGGCGGGCGCACGCCCGGGCCGTCGTCCCGGGCACGCCCGGCGGCCGGCGCGGCGGCGAGCGGACGGATGCGTCCCGTGCGCCGCACGTCCACCGTGTCGCCCGCCTCCGAGGCGACCTTGCGCGCGATGCTGCGCGCGGTGGGCAGGCCGAGGCGGTACCGGACCGCGATCGCGTACCCGCCGTCGTCGTGCGGAGCGAGCCCGATCGCGAGCGTGGGGGCGCGCACGGCCTCCGCGGCGTCGGGCACGTCCCGCGCCTCGATCACCGCGCCGGACCGCTCGGCGAGCTCGCGCGCGTAGTCCGCGAGCTGCGACTTGATCTCCCGTGCCTTCTGCTGGTCCATCGGTGCACCGTCCCCTCGCCCGACGGACGGCTCCCGCCGCCCGCGTCCTGCCGAGAGAGTCTGGCGGCAGCCGCCCACACGCGCACCGCGGCACGCCGCACGCGTCAGGCGCGGAGCAGCTGCTCCACCCTGACGGACCGACGGCGCGCGACGACGAGCGTCGTCACCGCGACGGACACGAGACCCCACAGGACCAGCGCGACGGCGTCGCCCGCTCCCCCGGCCGCACCGGGGTCGACGATCGACGTGAGCAGCCGCAGCGCCGAGCCCACGGGCAGCGCGTCGCGCAGGCTCGTGAGGGCGGCCGGGACGGTCGCGACGATGCCGGTCGCGACGAGCAGCACCGCGACGAGCAGACCGATCGCGCGCCCGACGTTCCCGAGGAGCGCCGCGAGCGCCTGGTTGAGCGCGACGAACACGACCGACGCGAGCGCCCCGGTCGCGAGCAGGCCGACCCAGCCGCCCACGCTCGCCCCCTCGACCGCGGCGAGGACGCCGCCGACCACGAGCCCGGTCGCCGCGGCGATCCCCGCGGGGAGCGCGAGCGCGGCCAGCGCGAGCCGGCCGGGGCCGCGCGTCGACCCGAGGAGCCGTGCCGGGACCGGCGGGAATGCGACGAAGATCGCGAGCGCGCCGAGCCACAGCGCGAGCACCGCGAACAGCGGGCCGGTCGAGCCGGTCCCGAGGTCGTCGACGCCGGGCGCTGCCACGGGGTCCGCGACGACGGTCGCGAAGTTCTCGCGCTCCGCGTCGGTGTACGAGGGGATCTGCCCGGTCGCCTCGCCCAGGCCGTCGGCGAGGTCCGACGTGCCGCCCGCGAGCTGCCCGACGCCGCCCGCGAGGTCGCCCGCGCCCGTCGCCAGCTCCTGGGTGCCGGTCGCGAGCTGGTCCGCGCCGGTCCCGAGCGCGCCGACGCCGTCGGCGAGCTGGTCCGCGCCCGTGCCGAGCGTCCCGACCCCGGCGGCGAGGCCGTCGGCTCCGGTGGACAGCCGGCCCGCACCACCGGAGAGCTGCGCGGCGCCACCCGCGACCTGGTCCGCCCCGGACGCGAGCTGCCCGAGCCCGGCGGAGAGCGCCGCCGCGCCCTGGGCCACGCCGGCGGCACCGGTCGACGCCTGCGCCGCGCCCGTGGCGAGGTCGTCGGCTCCTGCGGCGAGCTGGTCGACGCCCGCCGCGAGCGCGTACAGGCCGGTCGGGTCGCCGCCCTGCCCCGACGGCGAGCCCGCCAGGGCCGCGTTCCCCGCGGCGACGCCCGTCGCGCCTGCGGCGAGCGGACGCAGCGCGGCGAGCTGCTGGTCGAGCGCCTGGCACGTGGGGTCCGTCGACCCGTCGACGCATCCCGCGGCGACCCGCTGCTGCTCGAGACCGGCGACGACCTGGGCGAGGCCGTCGGCCACGTCGCGCGATCCCGTCGCGAGCGCGGTCGCGGTCTCCGGGAGCGACCGGCCGGTCGACGTGCCGTCGGGCAGCCGCACGTCCGCGATCGAGGCGTCGAGCGCGCCGAGCCCGCTCGCGAGGTCCGACGCCCCGGTGGACAGCTCGCCCACGCCGCCCGCGAGGCTCTGCGCCCCGGAGGCCAGCTGCCCCGCGCCCGCGGCGCTCTGGTCGACGCCGTCGGCCACCTGCCGCGACCCCGCGGCGAGGCCCTGGGCGCCGCTCGCGACGCCCTGCGCGCCCGACGCGAGCTGGTCCGCGCCGCTGCCGAGCTCCCCGACCCCGGCGGCGAGGCCGTCCGCGCCCGTGCCGAGCTCCCCCACCCCGGACGCGAGCGCGCCCGCCCCGGTGGCGACCTCGCCCGCGCCGGACGCGAGCTGCGTCGCCCCGTCGCTCGCCTGGGCGGCGCCGTCGACGAGCTGGTCCGCGCCGTCGGCGGCCTCGCCGAGCTGGTCGTGGAGCGTCGTGAAGCCGGTGAGGACGCCGTCCACGTAGTTCTCGGTGAGCGTCGTGCCGAGCACGGACGTCGCCGTCGTGGTGACGATGCGCGCGAGCGCCTCGTCGACGACCCGCCCGCCGGGCGTCGTCTCGACGGACAGCGTGGCCTGCGTCGCGGCCGACGGGTCGCCGCCGAACGACGTGGCCGCCGCGGAGAAGTTCTCCGGGATCGTCACGACGGCCGCGTACGTGCCGTCGGCGAGCCCGGCCGCGGCGTCGTCCGCGTCGGTGATGACCCAGTCGTAGTTCGTCGTCCCCGGGTCGGGCTGCACGGCGACCGCGCCGGTGTCGGTCGAGGCGGCACCGCCGCTGACGAGCCCGGCGGTGAGCTGCCGGCCGAGCGGGACGGTCTGGCCGTCCACCTCGACGGGCTCGTCGAGGTTCACGACCGCGGCCTTGACCGTGTCGAGGCGTTCCTGCGGGTTCCACAGCGCCCACAGGAGCAGCCCGAGGACGGCGAGGGGCAGCGCGACGGCGGCGGCCACGGTCCACGCGCGCCGGGCCCCGACGCGGCGGGGGCGCGCCCCGCCGGCCGGTGCCGGGAGGGCCGTCGGGTCGGCGGTCGGGCCGGTCGGGACCGGCTCGGGCGGGAAGACGCTCATGCGGGCACCTCCTCGGTGCGCGGGCCGACGACGGGCGCGGCGGGGACGGTGCGGTCGGGGAGGTGCGGGTCGTGCAGGTCGAGCACGGGCGTCCCGGGCGGGGCGAGATCCGTCGGTGCGGGCCCCACGGCGCCCAGCACCACCGCCGTGCCGCGACCCGCCGCGTCGGCGAGCACCTCGGCCAGCGCGGCCCGCTCGGCGGGCGACGTGACGGCGTCGGTCCCGACGACGGCCAGGAGCCGGGGCCGCTCGCGCAGGACCTCGGCGACGCTCGCCGCGGCCGGCACGCGGTGCGCCGCGGGCGCCGGGGCGTCGCCCGGGAGCGCGGCGACGTCCGCCGCGAGGTCCACGAGCGCTACCCGGCGCCGCACGGTCAGCGCACGCTCCGGCAGCACCAGTCCCGTGACCTTGAGGGCCCCGCTCGTCGGGCGCAGGCGCCCCGCGAGCGCCAGGACGACCCCGGACACCGCCGCGGGCGACTCCCCGTGCACGACGAGCGACCCGCCGTCGGGCACCCGGACCGTGACCGGCTCGGCCAGCGGGCCGCGCGCGCCCGCGACGACGAGGTCGTGCGCGACGACAGCGTCCGTGCTGCCCGGCTCCGGCCAGTCCGCGAGCGCGAGCTCCTTCGACAGGCCCTCGCCCTCGACGTCGAACGACGGCAGCACCCGGTCGAGCCAGCGCGGCATCCACCACGCCTTGTCGCCCAGCAGCGCGAGCACGGCCGGGACGAGCGTCATACGCACGACGAACGCGTCGACGAGCACGCCGACCGCGAGGCCGAGCGCGATGGGTTTGAGGCTCATGTCGCCCTCCGGCACGAAGGCCACGAACACGGCGAACATGATGACCGCGGCCGCGGTGACGACCTTCGCGGACGCCTGGAACCCCGTGAAGATCGACCGCCGCGCCTGGCCCGAGTGGACGTAGTCCTCGCGGATGCGCGCCACGAGGAACACCTCGTAGTCCATGGCGAGACCGAACAGCACGCCCATGAGCACGATCGGCATGAACGAGATGACGGGCCCGAGGCGCGTCACGTGCAGCGCGTCCGCGAGGAACCCGTGCTCGAACACGAGGGTCACGACGCCGAACGCCGCGCCGACCGAGAACAGGTAGCCGAGCGTCGCCTTGATCGGCACCGCGACCGACCGGAACACCATGGTCAGCAGCACGAGCGACAGGCCCACGACGACGAACGCGAACGGCAGCAGCGCCGCCCCGAGCTTCGCCGAGACGTCGATCCCCACCGCCGTGAAGCCCGTGACCGCGAGGTCGACGCCGTACTCGTCGAGGAAGTGGTCGTGCTGCGCGCGGATCTCCGTGACGAGGTCCTTCGTCTCCTCCGAGTCCGGCGCGCCGGTCGGCACGACCTGCACGATGCCCGTGTCCGCGGTGAGGTTCGGCGTCGCGAGCGGCACGTCCGCCACGCCCGGGAGGCCCGCGATCTCGTCGCCGAGGTCGTTCATGAGCCCTACGGGGTCCGTCGACGTGACGATCGTGCCCGTGACGATGAGCGGCCCGTTGAAGCCCGGGCCGAAGTGCTCCGACACGAGGTCGTACGTGACGCGCGCCTGGTTGTCCTCAGGCAGCGTCCCCGCGTCGGGCAGCGCGAGCTGCAGGTCTCGCGCCGGCAGCGTGAGCAGCACGATCGCCGCGACGACGAGGCCGATGGTCAGCAGCGGGATCCGCGTGACGGCCCGCACCCAGCCCGCGAAGAAGCGGTTGCGGTGCTCGGTCGTGGTCGGGTCGGAATGGTCCCGGGTCGGGTCCGCGGCGGGGGCGCCCTCGGTGCTCGGGGCTGTCGCGCCGTCACCCGGGTCGTCCGGGCGGGGGTTCACGAGTGCGGCTCGACGCCCTGTCGCATCCGAGACCGCACCCACCGCTCGTCCGGTCCGTCGCCCGCGCGACCCGGTCGCCCCGGTCGCCCCGGTCGCCCCGGTCGCCCCGGTCGCCCCGGTCGCCCCGGTCGACCTTCCGCCGTCCGCTCCCGCGGCCGCACGCCGTCGCCCACGCCCGCGACGGCGCGGCGTCTTGGGGCGGAGCCGCTCGCCCGCGAACCCCAGCATCGCGGGCAGCAGCGTGATCGAGACGAGGACGGCGAGCCCGACGCCGACGGCGGCGGCGACGCCCATGACGGTGAGGAACGGGATGCCGGCGACGCCGAGGCCGACGAGCGCGATCATGACGGTGAGGCCCGCGAAGATGACGGCCGAGCCGGCGGTCGCGACGGCCCGCGCCGTGGCCTCCTCGACGCTGAGGCCGGTCGCGAGCTCGTCGCGCTGCCGGGACACGATGAACAGCGCGTAGTCGATGCCGACGGCGAGGCCGAGCATGACGGCGAGCATCGGGGTCGTGGAGTTGATCTGGGCGACGGCGGTCGCGGCGAACAGCAGGCCCATGGTCACGCCGACCCCGACGACGGCGTTGAGGAGCGGCAGCCCGGCGGCGACGAACGAGCCGAACGTGAGCACGAGCACGACGAGCGCGACGAGGAGGCCGAGCGCCTCGGTGACGGTGAGCGTCGGGAACTCGGTGCTGAAGAGCTGCCCGCCGAGCGCGGCCTGCGCGCCGTCGGGCAGGGCCGCGGCGAGGTCGTCGACGACGTCGCCGAGCGCGTCCTTCGTGGCGTCGGTGACCTCGCTCTGGCCCTCGTCGAGCTGGACGGTCATGAGGGTCGCGACGTCGTCGTCGCTGACCGACGCGGGCATGGTGTCGTCGTAGGGGGAGGTGACGGCGGCGACGCCGTCGACGTCGCCGAGCGCGGTGACGGCGTCCTCCACGAGGCCGCGGACGGCGTCGTCCTCGACGGTCGAGCCGTCGGGCGCGACGACCACGACCTGCGCCGACGCGCCGCTGACCTGCGGGAACGTGGCGGCGAGACGGTCGAGCGCGGCCTGCGACTCGGTGCCGGGGATGGTCACCTCGTCGTCGAGGCCCTGGCCGACGAGCCCGGCGAGGCCTCCGGCCAGCACGAGGACGCCGATCCAGGCCACGAGGACGAGCCGGCGCGCCCCGACCGCCCAACGGCCGAGCGAGTACAGCGCTGAGGACACGAGCGGCCTCCCGGGGAGAGTGCAGACGGATTCGAGGATACGCCGCTGTATCCGATGCGTGAACGTATCGGATACACTCGTGCATCGCAAGGCCGCCCGGTTCGGGCGGCACCGTCCGACAGTGGGAGCATGTCCGGCGTGACGACGGACCTCGACCCGACCCGAGTCGACCGCGCGGAGAGCGACGCGCCGCTCTCGCGGCGCCGCGAGCGCACGCGCGAGCGCCTGCTCGACGCCGCCTACGGCCTCTTCGCCGAGCACGGCATCAACGGCACCTCGATCGAGGCGGTGTGCGAGGCCGCGGGCTTCACCCGCGGCGCGTTCTAC
This sequence comes from Cellulosimicrobium sp. 4261, assembly GCF_040546915.1. Lineage (NCBI taxonomy): Bacteria > Bacillati > Actinomycetota > Actinomycetes > Micrococcales > Promicromonosporaceae > Cellulosimicrobium > Cellulosimicrobium sp. 4261. The sequence goes on from NZ_JBEPOQ010000001.1 coordinate 423,635, forward strand.
TCGAACTTCGAGTCGAAGGAGTCGCTCTTCCTCGCCCTCACGGAGCGCGAGATCCGGACGCGCATGCGGAGCCTCGAGGCCGCCGTCGAGCACCTGCCCGACGACCCGGTCCGGGACGGCGTCATCGCGCCGGACACCATCGCGGCGATCGTCGCGGCCGTCATGGCCGACCCGCGCGACGAGCGCCGTTGGTGCCTCATGAGCGCGGAGCTCGAGCTGCTCGCCCTGCGCGACCCGCAGGTCGCCGCGCGGTTCGCCGACCAGGAGGAGTCGTTCCGCACCGAGCTCGCGGACATCCTCACGCGCGTCCTCACGGAGGTCGGCATGCGGTTCGCGATCGACCCGGCGGCCGCGACGCGCGTGCTCATCAGCGCGTACACGTGCGCGGCGCGCGACGCGTTCCTCAGCCCCGCGGGCGACGACGCCGTGCAGCGCGCGCAGACCGCCGACTGGCTCCCGGCGCTCGTGGGCCGGCTCGTCGAGCCGGTGCCCGCTCCGGCCTGAGGCCCGCCCTCGCGCTGTGGGTGGCGCGCGTCACACTGGGGCCATGACACTCACCTTCAGCGGCGCCGTGGTCGACTGCGCCGACCCCGCCGTCGTGGCGGACTTCTGGCAGGCCGCGCTCGGGTGGACGGGGCGCGAGACCGGGCCGCACGGCGAGGCCGTGCTCTTCCCGCGCGACGGCGAGACGATCCTCGGGCCGCCGAGCCTCGTCTTCCAGCGCGTCCCCGAGGGCAAGACGGTGAAGAACCGCCTGCACCTCGACTTCTCGTCGTCGACCCAGGCCGCCGACGTCGCGCGGCTCGAAGGGCTCGGCGCGCGCCGCGTCGACGTCGGGCAGGGCGAGCACGAGACGTTCGTCGTCCTGGCGGACGTCGAGGGCAACGAGTTCTGCGTCCTGCGCGGCGACTGACCCTCCGCGTCACACGGGCTCCGGGCGGTACACCGCGGCAGAGCCCGGGGGCGGCTCCCCCACGTCCGCGACGGGACGCGGGTCGTACGCCTCCGCCGTGAGGTCCGCCCGCTCGACGCGCGAGAGCCGGAACCACCGGACCGCCTCGCGCGCGCGGCACCACGCGACGAGGTACCAGCGACCGCCCGTGTGGGCGAGGAGCACGGGCTCCACCCGACGTGTCGACGTCGCGCCGCGGCCGTCCCGGTACCGGATCGCCAGCACGCGCGAGCCCGCGATCGACTGCTCGACCGCGCGCAGCACCCCGAGGTGCGTCCGCGCCCGCCCGACGACGTGGCCCCGGCCCGGCGCGGCCGTGCCGTCGTGCGGCTCTCCTGGGGGTGCGCCGTCGGGCGGGCTCGCGGGCGGGACGGCGTCGGGCAGGTCCGGGTCCGGCGCGGCGTGGCGGACCCACACGCGCGCGGCGAGCGCCTCGGCCCGCGCGCGGTCGCCCGCGCCGAGCGCGTCCCACACCTTGCCGCGGGCGGCCAGGGCGTCCGCCGCGAACGGGCTGCCGGGCGGGAGCGTCGCGAGCGCGACGGCCACGGCGACGGCCTGGCCGGGCGTGAAGTTCACCGGCGGGAGGGACGCGCTCGGGTCCAGCACGTACCCGCCCCCGGGCCCCGCCTGCGCCCAGATCGTCAGCCCGGCCTGCTGGAGCGCGGCGACGTCGCGCTTGATCGTCCGCTCGCTCACCTCGAGCGCTGCGGCGAGGCGCGGGCCCGTCGTGCCGGTCCGGCCCGCGCGGCGCAGCTCTTCCGCGAGCGCGTAGAGGCGCTCCGTCCTGTTCACCCCAGAATGGTGACAGACAGGTGTCACCGACACCCTGCGAGGGTGGCTGCATGAGCACCCACGGAACGTCCGAGCAGCCCCTCCACGTCGTCCTCGTCCCCGGTTTCTGGCTGGGCGCCTGGGCCTGGGACGACGTCGTCCCCCACCTCGAGGCCGCCGGCCTCGTCCCCCACCCGGTGACCCTGCCGGGCCTGGAGCCCGGCGCGACCGCCGCGGACCGCGCGCACGTCACGCGCGCGGACCATGTCGCCGCGGTCACCCGCCTCGTCGACGGGCTCGACGGCCGCGTCGTGCTCGTCGGGCACAGCGGCGGCGGGCCGGTCGTGCAGGAGGCCCTCGACCGGGACCCCGCGCGCATCGAGCGCGTCGTCTACGTCGACACGGGCCCGCTCGTGGACGGCGCGGCGCTGTCGCCGGACCTGCCGGCCGACGTCGCGGAGGTCCCGCTCCCGACGTGGGAGGAGCTCGCCGAGGCCGGGTCGAGCCTCGACGGGCTGGACGAGGCCGCGCTCGCGCGGTTCCGCGAGCGGGCGGTGCCCACCCCGGGGCCCGTCGCGCGGGGGGTCGTGCACGTGTCCGACCCCCGCCGCCAGGAGGTGCCGGCGACCGCCGTCTGCTCGTCCGTCCCGTCCGCCGTCCTCGCCGAGATGGCGCACCCGGGGCCGCCCCTGCACACCGAGCTGGGCGAGGTCGGGGATGTCACGTACGTCGACCTCCCGACCGGTCACTGGCCGATGTTCTCTCGTCCCCGGGACCTCGCGGGCGTGATCGTCGACGCCGTCTCCTGACCCCCGGGTGAGACATCGTGCACGTTCCGGAAAAAAGTCTCCGAAGTCGCGTCACAGACGGAGACTTCTGCCGTCTCCTCGTGTGGACGGCCGACCGGCCGCCGCAGAACGACGGACGACGAGACGGACCATGCACGACACCCTGCCCTCCGCCCCCTCGCGCACCGAGGTGCGCACCGCCCTGCTCTGGGCGCTCGAGAACGACCGCGACGCGCTCCTCGAGCACCGCGAGACGACCCAGCACTGCTTGTGGACGGCCGCGCGCGGCGCCGCCGACCGGCGTCTCGTGCGGCGCTGGCGCGCGGCGGCCGCAGGGCTTCCGTCGACCGTCGCCTGACGGCGACCGTCGGACGGCGGCGACCGTCGGACGGCGGTCGACGGACGAGCCCTGCGGGCCGCCGCCCGCGGGCGGCGGCCCGGTCAGCCGAGCGTCGTCGGCAGCGCGGCGTCGCCCTCGCCCGGGGCGGCCCCCAGCACGTGCTCCGCGAGGAAGGCCAGGACCACCTGGTACCAGACCTTCGCGTGCTGGGGCTGGAGGATCCAGTGGTTCTCGTCCGGGTAGAAGAGGAAGCGGTGCACCGTGTCCCCGTCCGGGCCCGCGGGCAGCCCGGACGACGCGAGCAGCTCGTACCAGAGCCGCAGGCCCTCGCCGATCGGCACGCGGTAGTCCTTGTCGCCGTGGATGACGAGCATCGGCGTCACGATGTCCTGGACGAAGCGGTGCGGGCTGTTCTCCAGCGCCATCTCGTCCGTCATCTCGCGCGCCCAGTAGTACGCGTGGTCCGTCGTCGGGCCGAACTGGTCGAGCGCCCACAGGCTCGCGTGCGTGACGATCGCGCGGAAGCGGTCCGTGTGCCCCGCGACCCAGTTCGCCATGTACCCGCCGAAGGACCCGCCCATCGCGGCCGTCCGGGTCGCGTCGACCTCCGGGCGCGCCTCCACGGCGTCCGTGATCGCGAGCAGGTCCGTGTACGGGGCCTTGCCCCACGCGCCCCAGCCGCGCTGCACGAAGTCCTGCCCGTACCCGGTCGACAGCGCCGGGTCCGGCAGCAGCACCGCGTAGCCCTGCGCGACCATCAGCCACGGGTTCCAGCGCCAGCTCCACGCGTTCCACGAGCCGAGCGGGCCGCCGTGGATCCACAGCAGCAACGGCGCCGGATCCTCCGCGGACGCACCGTGCGGCAGCGCGAGCCAGCCCCGCACGCGCACGTCGTCCGCCGCCGCCGTCTCGACGTCGACGAGCGTGCCCGGCAGGTCGGGCGTCGCGACCGGGCCGCGCAGCGGCGTCGCCGGCACCGGCGCACGGCCGCCCGCCGTGCCGGAGTCGAGGAACGCCCCGAGGTCGACGCGCACCGGGTGCGCCGGCTCCAGGTAGCTCGTCCGCAGCGCGTAGAGCGTCCTGCCGTCGGGCGCGACCTGCACGTCCGTGAACGTCGCGTCGTCGCTCGTCACGCGCTCGGCCGTGCCGTGCTCGGCGGCGCCGTTGCCCGCGGGGTCGAAGGGGACGAGGAACACCGGGCCGCGCCCGTCGTCGTCCGCGGTGACGAGCAGGCCCGAGCCGTCGGGCAGCCAGCGCAGCGACGTCGGCCAGCGGTCCCAGTGCGGCACGAGCGTGCGCGGCGTCGCGTGGTTCTCGGCGCGCGTCGTCGCCGAGTCGTCGTGGCCCTCCGTGGTCCCGGCGGGCCCGTCCGGCGCGTGCAACGGCACGACGGCGAGGCTCTCCTCCGGCGCCTGGTGCGGCGTCGAGATCGTCTCGCGCACGAACGCGACCCACGCGCCGTCGGGCGAGATCCTGGGCGAGTGCGCCTCCGCGCGCGGCTCGTCGACGAGCGTGCGGCGCGCGCCCGTCGCCGTGTCGATCGCGACGAGCGTGCTGCGCACCTGCGGGCCGGGGCCCGGGACCTGCCACGTCGTGACGAGCGTCGTGCCGTCGGCGGACAGGTCCGCCGAGTGCTCGTGCAGCGCGCGCCCCGGCGTCCCGGCGTGCCCGACGCCGCGGCTCACGTCACGCAGGTCGAGCAGCCGCGCCTCGTGCTCGGCGGCGGCGTGCTCCCCGGCGGTGTCCTGCGCGCCTGCGGCGTGCGACGCAGCAGCGAGGGGTGCGGGGCTGCCCGAACCCGCCGGCGCGTCGGTCGGGGTGGTCGGGGCCGGGAGCGGCTGTGCGGGCGCGTCGACGAGCGTCGTGAGGTCGCCGACGAACCGGTGCACCTCGTCGGGTCCGCGGTCGTGGTCCCACTGCCGCACCGGGTAGGCGCTGTGCAGGATCGCCGCGACCTTCGCGTCCTTGCGCGCCGACCGGAGCTCGGCGTCGTGCGCGAGGTCGCGCGCGCTCGGCAGCACCGACGCCGCGACCGACACGACCGGCGCGTCCGTCGCCGCGAGCGGCCCGCTCACGCCCGCGGGCGCCGTGGCGACCACGCGCGCCTCCCCGCCCGACGCCGGCAGCAGCCACAGCGCCGACGTCGGGTCGTCGTCGGACCCGCCGTCCGGGTCGGGCCGGGCCGACGTGAACAGCACGTCGCCCGCGCCGGTGAACGTCGCGCTCGACTCGCCCTTCGTGCTGCGCGTCAGCCGACGCGCGGGCACCTGGCCCGCCGGGTCGACCTCCCACAGCGCCGCCCGGTACCCGGTGCGCTGCGGGTCGAGCGTCTGGACGGTCGTGACGAGTCGCGTGCCGTCGGGCGAGAGCGCGAGGCCCCCGACGCGCGGGATCGCGAGATATCGGTCGAGGTCGTGGAACGGGTTCGTGGTCGGGTCAGGGATACCGGGCGTGCCAGCGAGATTGCTCACCCACACGTCCTATCACGCCCCCTCCCGCCGAACACGACGTTACTGGCGGTATCCGGCCGAAAGCGGGAGGAACGTCGTCGTCGTGCCGGGGCAAGATCGTTCTCGGCATCGGGCGCGGACTCGGCGCGCGGACGAGCGCGTCGGTCAGCGACCGGGTTGCTGGCCGACGCGGCGGCGACTGACGGAACGGCCGCCCGGGCAGGTTCCGGGTCCACAGCCCAGTGCGCCGCGCCCTCCGTCCACAGACGTCGGGCTCGTCGGTGCACGGCGCACCCCCCTCCTGGTCGGATACCCGGATGCGCACGCTGACCACCGTCCCGTCCGAGCTCCTCGACCTCGCCGAGCGCCAGGCCGGCCTGGTGTCCGCCGCGCAGTGCGACGCGTGCGGGGTGAATGCGAACCGCCGGTCACGGCTCGTCGACCACGGGCGGTGGCGACGCCCGACGCGCGGCGTGCTCGAGCCGGCACCCGGGACGCTGCCGTCGTCGGACCCTCGGGCCCACGACCGCCGTCGACGACGCGCCGCCTGGCTCGCTCTCCTCGCCTACGGGCCGGAGGCGATCGCCGTCGGGCCGTGCGCGCTCGTCCTGCTCGGCGTCCAGGGGGTCGGCCCCGACGTCGTCCCGCAGGTGACGTTGCCCGGCGCGCGCGGCGCGCTGTCCCGGGACGGGATCCGCCTGCGCCAGTTCGACGACGGGATGACCGTGGTGCGGATCGAGGGGCGCTCCGTCGCGAGCCCGGCGTGGGCTCTCGCCCAGGCGGTTCCCGAGACGGGGCGGCGGCGAGCGGTCGCGACGATGGACAGCGCGGGGCACCTCGGCCTGCTCGACGCCGACGGCCTGGCGCGCGCCCATGACCTCGCGCGCGGTCGGCGCGGCGTGGCGCGCACCCACGCCTGGTGGGCCGAGTCCGACGCCCGCGCCGAGTCACCGCTCGAGACCTTCGCGCGCCTGGAGTGCGTCGACGCAGGGCTCGGGCCGGACGACCTCCAGGTCGACGTCGTCGACGACGGCCGGTTCCTCGGCCGCGGAGATCTGGGCTGGCGGCTGCCGCGAGGGCGGTGGCTGATCGCGGAGATGGACGGCAGGGACGTCCACAGCACGCCCGAGGCGCTCTTGAGGGACCGCGCGCGGCAGAACGCCCTCGTGACCCACGGCGGGGTGGAGCTGCTGCGTTTCACGGGTCGTGACCTCACGGTCCCGGGGACGAGCCGCCCCGGTCGCATGACGACCACCCTGCGTCACCATCTCGGTCGAGCACGAGGCTCCACGCCGTCGAGCACGAGCCTGCTGTCGTTATCGGGCCGATGACGACAACAACCCCGTGTTCGGCGGAACGGGGGCGACGGTCAGTCGTTCCGCTTCGACATCTGGGCGAGCATGTCGTTGTACTCCTGGAGCTCGGCGTCGCCGTCGCGGTCGGCCTGGCGGTCGCGGCGCTTGGCCTCGCGCTCGTCGGAGCGCGTCCACATGACGGCGACGACGATCGCGAGGACGAGCGTCGGCAGCTCGCCGATGCCCCACGCGACCGCGCCGCCGCGCTGCTGGTCGACGATGGCGCTCGGGCCCCACTCGCGGCCGAGGAGGCCGAACCACTCGGGGACCAGCAGCTCCTCGCCCGAGGTGAGCGCGACGCCGAAGAACGCGTGGAACGCCATGGTCGCGAACAGCAGGAGCAGGCGCTGCGGGTACGGCGGGCGGTGCGGACCGGGGTCGATCCCGACGAGTGCGTTCGCGAACAGGTACCCCGCGAGCGTGAAGTGCACCAGCATGACGAGGTGACCGACGTAGGTCGTGAGCGCGTACTCGAACGCGGGCGTGTAGTAGAAGACGATCATCGAGCCGGCGAAGTTCACCGCCGCGACGATCGGGTTCGCGAAGAACTGGCCCACCCGCGACGTGACGAGGGCGAGCACCCACTCGCGCGGTCCCCGCGACCCGTCCTTGCGCGGCGGCACCGCGCGCACCAGGAGCGTCACGGGAGCGGCGAGCACGAGGAAGATCGGCACGACCATCGCGAGGATCATGTGCTGGACCATGTGCGCGCTGAACAGCACGTGGCCGTACATCGCCGGGCCGCCGGACGTGACCCAGAACAGGATGAGGATCCCCAGGCACCAGGACACGGTGCGGCCCACCGACCACGAGTCGCCGCGCCGCGCGAGGCGGCGCACCCAGCGCAGGTACACGACGATCGCCGCGACGCACGCGAACGCGGGCAGCAGGTCCCAGCGCCACTCGGTGAACCAGCGCGCGAGCGTCGGCTCGGGCGGGAGCGCGTGCCCCGTCACCTGGTACGCGGCGGAGGTGTCGAGCGGCTCCTCCTGCGGCACCGGCGGGGCGGTGGACCCGAGCGCGACCGCGACGCCGGACACGGCGCCCATGATCGCGAGCTCGACCGCGACGAGCCGCCAGAACAGCCAGCGCGTGCCCTCCGCGGCCGCGCCCCGCGCGCTCGTGGACGACGACGCCCCGCCCGTCCCGGCGCCGCTCGCCGAGGCGCGGTCCCCGGCCGGGCGAGCGGCCGCCGTCGGGCCCGCGAGGCGGCGCACGACGAGCTCGCGGTGCGCGAAGCCGACCGCGCCGAGGACGAGCAGGAGCGCGAGCTTGGTGAGCAGGAGGATGCCGTAGTCGGTGGTCAGCCCGGCGAGGGAGTCGACCCGGATGCTCGCGTTCGCGACACCCGAGACGGCGACGGCGACGTAGCACCACAGCGCGATCGCGGAGTACCGCGCGACGGACGACGCGAAGTCCGCGCGACCCAGCCCGCCGCGCACGCGCACGACGGCGAGCGTCCCGAGCCCGCCGACCCACAGCGCGGCGCCTGCCAGGTGGAGGAACATCGAGGAGACGGCGAGCTCGTGGCTCACGGCGCCGGCCGCGTGGCCGGTGTTGGCCTGCATCCCGAGGGCGACCAGCGCGAGGGCCGCGGTCCACATCGCCCCGGTCGCGCTGCGCACGGCGAGCGCGACGGCGGACGTGAGGGCGGCGACGACGACGATCGCGAGGTAGTTCCGGCCGAGGCTGACCTGCGAGACGAAGAGGCCGAGCTGGTCGCCGAACGTCGGGTTCGTGATCGGCGTGCTCGAGATGGAGGAGTACCGCAGCACGACCTGCAGGACGGTGAGCACCGCCCACGTGGCCGACGCCGCCCCCGCCACGCCGAGCGCCTTGCGCACGGGCGTCCCGGCAGGCAGCACGCACGCCGCGAGGACGAGCGAGCCGAGCGCGAGCGCGACGGCGAGCTCGGTGAGCACCGTGACGACGGGGGTGCCGAGGCGCGCGAGCGCGCCCGGGTCCGGGAAGCCGGCGGGGACGGTGAAGGCGGCCGAGAACGCGCCGGCCGCGAGCACGGCGACGACCGCCACGACGACGGCGAACGGCCCGGCGACGACGAGCCACCACGGGTTCGCGGGTCGGGCGTCCGAGGGCGCGCGGCGCAGGGCAGTGGTGGTCACCCCACCAGGGTATCGACCGCGCGAGCCCCTCCGGTCACGCCTCAGGGCCGGGGCAGGCGGGCCATCCCGTAGACCTTCGTGGCGCGCACGCGCAGCACCTGGCGACGGTCCGCGACCATGGCGCGCCGGAACTCCTCCCAGTCCGGGTGCTCGCCCCCGGTCGCCGCGCGGTAGGTCGCGACGAGCTCGTCGGCGGCGGCGTCGTGGGGGTCGAGCGCGACGGCGCTCAGGCCGGCGTCGCCCTCGACGACGGCGTAGCCCGCGAAGTCCTCGGCGCTCACGTGGAGCGAGACGCGCGGGTCGCGCGCGGCGTTGCGGGTCTTCGCGCGGTCGGCGGTGACGGAGACGCGCGCGACGCCCTCCTCCGGGTCCCAGGCGTAGAGCACGTTGGAGAGCTGGGGTCGGCCGTCCTTCTTCACGGTCGCGAGGACGCCCTGGTGGCGCGCGGCGACGAGGTCGAGGAGCGCGGGCTCGCCGAGCGCGGCGCGGGGCGCGCGGTCGGGGACGTCGCGGTCGATGTCACGGGAGGCGTCGAGGGCGTCGGTGCTCATGCCGGGCCAACCGTCGTGGCCCTCCGGGGCATTCCCGGCGCACCACGGTTGGGGACCTCTCCCCACCCGAACCTGTGGACGACGCCCGGTCCGGCGGGGTCCGCGCTGGCATACTGGGCCGGGTTCGCCGGGGGCTCGCGAGGCTCCGTCCGCCCTCCGGCCGCGCACGGGACCACACCACCCGCACCACCCGGAGGACGACCGATGGCCGCAGGGCACGGCAGCATCTCGACGCAGGACCTCGACCGCGCGAGCCACCTGCTCAAGCGCGTCGGGCAGGTCTTCGACCAGCGCGTCGTGGGGCAGGAGGCCCTGCGCACCGCGCTCGTGAGCTCGCTGCTCGCGGGCGGGCACATCCTGCTCGAGTCGGTCCCGGGCCTCGCCAAGACGACCGCGGCGCAGACGCTCGCCGCGGCGGTCGACGGCTCGTTCCACCGCATCCAGTGCACGCCGGACCTCATGCCGAACGACATCGTCGGTACCCAGATCTTCAACTACGCGACCGGCCAGTTCACGACCCAGCTCGGCCCGGTGCACGCGAACGTCGTCCTGCTCGACGAGATCAACCGCTCGTCGGCCAAGACGCAGTCGGCGATGCTCGAGGCGATGCAGGAGAAGCAGACGTCGATCGGCGGCGAGAACTACGCGCTCCCGGACCCGTTCATGGTGCTCGCGACGCAGAACCCCATCGAGGAGGAGGGCACGTACGTGCTCCCCGAGGCGCAGATGGACCGCTTCCTCATGAAGGAGGTGCTCACGTACCCGACGCCGCCGCAGGAGCTCGAGATCCTCCAGCGCATCGCGACCGGGCAGATGACGCGCCCCCTCACGGCGCAGCCGATCTCGCTCGACGACGTGCGCTTCCTGCGCGGCCTCGTCGACGACGTGTACGTGGACGACTCGATCAAGCGCTACGTCGTCGACCTCATCAACACGACGCGGTTCTCGGGCCCGCGCCCGGTGCCGGGCCTGGACCGCCACGTGCGCGTGGGCGCGTCGCCGCGCGGCGGCATCGCGCTCATGCGCGTGGGCCAGGCGCTCGCGATCCTCGCGGGCCGGGCGTACGTGATCCCGGACGACATCAAGGCGGTGCGGTACTCGGTGCTGCGCCACCGCCTCGTGCGCACGTTCGACGCGCTCGCCAACAACGTGCCGCCGGAGCAGCTCGTGGACGCGGTGTTCGACGCCGTCCCCACGCCCTGACCGGCCCGCCCCACCGTCCCGAGAGAGCACCAGTGCCCGACGTCTCCCGTCTCGCCCAGGTCCGGGCCCGGCTCGACCTGCCGGTCGCGCGCCGGGCGTCCGGCCTGCTCGAGGGCCGGCACCGCTCGGTGTTCAAGGGGCACGGGCAGGACTTCGACGACCTGCACCTGTACGCGCCGGGCGAGGACGTCGGCGACATCGACTGGAAGTCGTCCGCCCGCGCCGGGCTGCCGATCATCCGTCGGTTCGTGCGCGAGTCGAACCTCAACCTCGTGCTCGTCGTGGACACGGGTCGCACGATGGGCGCGACGGCCCCGAGCGGCGAGACGAAGGCGGAGATCGCCAGCTTCTGCTGCGCGCTCGTCGCGTACCTCGCACGCGACCGGGGCGACCGCGTCGCGCTCGTCGCGGGGGACGCCGAGCGCCTCGTCCAGCTCCCGCCGCGCGCGAGCACGCGCGACCTCGAGGTGCTGCTGCGCACCGTGGAAGGGCTGTGGCGCCCGGACGCCCCCGGGAGCGACCTGTCCCGACCGCTCGACCGCGCGCAGACGGCGTTCCGGCGCCGCTCGCTCGTGGTCGTCGTCACCGACGAGGCCCGCCCCGCCGCCGAGCACGAGCAGCTCCTGCGCTCGCTGCGCGTGCGCCACGAGGTGATGGTCGTGCAGGTCGCGGACCTCTCGCCGGTGGGCGCCGGGGTCGGGGAGGTGGCCGACGTCGACGGCACGCTGCGCCTGCCGCCGTTCCTGCGGGGCCGGGCCGCGCTCGCGGCGCCCGCCGCCGAGGCGCTGGCCGCGCGGCGTGCCGAGGTGGCCGACAGGCTGCGCACCCTGCAGGTCGAGGGCGTGCTCGTCGAGGGGTCCGACGACGTGCTGCAGCGGTTCGTCGAGCTCCTGGGGAGGCAGAAGCGTGCCCGTCGATGAGCTCGTCGACCCCGTCGGCTACTCGGGGTGGTGGACGGTCCTGGGGATCGTCCTGGTCCTCGCGGCCGCCGCGGTCGTGTTCCTCGTGATCTGGCTGACGCGCGCGAGCGCGGAGGAGAAGAACGCCCCACGGCCCGCCCCGCTGCTCCCCACGGGGCCGCACGACCCGTACGCGTCGCTGCGCGCGGAGTACGAGCGGCGTCTCGACGCCGTCGCCGAGCGGTTCCGCGCGGGCGAGCTCGACGAGCGCACCCTGCACCTCGCCCTCTCGGCGGAGATGCGCGGCTTCGCGACCGGTCGGCTCGGCCAGGACGCGTCGTCCATGACGCTCTCGGAGATCCAGCAGCTCGCCGAGGCCGGGCGGCTCACGCAGCTCATCGCGCGCTACTACCGGCCGTCGTTCGCGGACCACGACAACGACCCGGCGGCGCGCTCGACGGACGGCGAGGACTCGATCGACCGCGCCCGGGCGGTGGTGCGCGGATGGTGAATCGCTCCGTCGCGGCGAGCACCGCCGTCGTCCCCGGGCCGCAGGGTCCGTCGATCCTGTGGCCGTGGCTGTGGGCCGTGCTCGTCGTCGCGGTGCTCGCGGCGGCGGCGGTCGCGTGGTGGCTCGCGCGGCGCCGCCGGTCGCGCGACGCGGACGACGCCGTGCTCTGGGTCGCGAACTCCGACTACCTCGCACGCGTCCCGGCGTTCGCCGCGTGGGTGCGCCGCTACCGCGTGCTGCAGGGCCTCACCGCGGCGGGGCTGCTCGTGGCGGTCGTCGGCGCGGGAGCGGTCGCCGCCCGCCCGGTGGAGACGGACGTCGTCGTCGACCGCCTCGGCACGCGGGACATCGTGCTGTGCCTCGACGTGTCGGGCTCGATGATCGAGTACGACGGCGCGGTGCTCAAGGTCTTCCAGGAGCTCGTGGACAACTTCGAGGGCGAGCGGATCGCGCTGTCCATCTTCAACTCGTCGTCGCGCACGGTCTTCCCGCTGACGGACGACTACACGCTCGTCCAGGAGGAGCTCCAGGGCGGGATCGCCGCGCTCGACCAGGACCCGGCGACGTTCGACTACACGGGCGGCACCGACGACGCCGAGATCCTCGAGTACGCGCAGTTCACGGCGGGCACGACGGCGAACCTCTCGGGCGCGAGCCTCATCGGCGACGGGCTCGCGAGCTGCGCGCTCCAGTTCGACGCGGAGGACACCGAGCGCTCACGCTCGATCATCCTCGCGACGGACAACTACGTCTCCGGCGAGCCGATCTACACGCTCCCGCAGGCGGCGGACCTCGTCGCGTCGCGCGACATCACGCTGCACGGCATCTTCGGCGGCTCCCAGCGCTACGAGGGCACGCCCGAGGAGACCGAGTACCGCGAGACCGTCGAGTCCGGTGGCGGCCTGTACTTCCTCGCGGACGACCCGGCCGCGGTGCAGGGCATGGTCGACGACGTCGTCGCGCAGCAGGCCGTCGAGCTCGACGCGTCCCCCGAGGTGGTCGTCACGGACCGCCCCGCGGGCTGGTTCCTCGTCGCGGTCCTCGGCGTCGCGCTGCTGCTCGTCGTCGCGTGGCGGGTGAAGGAGTGACGCACCGATGAACCTCGCCGGACTCACGTTCCAGCCGCTCGTGCCCCTGTGGGCGCTGGCGCTGCTCGTGCTGCCGCTGCTCGGCCTCGCCGGGTGGCAGGCGGTCACGGCCGGGCGCCCGGGGCCCGACGGCGCCCCCCGCCCCGGCGCCCCGCGCGCGGCCTGGGTGCGCCGGGCGGGCGCCGTCGTGCTGCTCGGGATCATCGGGATCGCGCCGTCGGTCGCGTCGACGGGCCGCGACACGTCGGTCGCGAACGTCGACATGTTCTTCGTCGTCGACCGCACGGGGTCGATGGCGGCCGAGGACTACGGGCCCGAGGGCGGCCAGGAGCGCCTCGACGGCGTGCGGCACGACATCACGAGCCTCACCGAGGCGATCCCCGGGGCGCGGTACTCGATCATCTCGTTCGACTCGCAGGCGTCGCGCCAGCTCCCGCTGACGACGGACGCGCGCGCGATCACGTCCTGGGCCGACACGTTCCACCGCGAGATCACGCGGTACTCGCAGGGGTCCCTCACGGACCGGCCGCTCGACGAGCTGCGGTCGGCGCTGGAGGGCTCCGCGGAGCAGCACCCGGCCAACGTGCGGCTCGTCTTCTTCCTCACCGACGGCGAGCAGACGGCGGAGGGCGAGCCCCGGTCGTTCGCCGACCTCGCGCCGCTCGTCGACGGGGGCGCGGTGCTCGGCTACGGGACGGCCGAGGGAGGCCGCATGAAGGAGTACGACCCGGACGTGGACCCCGAGGACGCGGAGTACCTCGTCGACTGGTCGAAGCCGAGCGACGGCGGCGAGCCCGTCGAGGCGCTGTCCATGCTGGACGAGGCGACGCTCACCGCGCTCGCCGACCAGCTCGGCGTGCCGTACGTGCACCGGCAGGAACCGTCGGAGACGGCGTCGCTCGTCGCGGGCGTGGACCCGCAGCAGGTCGCGGCGGACGGCCGTCGTGACGTCACGGCGTACCGGCCGGTCGTCTGGCCGTTCGCCCTCGCGCTCGTGGCGCTGCTCGGGGTCGAGGCGTGGTTCTGGTCGCGCTCGGCGAGCCGCTCGCTCGTCCGCCCCACGGCGCCCGACCGCGCGGAGGTGCGTCGATGACCTGGACCCCTCCCCCGGCACCCCCGCCCGGCGCCCGCGCGCCCCGGCCCACGGGCGCGGCCGCGCTGCGCGCGGCACGGCTGCGGCGGCGCCGGTGGTGGCTGCTCGGGACGCTGCCCGTCGTGCTCGTGCTCCTCGTGCTGGGGGTCACGCTCGCCCTGCGCGCCCCGGTCGCGTCGCTCGCGAAGGACCGCTACGACGCCGGCGACACCGAGGGCGCGGCGAGCGCGTACGGCCTCCAGCGGACGCTCAACCTCGTCGAGCCCTGGAAGGCGCACTACAACCACGGGACGGCGCTCGCGCGCACCGAGGACTCGTGGTCGCTGTACGACGCGATCCGGTCCCTCGACCGCGCCTACGACCTCGCGGAGAACGAGTCTCCCGAGGAGCGGTGCATGATCCAGACCAACCTGTCGCTGACGTACGAGATCCAGGGCGACGGCGACATGGCCTACGCCGACCGCAAGGCGGCGGAGCTCGCCCTCGTCGAGGAGGCGATCGCCGCGCGCGACGCCGGCCGCTCGTACGACGAGGACGTGCTCGACCCGTACGGCGACGGCACCGAGCCCGACCCGGACGAGCTCCGGCAGGACGTCCAGGACTGGTACGAGTACGCCGAGCAGGAGTACGCGACGGCCGAGCAGATCCGCGGCTGGCCCGACTGCGGCGAGTCCGAGCAGACGCCTGAGCAGCAGGAGCAGGACGCTGCCGCCCGGCAGCGCCTCCAGGGCAAGCAGCAGCAGGCGCAGGACTCGCAGCCCGAGAACCAGGGCGGCGGCGACACGCAGGAGGGCGAGGGCGAGGGGTCCGAGGGCGACGAGCAGTCGGACGCCTCGGGCGGCGAGGGCTCCGAGGGCGAGGACCAGCAGAGCCAGGCCGAGCGCGAGGAGCAGCAGCGCCAGGAGCAGCTCGAGCAGCAGGGCTCCGAGGCGCGCGACGAGCAGGAGCGCCTGGAGCAGGAGTACCGCGACCTCTACGGGGACGAGCCGGGCACCGGCACCGACCCGGGTGACAGCAGCGGGGGCGGCACCAAGAACTGGTGATCCCCGGCTGTGCCAGGCAGGGGTGAGCGCACCGGGAAGAGGCGCGCGCCCCCGCGCGTTCGCCCCGGGAGGAGACGCACGGCCGGACGGTCGCGACGACGGCACGGCACCCGGGCGACGGGGCGAGGAGGAGCAGCATGACCGCGACGAGCACGGGGCTCGGCACTACCGGCCTCGACGACTCGGCCCTGGACAACCCGTCGTGGAGCGCGCTCACCGGCACGCACGCGCACCTCGCCGAGGGCGACGACCTGGCGCGACGCTACCCGGCCGACGTCTCGCCGATCACGGGCGTGCGCTCGTGGACCGACCCGGGCGTGTGGGACGCGATCGCCGCGCTCGTCGGCCCGGGCGGGCACTTCTCGGCGCCGCCGGTCGGGGTCGAGCCGCCGCACGGCTGGACGGTCGAGGCCCGCGTCGAGGGCGTGCAGCTCGTCGAGACCGAGCGCCTCGTCACCCGGCCCGACCCGGAGGCCGTCGTGCTCGGCGCGGACGACGTCCCGGAGATGCTCGCGCTCGTCGAGCGCAGCCGACCAGGTCCTTTCGAGGCACGCACCCACCTGCTCGGCCGGTACGTCGGGTTCCGCGACGGCGACGGCCGCCTCGTCGCCATGGCGGGCGAGCGCCTGCGGCCCGCCGGGTGGACCGAGATCAGCGCCGTGACGACCGACCCCGACCACCGCGGGCGCGGCCTCGCCTCACGCCTCGTGCGCGACGTCGCGTTCCACGTGCAGGAGCGGGGCGACCGCGCGTTCCTCCACGCCGCGGCGCAGAACGTCGGCGCGATCGGGGTCTACGAGCGGCTCGGGTTCGCCCTGCGCCACCGCCCGACGTTCGGGTCGCTGCGCGCACCGGACTGACGGCCTCGTCGGCGGGCCCCGCGCCACGGTCCTGCCACGCGGCCCGGCAGCGGGCCGGACGCTCGGCGCCCCCTGGCTAGTCCTCGATCCCCTCGACGAGCAGCGTGCGGGGGCCAGGGCCCTCGTCGGCGAGCGCGTCGTGCGGGTTGACGAGGACGCATCGGCGCAGCGACAGGCACCCGCAGCCGATGCAGTCCGTGAGGTGGTCGCGCAGGCGCGTGAGCTGCTCGATGCGCGCGTCGAGGTCGGCGTGCCACCCGGCCGAGAGCCGGTGCCAGTCCTTCGCCGTCGGCGTGCGGTCCCCGGGGAGCGTCGCGAGCGCGGCGCGGATCCGGGCGAGCGGGATGCCCACGCGCTGCGACGCGCGCACGAACGCGACCCGCCGCAGCGTCTCGCGCGTGAAGCGCCGCTGGTTGCCGGGCGTCCGGCGGCTCGTGATGAGCCCCTCGCGCTCGTAGAAGTGCAGCGCGGACACGGCGACGCCGCTGCGCGCCGCGAGCTGGCCGACGGTGAGCTCGTCGCTCGGGGACGGGGCGGCGTCGGGCACGGCGGTTCCTCCACGCGGACGGGTCTCGCCGCGACGCGGCGGACACGGCAATCCGTCCGTCGGCACGGGCGCTTGACCTGAACAAATGTTGAGGTTCGAGACTAGCAGGGCGCGACCTTCGGGCCGCGTGACCGCGACGCCGCGCGACCGCACCAGCGAAGCCGTTCGCCCGGAGACCGACCGCGTCGCCCGGCACGACCGCCCAGCACGACCGCCCGGCACGACCGGCCAGCACGACCGCCCAGCACGACCCCGACCCTGAAGGAGCACCCGTGGACGCCATCCGCCTGCACGCGTTCGGACCACCCGAGAGCCTCGTGCTGGACCAGGTCCCCGACCCGGTCCCCGGCCCCGGCCAGGTGCGGGTCGCCGTGCGCGCGCACGGCGTCCACCTGCTCGACACGACCCTGCGCCGGGGCGAGGCCACGGGCGGCCCCCTTCCGCTCCCCGCCCTCCCGACGATCCCCGGGCGCGAGGTCGCGGGGGTGGTGGACGTCGTCGGGCCGGGCGTCGACGCCGCGTGGCGCGGGCGACGGGTCGCGGCCCACCTCGGCGCCACGCGCGACGGCGGCGGGTACGCGCGCCTCGCCGTCGTGCCCGTCGAGGCGCTGCACCGCATCCCCGACCACGTCACCGCGCCCGACGCGCTCGCCATGATCGGCACCGGGCGGACCGCCGTCGGCATCCTCGACCTGGCGGAGCTGACCGCGACGGACACCGTCGTCGTCACGGCCGCGGCCGGCGGGCTCGGCACGCTGCTCGTCCAGAGCGCGCTCGCGGCGGGGGCGCGCGTCGTCGCGCTCGCCGGCGGGCCGGAGAAGGTCGCGCTCGTCCGGTCGCTCGCCGGGGAGGCGCAGGAGGATCGACTCGCCGCCGTCGACTACCGGGCGGACGCCTGGCTCGACGAGGCGCGGGCCGCCGTCGGGCAGCACGCCCCGGAGGGCGCGACCGTGCTCCTCGACGGCGTCGGCGGCGACGCGGGCACCGACGCCGCGAGCCTCGTCGCACCGACCGGTCGCCTCGTCCTCTACGGCTGGGCGTCGGGGGCACCGAACCGGGCCGGTGACGTCGACCACCCGGACGAGAAATCGGGGGCCGCGGGCGGCACGCCGGACGTACGGTGGGCCGTGGGACCCCGGGCCCGACCCTGGGGAGACCTGTCCACGCTGCAGGAGCGCGCGCTCGCGCTCGCGGCGGACGGGACGTGGCGGGTCGTCACGCACCAGATCCCCCTCGCGGAGGCCGCGCGCGCCCACCGCGAGCTCGAAGCGCGCGCCACCACCGGAAAGGTCGTTCTCGTATGACGGCGGACCCCCGCACCGACGCCGACGCACCGGCGTACGGCTCCCCCGCGCCCGGCGCGGACGAGGCCGGCACGTTCGAGGCCGGCACGGGAGACGTCGGCACGGCAGACGTCGGCGCGCCCGCGGCCGACCCCGCCGAGGCGGGCGCGCTCTCGCCCGGGACGCAGCGCACGGTGCTGTTCGGCATGGTCGCGTTCGTGTTCCTCGGCGCGTTCGAGGCGCTCGCCGTCGCGACCGCCATGCCGACGGTCGCCGTCAAGCTCGACGGCCTCACCCTGTACACGCTCGCGTTCGCCGCGTCGCTCGCATCGAGCGTCGTCGGCATGGTGGCGTCCGGCCGCTGGAGCGACCGCGCGGGGCCGACCACCCCGCTGTGGACCGGCATCGGGCTCTTCCTCGCCGGGCTGCTCGTCGCCGGGCTGGCGCAGGACATGCTCGTGCTCGTCGCGGGCCGCGTGCTCCAGGGCGTCGGGACCGGCCTGTACATCGTCGCGCTGTACGTGCTCGTCGCGCGCGTCTTCCCCACCGACCGGCGCCCGAAGGTCTTCGCCGCGTTCGCGGCGGCCTGGGTGATCCCGTCGATCGTCGGGCCCGCCATCGCCGGGCTCGTGGTCGAGCACGTCGGGTGGCGCTGGGTGTTCCTCGCCGTCCCGGTCCTCGCGGTGCCCGCGCTGTTCCTCATGCGCCCGGGCATGCGCGCCGCCCGCGGCTCGGCCCCCGAGCCCGCCTCGGCGCCCACGGACCGGCCCGACGACGCCGAGTCGCCGCTCGACCGGACCGCGCGCCAGGCGTCGCTCACCTGGGCGGTCGTCGCCGCCGTCGGGATCGGGGCGCTCAACTACGCGGGCCAGCTGCGCGGGGTCGGGCTCGCGGCCCTGCTCGTCGCCTCGCTCGCCGCCGTCGCGCTCGCCGTCCCGCGCCTGCTCCCCCGCGGCACGACCCGCGCGGCCCGCGGCCTGCCGAGCGTCATCGCGATCCGCGGCCTCGTCGCGGCCGCGTTCACCGGCGCCGAGGTGCTGCTCCCGCTCCTGCTGTCGCACGAGCGCGGCCTCTCGCCGTCGCTCGCGGGCGCCGTGCTCACGTTCGGCGCCGTCGGCTGGTCGACGGGGTCGTGGCTCCGCGGCCGGGCGACGTGGGGCCTCCAGCACGCGGGCTACGTGCGACTCGGCGGGACGCTCGTCGCGCTCGGGATCGGTGGCGCCGCGCTGCTCGCGTGGACGGCGGTGCCGCCCGTCGTCGGGATGGTCGCGTGGACCCTCGCGGGGCTCGGCATGGGCATGACGCACCCGACGCTCTCCGTGCTCACGCTCGAGCTCTCGCCCGTCGCCGAGCAGGGCGCGAACTCGTCCGCGCTCCAGGTGTCCGACGCCGTCGCCGCGGCGACCGCGCTCGCCGTCACGGGGTCGCTCCTGTGGGCCCTGCACCCCACGCTCGGCCTGGCGTCGTACGTCGTGTGCTTCGGCGTCACGGTGCTGCTCGCGGCGGGCGTCGCCCTCCTCGCGCCCCGCACCCGCCCGGTCCTCAGGGCGTAGGGCGCAGCCCGGCCGCGGCGTCCGCATAGCGGTCGAGCACGATCGCGGTGAGCCGCGGGTCGGGCGCGAGCGGGCCGGTCACGACGTCGGCGCCCGCCTCCAGCACCCGGTCGTAGAAGAAGCCGGGCGCGAGGAGGTAGGCCGCGACGACGACGCGCCCGGCCGGGGCGAGGCCCGCGCGGGCGGCGGCGACGGCGTCGGGCACCGTGGGCGTCGCCATGGCGCCGTAGCCGACGGAGACCGGGCCGGGGACGCGCTCGCGCAGCCCCGCGGCGAGCTCCGCGACGTCGCGCGCGGCGCCCGGCCGGCTCGACCCGGCGGCGGCGATCACGACGGCGTCGCCGTCGCGCAGGCCGGCCTCCGCGAGCCGCTCGGCGAGCAGGTCCACGAGGCGCGGGTCGGGGCCGAGCGGCCCCGACGCGGCGGCCGCCCCGGTGCCGGGGCCGCGGTCCTCGACGGCCGCGGCGACGTCCACGCTCACGTGGAACCCGGCGGAGAGCAGGAGCGGGACCACCACCGCGGCGCCCGGGGCCCCGCCGTCGGACGGCGCGACGACCGCCGCCACGACGTCCGCCACCTCGGGCTGCTGCACGTCGACGAACGCCTCCCGGACGTCGAGGTCAGGACGGGCAGCGCGCACGTCGTCCAGGAGGGCGCGGATCACCGCACGCCCCGCGAGGTCGTTCGTGCCGTGGGAGCAGCCGACGAGCACCGGCGCGGCGGCACGCCGCCCGGCCGTGGCGCCGGCGACGGCGTCGAGGGAGGTGGGGCTGTCCGCGCTCATGCGAGCTCCAATCGGTATCCGCGCTTGACGACGGTCCTGACCAGGTCCCGGCGACCGGTGGCCTCGCGCAGGCGCGCGACCGCGACCTCGGCCGCGTGGGGGTCGCGCGAGTCGCCGGGCAGGACGTCGAGCACGTCGTCGCGGGTGACGACCTCGCCGCGGCGCGCGGCGAGGAGGCGCAGCACCTCGAGGCTGCTGGGCGACAGGGGCAGCACCTCGCCGTCGAGGACGGCGACGCGCGAGCGGATCTGCAGCGTCCCGGCGACGGTCGCGAGGGCGACGGTCTCGGCCTGCTCGTAGTGCGCGACGAGCGTCCGCACGAGCGCGCCGAGCCGTCCGCGCTCGGGCTGCAACGGCGTGACGCCGCGGTGCTCGAGCGGTCGCGCGGTGACGGGCCCGACGGCGGCCGCGACCATCGAACCGTCCTGGAACCTCGACACGACGAGCCGCCCGACGCCGTGCTCCTCGGCGGCGCTCAGCCACGCCTCGGCGCCGGGCGCGGAGGTGAAGACGACCGCGTCGATCTCCCCGACGGCCGCGGCCTCGACGGACGCGCGCAACGCTTCCGGGTCGGGCGGCGGTCCCCACCGGTAGACGACGAGGCTCGCGACCTCGGCGCCGGCCTCCGCGAACACGACGTCGAGCCCGTCGGCACCGGCGCCGTGGTGCTGCACGGCGATGCGCAGCCCGGCGACGCCCTCGCCGAGCAGCACGTCGGCGATCTCCGCCGACGTCTCGGACTCGGCGACCCAGTCGGCGGTGAGGCCTGCGGCCTGGATCGCGCCGCGCGCCTTGGGCCCGCGCGCGACGATCCGCGCGTCGGCCAGCACCTCGAGCAGGCGGTCGGCGAGGCCGTGCGCGTCGGCGGCCTCGACCCAGGACCGGAAGCCGATCCCGGTCGTGACGACGACGACGTCCGGCGGCCGCTCGACGAGGTCGCGCGTCCCGGCGAGGAGCTGCTCGTCGTCGGCGTGCGGGATCATGCTCAGCGCGGGCGCGTGGCGGACCTCGGCGCCCCGGCGCTGGAGGGCGGCGGCGAGCTCGCTCTTGCGGCGGTCGGCCGTGACGAGCACGGTGCAGCCGGCCATGACCTGGCCGAGGGTGGGGCGATCGGCGTCGGGGCCGGACGCGAGATCGACCCGAGCGTCCGAGATCGACCCTCCGCGGGTCGACGTCGCGACGGGCGGGTCGACCTCGGTGCCGCCGGTGCCGGTCACGCGACCGTCGCCGGGTCGAGCCGTCCCGCGGCGGCGACGTCCCCCACCACGATGATCGCCGGGGGTCGGACCCCAGACTGGGCGGCGCGCTCCACGATCTCGCCGAGCGGGGCCCGCGTGACGCGCTGGCGCGGCGTCGACCCGTTCTCCACGATCGCGACGGGCAGCGCAGGGTCGGCCCCGGCGCCGAGCGCCTGGGCCGTGATGCGTGCGAGCTGCGAGACACCCATGAGGACCACCAGCGTAGCCGTGCGGTCGCGGACCCCCGCGAGCGCGGCGGCGTCGAGCCCGTCGTGGCCGCTGACCACGTGGAACGCGGCGACCGTGCCCCGGTGCGTGAGCGGGATGCCCGCGAGCGCGGGGACGCTGAGCGCGCTCGAGACGCCCGGCACGACGTCGACCGGCACACCCGCCGCGCGGCACGCGAGCACCTCCTCGCCGCCGCGCCCGTAGACGAACGGGTCGCCGCCCTTGAGCCGTACGACGCGCCGCCCGCGCTGCGCCTGCTCGACGAGGATCGTGTTGATCTCGTGCTGCGGCACGGGGTGGTTCCCGGGGGTCTTGCCGACGTCGATCACCTCGACGCCGGGCGCGAGCTCGTCGAGCACGTCGACCGGCCCGAGCCGGTCCGCGACGACGACGTCGGCCTCCGCGAGCGCCCGACGGCCCCGGACCGTGAGCAGGTCGACCGCGCCGGGCCCTCCCCCGACGAGCGTCACGCGCCCCAGGCCTCCCGGCGGAGGACGGTGGTGGCGCTGGTCGACGCCGCCGGAGCGCAGGTGCTCGGCGATCGCGTCGCGAACCGCGCGCGCCCGCCGCGGGTCGGCGCCTCGCCGCTCCCCCGGGCTGTCGGCCTGTCGTCGCTCCCGAGCGCGCCCGTCCCCCGGGACGCCGGCCGCGGGGACGTCCGTGACGACCCCGACGAGCACGTCGCCGCTGCGGGTCGTCGCCGGCGTGCGGGCGGTGCCCTCGTGCGCGGCCCCGGCGTGGACGCACCAGGTGCGGCGCGCCGCCGCCCACGCGGCGACGTCGCGGTCGGTCCCCGAGTCGTCCGTCGCCGCGAGCACGAGCCACGCGTCCTCGACGTCGGACTCACGGACCTCGCGCGGCGCCCAGATGACGCGGCCGCCCGGCGCGGCCCCGCCGTCGGCCCGCAGCCCGACGGGTGACGGTGCGAGGAGCGGGGCGCGCAGCGAGGCCGCGACGAGGTCGCGCAGATCCTCGCAGACCTGGGGCGCGACGACGCGGACGTGGGCGCCGTCGTCGGCCATGGCCCGCGCGCGGCGGGCCGCGACGGGACCGCCGCCGGCGACGAGCACCGTGCGCCCGGCGAGGTCGAGGCCCAGGAGCGTCGTCACGGCGCACCGTCCGCGGGCGCGGCGGCGTGCAGGCCCACGTGCACGACGCCGTCGCGCACCTCGACGGGCCACGTCGCCAGGTCCGGGGCGAGGCCCTGGACGGGCACGTACCCGGCGGCCTCGAGGCAGCGGCCGGTCGCGAGGTCGAAGACCTGCTTGTACATGGGCCCGGCGACCGTGGGCACGCCCCCGCGCGTGCCCACGATCCCGCGCGACATGACGTTCGCGCCCGAGTACGGGTCGCGCTGCTGCACGACGCGCACCGTGTCGTCGGGGAGGCGGAAGAGCGCGACCTGCACCCCGCCGACGAGGGCGGCGGCGCCGCGCTCGACGAGGAGGTCGCGCAGGAGGCACACGGGCGCCCACCCCACCGCGTCCGACGTCGCCGTCTCCACGGGGTACGCAGTTTGCTCTGCCGGCACGACGCTCATCGACGGACCTCCAGGGTCGTGCCGGCGATGACCACGGGGCCGGCGGGGACGGTGGCGAGGCCCGCGGCGCGGGCCTCCTCCAGGGCGGCGCGCTCGTCGGCCGTCGCGGGCCTGATCTGGCCACGCTCGGTGACGTACGCGAGGTCGGGGTCGGGCTCGGCGGGCGCGTTGACGAACGAGCCGAAGCGGCGCAGCTTCTCCGGGTCCTCGAGGACCGCGCGCCACTCGTCCTCGTAGTCGCCGACGTGGCGGGCCATCGCGGCGTCGAGGTCGGCGCCGATGCCGAGCGAGTCCTCGACGACCACCTCACGGATCGCGTCGAGGCCGCCCTCGTGGTCCTCGACCCACGCGGCCGTGCGCTGGAGGCGGTCGGCCGTGCGGACGTAGTACATGAGGAAGCGGTCGATGGTCCGGACGAGCGCCTCGTCGTCCAGGTCCTCGGCGAGGAGCTGCGCGTGCCGGGGCGTGAACCCGCCGTTGCCGCCGACGTAGACGTTCCAGCCCTTGTCCGTCGCGATGACGCCGACGTCCTTGCCGCGCGCCTCGGCGCACTCGCGCGCGCACCCCGACACGCCGAGCTTGATCTTGTGCGGCGAGCGCAGGCCGCGGTACCGGAGCTCGAGCTCGACGGCCATGCCGACGGAGTCCTGCACCCCGAACCGGCACCACGTGGACCCGACGCACGACTTCACCGTGCGCAGGGACTTGCCGTACGCGTGCCCCGACTCGAACCCGTGCTCGACGAGCCGGCGCCAGATGTGCGGGAGCTGCTCGATGCGCGCGCCGAACAGGTCGATGCGCTGGCCGCCCGTGATCTTCGTGTAGAGCCCGAAGTCCTTGGCGACCTGCCCGATGACGAGCAGGCCGTCCGGCGTGATCTCTCCCCCGGGGATGCGCGGGACGACGGAGTACGTGCCGTCCTTCTGCATGTTCGCCATGACGTGGTCGTTCGTGTCCTGGAGCGTCGCCTGCTCGCCGTCGAGGATGTGCCCGTTGCCGAGCGACGCGAGGATCGACGCGATCGTGGGCTTGCAGATGTCGCAGCCGCGTCCGGCGTCGCGCACCAGCACGGCACCCTGCGTGGCTGCGCTCTCGTCCACCGGCGCAGCGACACCCCGGCCGAACCGCCCGA
This sequence comes from Cellulosimicrobium sp. 4261, assembly GCF_040546915.1. Lineage (NCBI taxonomy): Bacteria > Bacillati > Actinomycetota > Actinomycetes > Micrococcales > Promicromonosporaceae > Cellulosimicrobium > Cellulosimicrobium sp. 4261. Next base: position 447,967 of record NZ_JBEPOQ010000001.1, read on the forward strand.
CGATCTCGCTGAAGGTGTGCAGGTCGGCGACGCGCACGGCGTCGAAGAGCTGGGCGCGCGAGAGGTCGAAGTGCTCGCACAGGGCGTTCGAGACCTCGACCCCTGCGCGGGCGAGCTCGGTCGTGGTGATCTTCTTGACGAGCGGCAGGCACGACCCGCAGCTCGTCCCCGCGCGCGTGCACGCCTTGACGCCCGCGAGGTCGGTGCACCCGTGCTCGGTGACCGCGCCGCGGATCGCGCCCGCGCCGACGTTGTTGCACGAGCAGACCGTGGCGTCGTCGGGCAGCTCGAGGCTCGGCGCCCCGCCGCCGGACCCCTCGGGGAGGAGGAACAGCCCCGGGTCGCCCGGGAGCTCCGTACCGAGCATCGGCCGCAGCGACGCGTACGGCGCGGCGTCCCCGACGAACACGCCGCCCAGGAGCGTGCGTGCGTCGTCGGACAGGACGAGCTTCTTGTAGACGCCCGCGACCGGGTCGGCCCACACCAGCTCCATCGCGCCCTCGGTGCGGCCGTGCGCGTCACCGAAGCTCGCGACGTCGACCCCCTGGAGCTTGAGCTTCGTCGCGGTGTCCGCGCCGGGGAACGTCGCCTCGCCGCCGAGCAGGCGGTCCGCGACGACCTCCGCCATGGCGTAGCCCGGCGCGACGAGGCCGAGGCAGCGACCCTCGATGCACGCGACCTCGCCCACGGCCCACACGTGCTCGTCCTCCGTGCGGCACGCCAGGTCGACGACCGCGCCCCCGCGCTCCCCGACCGCGAGCCCCGCCGCGCGCGCGAGCTCGTCGCGCGGCCGCACGCCCGTCGCGAGGACCACGACGTCGACGTCGAGCCGGCCGCCGTCGGCGAAGTCGAGCCGGCCCACGTGCCCGGTCTTGCGGGAGACCCTCATCTCCTTGGTCCCGGTGTCGCACCGGACCGCGATGCCCATGCCGTTGATGAGGCGCTTGAGGGCCTCGCCGCCGCCCAGGTCGATCTGCGCGTCCATCAGGTGCGTGCCGAACTGGACGACCGTGGCCTGCGCGCCGAGGGCCTTGAGCGCGCCCGCGGCCTCGAGGCCCAGGAGACCGCCGCCGATGACGGCGCCGCGGACCGGGCGCTCCCAACCACCCTCGGTCGTGGCGTCGCGCCGCTTCTCCTCGACCCAGCCGCGCAGGGCCGCGACGTCGTCGATCGTGCGGTAGACGAACACGCCGGGCAGCTCGTTGCCGGGGATCGGGGGGCGCGCGGCGTTCGAACCGGTCGCGAGGACGAGCTCGTCGTAGGCGTGCACGCGCCCGAGCCGGTCGGTGACGGTCCGCGCCTCGCGGTCGATCGACGTCACCGCGCAGTCGCGGTGCAGCGTGACCAGCGGGTCGTCCCACAGGGCGGGGTCGCCGAGCGCGAGCTCCTCGGCGTCGCGCGCCGAGAAGTAGCTCGTGAGGGCGACGCGGTCGTACGGCGTGCGCGGCTCCTCGGCGAAGAGCGAGACGCGCCACGCGCCGTCGGCGTCGCGCGCGCGCAACGCCTCGACGAGCCGCTGCGCCACCATGCCGCCGCCGACGACGACGACGTGCCGGGGCGCACCGGGGGCCGGGGCGGGGGCGGGGTCGGTCTGAGGTCCGGTCACGGCGGGCTCCTGGGGGCGTCGGGGCGGAACGGTCACCGTCCGCGGGGTCCGACGAGAGCGAGGAGAGGCCCCGGGACGGTGCTGACGACGCTACGGACGGGCGGTTTCGCGACCGTGCCCCGCCCGTTGCCCGTCCGTAACGGTGTTCTCACCCGGCCGAACGCCGCCGTGTGAGGTCGGCGGCGCGGTGCGAGATCGGCAGGTCCTTTCGAGATCGGTGATCGTGATCGCCGATCGCGGCAGGACCTGCCGGCCTCACGCGCCGAGACCGACGCTCGCCCGTGCGCCGTCGGCCCGCGGCTGCTCCGGGTCGGTCTGCGCGAGCCAGTCGACCAGGCCGCAGACGACGTCCTTGCACCCGCCGCAGCCCGTCGTCGCGCGCGTCGCCCGTGCGACGTCGTCGACGCTCCGGGCGCCGTCGTGCCAGCAGCCCACGACGTCGCCCTTGGTCACGCCGTTGCACGTGCACACGGTCGTGCGGTCGGGCATGAGCGTCGGGGACGACGCCGGGGCGGGCGCCTGCGCGACGGGGCGCAGCAGCAGGTGGGCCGGGTCGGTGGGCACGGGGACGCGGCGCGTGTACGTGGCGGTGAGGTCGGCACCCACCTCGGGCGCGCCGACGCACGTCGCGCCGACGAGCAGCCCGTCCGCGACGACGACCTCGACGTGCCGCCCCGACGCCGGGTCGCTCAGCGTCACGGACCGGTGCGTCGCGTCGGGCGCGCGACGCTCGCCGCACACGCCCATCGTCACGATCTCGAGCCCCGCCGCCTTGACCCGCACGACGTCGGTCCCGGCGGTCGCGCGCGTGCCGACCCCGGGGTCGGCCGTCGGCTCGAGCGGGCGCGCGACGACGTCGGTCGCGAGCCGCAGCGCGACGCTCGGCCGGTCGGGGGCCGGTCCCCGGCGCGCGCGCTGCCGGTCCGGCGGGGCCCCTCGTGCGGCGCCCGGGCTCCCCGCGCCGTCGGCCCCGGCGATGAGCCGGTCCGCGAGGTGCTGCGCGAGCCGGCGCGCCTGGTCCCACCCCTGGGCGATCAGCCCGGTGCCGCCCTCGGGCGGCTGGGCGCAGTCGCCGACCGCGAACACGCGCGGGTCGTCCGGGCTGGCGAGGTCGGGGCCGACGACGACCCCCCGGTCGACGGTGAGCCCTGCCGCCCGCGCGAGCCCGGCCTCGGGCACCGTGCCGCACGCGAGCACGACGAGGTCGGCGTCGAGGTCGACCCGACGCACGCCGTCCGACGCTCCCGCGGGCGCGCCCGAGCTGTCCGCCGCGAGGTCGCGCGGGCCGCCGTCGGCCACCCGGAGCGTCACGCCCCGCACCGTGCCGCCGTCCACGACCACGCGCTCGGTCCGGGCCCATGTCCGGGTGCGCACCCCGAGGCCGGCGAGACCCCGCGCGACGACGCCGCCCGCCGCGCGGTCGAGCTGACGGTCCATGACGCTCGCGCCGCCGTGCACGAGGCTCACGGCGACGCCGCGACGCGCGAGCCCGCACGCGACCTCGAGGCCGAGGACGCCCGCCCCCACGACGACGGCGTGCCGCGCGTCGAGCGACCCCGCGACGATCGCGCGCGCGTCGTCGAGCGTGCGCAGGACGTGCGCGCCGCGGGGCAGGCCGCCGGGCAGGCCGGTGAGACCGGGCACGTCCGGGACGCGCGCGGCGGCGCCCGTCGCGAGCACGACGACGTCGTACGGGTAGGCGCCCTCGCCCGTGACGACGCGGCGCGCCGCCCGGTCGATCGCGAGGGCCTCGGTACCGCGCCGGACCGTCACGCGCGGGTCGTCCGTGGCGGGCAACGCGATCGCCGCGAGATCGGCCCGGCCCGCGACGACCTCGCTGAGCAGCACGCGGTTGTACGGCTCGTGCTCCTCCGCGCCGAGCACGGTGACCTCGACGTCGGCGGACCCCCCGGGGATCCCGCACCGCGCCGCGAGGTCGCCCGCGAACCGCGACCCGACCATGCCGTGACCGACCACGACGACGCGCGTCATCCCGCGACCTCCTGGAGCGCGGGGGCGCGTCGCACGTCCACGGCGCAGACCTTGAACTCGGGCATCCCGGAGACGGGGTCGGTCGCGTCGGTCGTCACCCGGTTGACGCTGCCCTCGCCGCCCCAGTGGAACGGCATGAAGACGGTGTCCGGCCGGACGCGGTCCGTCCACCGCACGACCGCCTCGATGGCGCCGCGCGCGGTCGTGAGGCGCGCCCGGTCCCCGTCGTCGACGCCGAGGCGCGTGCCCAGGACCGGGTGGACCTCGACGAACGGCTCCGGGACGAGGCGGTCGAGCTCCGGCACGCGCCGGGTCTGCGCGCCCGACTGGTAGTGCTGGAGCACGCGGCCGGTGACGAGGTAGAGCGGCGCGTCGGGGCGCACGTCGTCGCTCGGGCCCGTGTGGTCGACCGCGACCATGCGGGCACGTCCGTCCGGCGTCGCGAACCGGTCGAGGAACATCCGCGGGGTGCCCGGGTGGTCGGGGGACGGCACCGGCCAGTGCAGGCCCGGGCCGCCGTCCGCCTCGTCCGCGTCGAGGCGCGCGTGGCTGAGCCCCGCGTAGTCCGCGACGCCGCCCGCGGACGCGCGCGCGAGCTCGTCGAAGACGACGGCCGGGTCGGTCGGGAAGGAGACCGAGGACCCCAGCCGGCGCGCGAGCTCCGCGAGGATCCACAGCTCCGACCGCGCTCCGCCCGGCGCGTCGGCCGCGCGGCGCCGTCGGATCACGCGCCCCTCGAGCGACGTCATGGTGCCCTCCTCCTCGGCCCACTGCGTCACGGGCAGCACGACGTCCGCGAGCAGCGCCGTCTCCGACGGCACGAGGTCGCACACCACGAGCAGGTCGAGCGCGCGCAGGTTGGCCGCGACCCGGTCCGCGTCCGGCGCGCTGACCACGACGTTCGACCCGTGCACGAGCAGGGCGCGCGGGCGCCCGTCCTCGGCGTAGGTCGTGGTCGCACCGCCCGGTCCGGGCCGCGCCCCGAGCGACCGCAGGAGCTCGACGGCGGGCATCCCGGGGCCGGGGAGCGTCGCCGGGTCGACACCCCACACCGCGGCGACGTGCGCGCGGGCCGCCGGGTCGTCGATCCTGCGGTACCCGGGGAGCTGGTCCGCCTTCTGCCCGTGCTCGCGTCCGCCCTGACCGTTCCCCTGGCCGGTGATCGCGCCGTACCCCGACCCCACCCGGCCGGGCAGGCCGAGCGCGAGGGCGAGGTCGATCGCCGCGGTCACGGTCGCCGTGCCCTGCGAGGACTGCTCGACGCCGCGGCCGGTGAGCACGTACGCGCCCGCGCCCCCGTGGACGGGCGACGCCGCCGCGAGCAGCCGGGCGACGTGCCGCAGCCGTCCCGCGGGCACCCCGCACACGGTCTCCGCGCGCTCGGGCCACCACCCGGCGACGGAGCGGCGGACGTCGTCGAACCCCGTCGTGCGCGCGTCGAGGTAGGCCGTGTCCGCGAGCCCCTCGGCGACGACGACGTGCAGCAGCGCGAGCAGCACCACCAGGTCGGTCCCGGGGACCGGCTGCAGGTGCGCCCCCTGCCCGACGGCGTCCCCCGCCTCCCCCGTGAGCGCCGCCGTCGCGCTGCGGCGCGGGTCCACGACGACGAGCCCGCCCCGCGCGCGCACGCCCGCGAGGTGCTGGACGGACGGCGGCATCGTCTCGGCGACGTTCGACCCGAGCAGCAGCACGGCGTCCGCGCCGCCGAGGTCGGCGAGCGGGAACGGGAGCCCGCGGTCGGCGCCGAACGCGCGGTTCGCCCCCGCCGCCGCGGACGCCATGCAGAACCGCCCGTTGTAGTCGATGTTCGCGGTCCGCAGCACCGTGCGCGCGAACTTCCCGAGCGCGTACGCCTTCTCGTTCGTCAGGCCGCCGCCGCCGAACACCGCGACCGCGTCGCGGCCGTGCGCGGCCTGGACCCGACCGATCCCGGCCGCGACCGCGTCGAGGGCCTCGTCCCACGACGCGGGCCGGAGCTCGCCGTCGGGTCCGCGCAGGAGCGGGCTCGTGAGCCGGTCGGGCGCGCGCAGCACCGTCGCGCTCGTCCAGCCCTTCTGGCACAGCCCGCCGCGGTTGGTGGGGAAGTCGCGCGGGGCGACCGTGACCGGCAGCGGGCCGCGCGCGGGCGTGAGCGTCATGCCGCACTGGAGCGCGCAGTAGGGGCAGTGGGTGTCCACGCTCAGATCCCGGCCGCCGCGAGGGCAGAGCCCTTGCGCAGGTAGACCGCCCACGCGACGACCGCCATCACCGCGTACATCCCCACGAACGTCCACAGGGCGGGGACGAGCGATCCCGAGAGGCTCGTCGACGCGGCGAACCCGCGCGGGATGAGGAACCCCCCGAAGGCGCCGACGGCGCCCGCGATCCCGATGCACCCGGCCGCGGCCTGGCGGGCGCGCACCCGGGCCGCGGCGAGGGCCGCGGGGTCGCTCGCCGTCGTGCCGGCGAGGGCCCGGGCCGCGCTCGCCTGGAAGACGGCCGGGATCATCCGGTAGGTCGAGCCGTTCCCGACGCCCGTCGCGACGAACAGCACGAGGAACGACGCGAAGAAGAGGCCGAAGCTGTGCGTCTCCAGCGCTCGGATCGCGCCGACCGCGCCCAGCGCCATGACCCCGTACGACGCGATCGTCACGCGCGCGCCGCCCAGCCGGTCCGCGACGATGCCGCCCAGCGGCCGGGACACCGAGCCGACCAGCGCGCCGAGGAACGCGATCGAGAGCGTGACCTCCGGGAACTGGCCCGCGAGGAGCGTAGGGAACGCGCCCGCGTAGCCGATGAACGACCCGAACGTCCCGATGTAGAGGAACGAGATGATCCACGTGTGCCGGTTCCGCGTCGCGACGGCGAACGACCGCGGGTCCGCCTTCGCGGTGGCGAGGTTGTCCATGAACCGCCAGGCGAGGAACGCCGCGAGCAGGATGAAGGGGATCATCATGAGGCCCGCGCGCTCGAGCGCGACGCCCGCCCCGGCGACGATGACGAGCGGCACCGCGAGCTGCACGACCGCCGTCCCCAGGTTGCCGCCCGCGGCGTTGAGACCCAGCGCCTTGCCCTTCTCCCGCTCCGGGTAGAAGAACGAGATGTTCGCCATCGAGGACGCGAAGTTGCCGCCGCCGAAGCCGGCGAGAGCGGCGACCGCCAGCATCACGCCGAACGACGTCCCCGGGTCCTGCACGACGACCGCGAGCGCCGCCGTCGGGAGCAGCAGGAGGAGGGCCGACACGACCGTCCAGTTGCGCCCGCCGAACAGGGGCACGGCGAACGTGTAGGGGATGCGCAGGGTCGCGCCGACGAGGCTGGGGACGGCGATGAGCCAGAACTGCTGGTCCACGGTGAAGGCGAACCCGGCGGCGGGGAGCTGCGGGACGACGATCGACCACAGCGCCCAGACCGCGAAACCGAGGAACTCCGCGAGCACCGAGATCCCGAGGTTGCGGCTCGCGACCCGGCGGCCGCCGTCGCGCCAGAACGTCGGGTCCTCCGGGTCCCAGCGGTCGATCCAGCGCCCGGAGCGGCGGTGCTGCGTCTCGGGCGACGCCGGTGCGCGTCCTGGCGCGAGCGGCGTCGCGGGCGCGACGACGGACGGGCGTGCTGCGGACTGCTCACCCTCGTGGGTGGTGGGGCTCGTGGGCGCGGACATGGCGGCTCCTTCAGCAGGTCCCGGTCAGTGACCAGGACGCTAGGAACGCCGTGTTTCCCCCGCGCGCGAGCCCCGTTAAGCCCGTGTGAGGTCTTCCGCACACCCGCTCGGGGGCCGCTGTGAGCGGCTGCCCGGTCGCTCGTCGTCAGGTGGGTGCCGACGGGTGGGCTCAGCCCCAGACGAGACCGCGCGCCGGGTCCTCCAGGATGCGCGCGACGTCCGCCAGGACGCGCGCGCCGAGCTCGCCGTCGACGAGGCGGTGGTCGAAGCTCAGCGCGAGCTGCGTGACCCAGCGCTTGCGGATCTTGCCCTTGTGGACCCACGGCTGCTCACGGATCGCGCCGAACGCGAGGATCGCGGCCTCCCCGGGGTTGAGGATGGGCGTCCCCGTGTCGATGCCGAACACCCCGACGTTCGTGATGGTGATCGTGCCGTCGGACATCGCGGACGGCGAGGTGCGCCCGGCCCGCGCCGTCGCGGTGAGGTCCGCGATCTCCCCGGCGAGCCCGTGCAGGTCGAGGCGGTGCGCGTCCTTGATGTTCGGCACGACGAGCCCGCGCGGCGTCGCCGCCGCGATCCCCAGGTTCACGTAGTGCTTGTAGACGATCTCCTGCGCGGCGTCGTCCCAGCTCGCGTTGATCTCCGGGTGACGACGCACCGCGAGGAGCAGCGCCTTGGCCGTGACGAGCAGCGGCGTGACGCGCACGTCCGCGAACTCGCGGTCCTCCCGCAGCGTGCGGACGAGCTTCATGGTGCGCGTGACGTCGACCGTGTGGAACACCGTGACGTGCGGGGCGGTGAACGCGCTCGTGACCATCGCCTCGGCCGTGCGCTTGCGCACCGACTTCACGGGCACGCGCGTCTGGCGGCCGTCGGCCGTGACGGCGCCCGACGCGAGCCACGGCTGGTCGTCGTCCGCGTACGTCGCGAGCGGCTGCGCCTTCGCCTGCTCGTGGTAGGCCTGCACGTCCTCGCGCGTGACGATCCCGCCCGGTCCGGTGCCCGCGACGCTCGCGAGGTCGACGCCCAGGTCCTTCGCGAGCTTGCGCACCGGCGGCTTGGCCAGCACCGGCAGGGTCGCGTGCCCGACGGCGGCCGGCGCGCTCGCCCGCGGGGCGGAGGCCGGTGCCGGGGCAGGGGGTGCAGGGCTCGCCGCCGGGGTCGCACGGTCCGGGGTCGTCGGGGCGGGCTCGGCGGCGACGGGCTCGGCCGCGCGGCGGCGGCGTCGGGCCGTGCCCGGCTCCACCGTGCCGTACCCGACGAGCACGGAGCCGGAGCCCTCGCTCGCGGCGGGCGCCGTGGCGTCGCCGGAGCCTGCGACCGGCTGCGGCGACGCGGCCGTGGCGGGCGCGTCCGCGCCGTCGGGCACGACGCCGACCGGTGCGGTCGGCGCCGGGGCGGTGCCGCCCGGGTCCGTGTCCACGACGATGATCGGCACGCCGACCTCGACCGTCGTGCCCTCGGGCGTGAGGATCTCCGTGACGACGCCCGTGTACGGCGACGGCAGCTCGACGAGCGACTTCGCCGTCTCGATCTCGACGATCGTCTGGTTGACCGTGACGGCGTCGCCGACGGCGACGTGCCAGTGCACGATCTCGGCCTCGGTGAGGCCCTCGCCCGCGTCGGGGAGGTTGAACTTCTCGAAGGTGGGCACTGCGTGGTCCTCCTGGTGGTCCCGGTCGGCGCTGTCGAGGTCGCGGCGGACGCGCGTCAGAACGCGAACGCGCGGTCGACGGCGTCGAGCACGCGGTCGAGGCTCGGCAGGTAGTCGTGCTCGATCTTCGCGACGGGGTACGGCGTGTGGAACCCGCCGACGCGCAGCACGGGCGCCTCGAGCGAGTAGAAGCACTCCTCGGTCACGCGCGCCGCGACCTCGGCCCCCGAGCCGAGGTAGGTCGGGGCCTCGTGCACGACGACGCAGCGCCCCGTCCGGCGGACGGACTCGACGACCGTCGCGGTGTCGAGCGGCGAGATGCTGCGCAGGTCCACGACCTCGATGCTGCGCCCCTCCTGCTCGGCCGCCGCGGCGACGCGGAGCGCGGTCGCGACGGTCGGCCCGTAGGCGACGAGCGTGAGGTCCGTGCCGGGGCGGACGACACGCGCCCGGTCGAGCACGGTCGCGCCCTCGCCGCGGCCCGCGACGTCGACCGGCCCCTTCTCCCAGTAGCGGCCCTTGGGCTCGAAGAAGAGCACCGGGTCCGGCGAGGCGACGGCCTCCTGGATCATCGTGTACGCGTCCTGCGGCGTGGACGGCGACACGACGCGCAGGCCGGCCGTGTGCGCGAACAGCGCCTCGGGGCTCTCGCTGTGGTGCTCGACCGCACCGATCCCGCCGCCGTACGGCACGCGGATCACGACGGGCACCTGGAGCTTCCCGCCCGAGCGGTAGCCCATCTTCGCGAGCTGCGTCGTGATCTGGTCGTACGCCGGGAAGATGAACCCGTCGAACTGGATCTCGCACACCGGCCGGTAGCCGCGCAGCGCGAGACCGATCGCGGTGCCGAGGATGCCGGACTCCGCGAGCGGCGTGTCCACGACGCGGTCCTCGCCGAAGTCCTTCTGCAGGCCGTCGGTCACGCGGAAGACGCCGCCGAGCGCACCGATGTCCTCGCCCATGAGCAGGACCTTGGGGTCGTTCTCCAGCGACCGGCGCAGCCCCTCGTTGATGGCGCGGGCCAGGGTCAGGGTCTTGCTGTCGCTCATCGCGCCACCTCCGCGGTCGGCTCCTCGAAGGACTGCTGGTAGTCGGCGAACCACGCCTTCTCGCGCTCGACCACGGCGTTCGGGGTCGCGTAGACGTGGTCGAACATGCTCGACGGGTCGGGCGCGGCGAGCGCGCGGATCTCGTCGCGCAGCCGCTCGCCCAGCGCGTCGGCCTCGGCGGCCAGGTCGGCGGCGAACGCGTCGTCCCACGCATCCTCGGCGCGGAGCAGGTTCTCGAGCCGGTCGATCGGGTCCCGACGCCGCCAGTAGTCCTCCTGGGCGCGCGACCGGTACTTCGTCGGGTCGTCGGACGTCGTGTGCGCGCCCATGCGGTAGGTGAACGCCTCGACGAACGTCGGGCCGCCGCCGGAGCGGGCGCGCTCGAGCGCCTCCGCGGTCACGGCGTAGCACGCGAGCACGTCGTTGCCGTCGACCCGGACGCTGGGGATGCCGAACCCGCCGCCGCGGCGGTAGAGCGGCACGCGGGTCTGCCGGGACGTCGGCTCCGAGATCGCCCACTGGTTGTTCTGGCAGAAGAAGACGACCGGCGCGTTGTTCACGGCCGCGAAGACGAGCGCCTCGTTGACGTCGCCCTGCGACGTCGCGCCGTCGCCGAAGTACGTGACGACGGCCGCGTCGCGCTCCGGGTCGCCCGACCCGACGAGGCCGTCGCGCTGGACGCCCATGGCGTACCCCGTCGCGTGCAGCGCGTGCGACCCGATGACGAGCGTGTAGAGGTGGACGTTGTGCGCCGTCGGGTCCCACCCGCCGTGGTCCACGCCGCGGAAGAGGCGCAGGCGCGCCGTCGGGTCGATGCCGCGCACGTGCGAGACGCCGTGCTCGCGGTACGACGGGAAGACGTAGTCCTGCGGGGCGAGCGCGCGGCCCGAGCCGATCTGCGCGGCCTCCTGGCCCTTCGCCTGGGCGAACAGGCCGAGCTCGCCCTGGCGCTGGAGCGACGTCGCCTCGTCGTCGAAGCGGCGCGTGAGCACCATGTCGCGGTAGAGCCCGCGCAGCGCCGCGGCGTCGAGGTGGGCGACGCGCTCGCGGTAGGCGTCGGTCTCGGGGGTCGTGACGCGGGCGCCGGCCGGGGTCACGAGCTGGAGCAGGGGTGCGTCGTCGGGACCGCCCGCGACGTCGGGGAGGTCGGGGTGCGTGCTCGCAGCGTCCCGCACGCCGGTTCTCGCGTCGTTCTCGGTCACGCGACTCTCCTTCGGTGCGGCCCGGCCGTGCGGCCGGCCCGCTCGGGGGCAGGAGGCGCCCGGTGCGGGGCGCCGTCGGAACCTACGTCTCCGTAGCCTACGCAAGCGTAGGCTACGACCCCGTAGGTAGCGCCTCCGACGTGTCGCCCAAGGTCCGTCACGACGGGCTGTAGATAACCTCCAATCCCGACCGGCGCACCCCCGGCCCGCGGGGGGTCGGCCCTACCGGGGGTAGACGCCGCCCGAGCGCAGCGCGTCGCGCTCGCGCAGGACCGGCCAGCGCGAGAACGCGAACACGAGGAACATGACGACGTTGAGGATCGGCACGAGGCCCACGAGCACCCACCAGCCGGAGTAGCCGGCCTTCTGGATGATCCGGACGTAGGCGATGAAGAAGATCACCGCCACCGCGATGTAGAGGACCAGGGCCGCGCCCCCGAAGAGCCAGCCGTTGTCCTCGACGAACTGCTCCCACTCCTGGTTGTCCATGCCGCGAGTCTTCTCGCGTGTCCAGGACCCGGCAACCGCTCCGCGGGCGCCCGCCCGCTACGGCGTGCCGTCGTCGTCCGCGCCGACGAGCGCGCGGGCCACGTGCTGGGTCGAGGCGCCGAGCTCGAGGACGGTGTCGCACGCCTGCTCGACGCGCGGGTTGTGCGTCGCGACCACCACGGCGCGCCCCTCGTCCGCGAGCTCGCGCAGGAGCCCGACGATCGCGTCGGCGTTCCCCTCGTCGAGCGCCCCGGTGGGCTCGTCCGCCAGGACGACGCGCGGACGCTTGAGGAGCAGCCGCGCCACGGCGACCCGCTGCTGCTCGCCGCCCGAGAGCTCGTAGACGGCAGCGCGCTCGTAGCCGCCGAGGCCCACGCGCTCGAGCACCTCCTCACGCCGACGCGCTCGGTCCGCCCGCCGGACGCCCCGGCCCACGAGCGCCACGTCGAGGTTCGTCGCGACCGTCGCGTTGTCGATGAGCGCGTAGTTCTGGAACAGGTACCCGAGCTCGTCGCGCCGGAACAGGCGTCGCCCGTGCGGGCTCAGCGCGGTGACGTCGCGCCCGTCCACGAACAGCGTCCCCGCGTCCAGCCGGTCGAGCAGGCCCAGGCAGTTGAGCAGCGTCGTCTTCCCCGAGCCGCTCGATCCCACGAGCCCTGCCATCGAGCCTGCCTCCACGCTCAGCGTGAGGCCCGTCCAGACCGTCCGCGCCCCGTAGAACCTGGCCGCACCCACGACCTCGATCATCGCCATCCCCCTTCGTTCAGCTGTCACTGGATCGCGTCCGCAGGAGCCTGCGCTGGGCCACGGCGAGCGCGGTCACCAGCAGGGCGGACGACACGAGGCACACCGCGACCGCGACGAGCGGCTCCGCTCCCCCGAGCAGCCGCGGCGCGGCCGCCGCGACGACGGCCCCGAGGGCCGGTGGCGTCCGCGGCGGGTTCGCCGCCACGTACGCGACGACCAGCACCGCCGAGGCGGCCTCGGCGAGGAACGCCGCGCGGTACCGCGCGGCGAACGACCACCCCGCGATGTAGCGGACGAACACGCTCTGCGCGTACCGCCCCGTGTACGCGCTCGACACCACGACCGCGGTGAGCAGCACGACGCCGGCGGCCGCCGCGATGTTCGCGAGCCCGAGCCGGAAGCTCCGGACGAGCTTCTGGTACTCCTCGGCCGCGGCGTCGGCGATCGGGGTGACCGACAGCACGTAGTCGCGGATGCCCGCCGCGCGGCTCTCCTCCAGCACGTACGCCGGGTCGAGGAAGACCACGTCCCCCGTCGAGGTGTAGGCGCCGTACCCGTCGGCGCTGACGACCTCCGAGGACGGGTCGACGACGAGCACGACGGGGTCGTCCACGAGCGGCGACGCGCTCGGGTCCGCGGCGTTGCCGTAGTCGAAGAGCGTGCTGCCCTCGGCGAGCGGCGCACCGCGCTCGACGGCGCACGTCGCGCCGAAGTACTCCGCCCACGAGCCGACGGCGGCCGCGACGTCGTCCTGCTGGTCCGCCCGGAGCGTGGCGGGCAGGTGGAGCGTGAGGCACGTCCCCGGCGGCGGCGCGAGCCGCGACCCGGCCGCGTCGCGGACGTCCTGCTCGGCGAGGTAGGACGGGCTCACGAGGAGGACCGGCTGGTCCTCGGGCGCGACCGTCACCGTGCCGAACGCCGAGACGGGCTGCTGCGCGGCGAGCACGGCCTCGCGGTCGTCGAGCGCCCGCACGACCAGCTCGCCCAGCCGCTGCGCGAACTCGCCCGCTCGGGCCTGGTCGTCACCACCCACGCCCACGGAGGTCGCGTCGCCCGCGCTCTGCCAGGCGGAGCGGGCGGCCTGCTGGCCCGCGATGAGCTGGCCCGCGTGCACGGCGGAGAAGATCGACGCGACGAGGATGAGGAGGGCACAGAGCCGCACGCCGAACGCCGCGGGGACCACCCAGGCCCCGACGGACTCGCCCTTGATCGCGGCCGCGAGCGGGATGCGCTGCGCGGCGGCCGCCGAGACGGCGTGGGCCGTCACGGTGACGAGCAGCAGCCCGGCGAGGACGGGGAGGGCCAGGCCGAGGAACGTCGTCAGCTGGGCGAACCCGTTGTAGGCGCCGAGGAGGACCGCGCAGACGGCCGTGGCCACGCCCAGGTGGACGACGAGGCGCCGGCCGATCGGCGCGAGGTCACGCCCCAGGATGCTGGAGAACGGCGCGCCCTGGAGTCGCTGGACCGCGTACGCCCGGGCGTTGAGGAGCGCACCGCACCCCGCGAGCAGCACGACGGCGACCGTCGCGATGGCGTAGCCCGCCGGGATCGGCGTGCCCGCGAGGTAACGGTGCCACGAGATCAGCGTCGGGTACGAGTCGGCCGACGCCGTCACACCGGCCTCCCGGAGCGCGGCGGCCACCGCCTGGGCCTCGGCCGTGCCGCACGAAAGCCCGTAGGAGCCCACCGGGCTCGTCGCCCCGAGCTCCGACCCCGGGTGCACCTGCGTCGTGACGCCCCGGCTGAAGTCGGCGACCCCGTGGTCGAGCCACCGCCCGCCCGGGTCGGCCGAGCCGTCACCGAGGACGGAGAGGTGCCGCGTCGAGACGTCGGTGAGGTCGAAGGTCACCTTGGCGACGGTGCAGTCGCGGGAGGTCGCGAAGGTCGCGATCGTCCCGTAGACCTCGGCGCTCGACACGGTGGTGCCGAGGGAGTCGACGCGGAGCTGGGCGTCGAAGCCCCGGACCGCGAACTCGCTGTAGGCCTGCACCGTGAAGAAGGCGAGGAAGAGGCTGACGACCACCGCGAGGGCGTAGGCCAGGCTGAGGCTTCTGTTCGGCATGGGGGCTCCGCGCCGGACCGGGCAGGGGCGGCACGGCGCCGCCCCTGCCCTGCGTCCGTGCTACGCGCACTTGTGCCAGTAGGCGTGGTCCACGCGCATGGGCCAGTCCTTGGCGTGCACCTTCGCCCAGACCCCGGGCTTGATGTTGGTCACCCGGTAGAGCTTCCCGTTGTGCACGGACGCACCGTGGCACTGGGTGTTGTGCAGGTAGTGCGAGTAGATCGCCCCCGCACTGGTCCCGTAGTTCCAGATCCCGCCGCCCACGAGCTGCGAGCCGGCGAACGCCGCCGCCGGTGTGAAGGCCAGGACCCCGGCGACCATCGCCGTCGTCAGTACTCGACCAAACCTCATATCTCCCCCTTCGGAAGTGATTGCTACGTAAAAGTAGCAATCCGGAGGCGCGAGCACCAGGGGTTCGGTCGAACTGGGGAAGTTCTGTTGCCGGAACGCAGAGGGTCGTCGAGGAAGGGCTACAGCCAGGTCGCGCTGACGCGCAGGAAGAGGTCGGTCGCCTCCGGCTCCCCCACGCTCACGCGCAGACCCTCGCCCACGAACGGGCGCACGATCGCGCCGGCAGCACGGGCCTCCTCGGCGCGCTGCGCCGTGCGCTCCCCCAGGTCGAACCACACGAAGTTCGCCTGCGACTCCGGCAGGGACCAGCCCTGGTCCCGCAGACCCTCGACGAGCCGCGTGCGGTCCGCCACGAGGTGCTCGACGCGCTGCAGGAGCTCCTCCCGCGCCCCGAGCGACGCGATGGCCGCCCGCTGCGCGACGTGCGAGACGCCGAACGGCGTCGACACGGCACGGACGCCGGCGGCGAGGCGCGGACGCGCGACGGCGTACCCGACGCGCAGACCGGCGAGACCGTACGCCTTGGAGAACGTGCGCAGCAGCACGACGTTCGGGTGCTGCGCGTACACCGCCAGACCGTCGGGGGCCTCCGGGTCCCGCACGAACTCGAGGTACGCCTCGTCGAGCACCACGAGGACGTCGGACGGGACCGCCGCGAGGAACGTCTCGAGCTCGTCGCGGTGCACCGCCGGACCAGTCGGGTTGTTGGGCGTGCACACCATGACCACACGCGTGCGCTCGGTGACCGCCGCGGCCATCGCGGGCAGGTCGAGACGCCCGCGGTGCTCCCCGGACTGCAGCGGGACCTGCACCGACGTGCCGCCCGCGACCGCGACCGCGATCGGGTACGCCTCGAACGAGCGCCACGGGTAGACGACCTCGTCGCCCGGCTCGACGAACGCCTGGAGCACGTGCGCGAGCACCGCGACCGAGCCGTTGCCCACGACGACCTCGTCGGCCCCCACCCCGAGGTCCGCCGCGAGCGCCTCGGTGAGCTCGGTCGCGTACATGTCCGGGTAGCGGTTCGCGTCCGCCGCGGCGTCGGCGATCGCCGCCACGACCGAGGGCAGGGGCGGGTACGGGTTCTCGTTCGAGGAGAGCTTGAACGCCGCCGCACCCGGGGCGACGCGCGCCCCCGGGACGTAGGCCGGCAGGGCGGCGACGGCAGGACGCAGGGGGACGCGAGGTTCGTGGGCCACGGTCCTCGATCATGCCACTCGTGCACCGCGGTCCGTGGCGGACGACGGCGCGCCACGCGCGGCGCCCGTGCCGCACGACCGCCCGGATGGCAGGATGCCGGGTATGAGCTTCGTCGTCCGCGTCCTCATCACCGGTCTCGCGATCTGGCTCACGAGCCTGTTCATGGACGAGCACTTCCAGATCGTCGGCTCCGACACGGCCGGCGGCAAGGTCGTGATCGTCCTCGTCGTGGCGCTGCTCTACTCGCTCGTGAACGCGGTGATCAAGCCGATCGTGCAGGTCCTCTCGATCCCGCTCTACATCCTCACGCTGGGGCTGTTCTCGCTCGTCGTCAACGCGCTCATGCTCATGCTCACCGCGTGGATCACCGAGCAGACGGACTGGGGCATCCGCATCATCGGCGGGTTCTGGTGGGCGCTGCTCGCGGCCCTCATCATCGCCGTGATCAACTTCCTCGTCTCGGCCGTCGTGCCGAAGGCCCAGGACCGCTGACCCGAGCGCTCCACCGCGCGCGCCGCCGCCCGCCCTCCCGACCGGCCCGCCGGGGGACGGCACCGGGCCGTCACCGCGCATCGTCCTCGCCACCACCCGTCCCGGCGCCCCCGAGCGTGCCCGTGCCGCCGAGCGTGCCGGAGCCGCCCGCCGTCCCGAACGTCCCCGGCGTGCCGAGGGACGGACCCGGCGCCGTCACGACGCCGTCCGGAGCCGGCCACGGGGGCCACGGCGGCCTCGGCACCGCGAGCTCACCGACGCAGAACGTCGTCTCGGGGTCCGGGACGAGACGCGCCTCGTAGACGAGCGGTTCCTCCGCCTCCCCGTCGAGCCAGTGCTCCACGTCGGCGAGGTGCTCCTCGAGGCCGCGGTCGCCCACCTCGACCGCGGCGTCGAGCACGTCCTGGTGGTAGCCGACGGAGTGCGGCACGTCGAGCGGCGGCCCGCCGCCGGGCGCGAAGACGGTACCGGTCACCGTCACGCGTTCGGGCGTCGCCGGGTTCGGCTTCCCGTCGAGGCCGGAGACCCCCTCCCCGCGGGTCTCGAGGTGCGTGGCGCGCACGCCGGGCGGGAGGTCGTGCCCACCGACCGGCGACCCGGCGGTCACCACGTGGCGCACCTGGTAGGTCCCGACCGTCGCCGCCGCGATCGTGGCCGCGACCATGCCACCCTGGCTGTGCCCGACGAGCACGACGTCGTCCTTCGGCTCGATGCCCGACTGGCCCATCGCGTCGAGCACCGCCCGCACGCTGTCCGCCCGCGCGCGCTGGGACTCGTCGTCGGACATGAGGTCGTAGTTGGACGTCATGTTCCACACCGTCCGGAGGTTGCCGGGCTGGGTGCCCGGGATCGCGACGACCCACGTCGGCGTCCCGCCGTCCTTGACGATGCGCTGGACGCTCAGCACCGAGTCCGTGCTCCCGAGCGCCGCCACGGCGCCGAGGGCGGACCGCGTGTCCGTGGGGGTCGGCAGGTCGTAGGGCGCCGCGTCGACCCGCCGCACCTCCGGGTCGGGCAGGAACCGGTCGCGCAGCGGCTGGACGGACGCCCGCAGCACCGCCGCCGCGTTCCCGACCGTCGGCACGGCGTACCAGGGGCGGTCCGGGTCGAGCATGCCGATCGTGCGACCCAGCGCGCGGACGGTCGCGGGGTGCAGCGCCTCGCCCGTCGTGACGAGCCGACCGAGAGCGGGCCCCCCGTGCAGCAGGGACTGCGCGAGCCCGGCGAGGCCTTGCGCGACGATCATCCCGAGCCCGGCGACGCCCGCCCCCGC
Source organism: Cellulosimicrobium sp. 4261 (assembly GCF_040546915.1). Taxonomy (NCBI): domain Bacteria; kingdom Bacillati; phylum Actinomycetota; class Actinomycetes; order Micrococcales; family Promicromonosporaceae; genus Cellulosimicrobium; species Cellulosimicrobium sp. 4261. The sequence goes on from NZ_JBEPOQ010000001.1 coordinate 465,724, forward strand.
CAGCCCGTAGTGCCGTCCCGCCACGACCACCGCGGTGTCGGACCACCCGGCGGCGGCCGCGGCGTCCGCGTCGTCGTACACCCGGACCGCCTGGTGCAGACGCGCGGCGAGCCGCCGCAGGCCCCGTTCCTGCTGCTCGGCGAGCAGGACCGCCGCGTCGAGCTCGTCGAGGACGGCCGCGCGGGCGGCACGGACCTCCGCCGACCAGAACGGCGTCGTCGGCAGGTTCCAGCCCGAGGCGGACCGGAGCAGGTCGGGCGGAGTGAGCCGACCGGCGAACGCCGTGGGCGTCGCCGTCGTGACCTCCACGCCGTGCCGGGCGTCCCGCAGCGCCACCGCCGCTCCCGCCAGGAGGTCCGCGCGCCCCGCGAGCGCCACGGCCTGCGCGACGACCGCCGCCGTCTCGATCACGGTCGGCTCCGTCCCGCCACGGATCACGACGGACGGTGCGGGCCACGTCCCGCTCACGCGCCGCCTACCGCGGCGAGCTCCGCCCGGAGGCTCGCGACGTCCGTCTCCGCGAGCACGGTGAGAGCGTCCAGCCCTGTGAGGCAGCACTCGAGCGTCCCGTCGAGCCGGACCAGGGCTGCCCGGACCTCCGCCGTCGCGTCGTCGAACGCGTGCCGCGCCTGCCCGGACCACGGGAGGTCAGGGGGCCCCAGGGCAGCAGCGCCGCGCGCCGCGTCGTCCGTGGCCGTGAGGACCTGGACGCGGGCGCGGGTGATCCCGAAGGGTGCGGCGAGGCACGGGGCTGGAGGCGGGGTCGGCATGGCGGCGACCGTACGGACCCCCGCCGACCGGCGGCGGGGACCGGTCGCACGCTGTGGACCGACCCCTCGCGACCGGACGCTGGGGACGGCCACGGGCCGCACGACCGCTCGGTTGCCCGGACTGCGGGCGGCACCGACCGCCGTCGGGCACGCGTGGGAGAATCAGGGGCGTGCCCGAGAACCCCGCCGCAGCCGCCCCTGCCCGCGTCAGCCTCGCCGAGGTGACCCCGCCGATCGCGCTCGGCCCGCTCGACGGCCGCTACCGCGCCGCGGTCGCCCCGCTCGTCGACCACCTCAGCGAGGCCGCGCTCAACCGCGAGCGCATCCACGTCGAGGTCGAGTGGCTCATCACGCTGTGCAACGGCGTGCAGGCGGTCGACGAGAACGCCGTCCGTCCGGTCGTGCCTGGTGCGCCCCAGCTCTCCGAGGCCGAGGTCGCCTACCTGCGCCGCATCCCTGCCAGCTTCGGCGGCGCCGAGATCGCGGAGCTCGCGGAGATCGAGCGCGAGACGGTGCACGACGTCAAGGCGGTCGAGTACTTCGTCAAGCGCCGCCTCGCCGCTGCGCCCGAGCCGCTGGGCCCCGACACGGTGCTGCCCGGCGTCGGCGAGCTCGTGCACTTCGCGTGCACGAGCGAGGACGTCAACAACCTGTCGTACGCGCTCATGGTGCGCGGCGCCGTCGAGCAGGTGTGGCTGCCCGCCGCGACGGCGCTCGCCGACCAGCTCGCGGACATGGCGCGCGAGCACGCCGACGTGCCGATGCTCTCGCGCACGCACGGCCAGCCCGCGACGCCGACGACGCTGGGCAAGGAGCTCGCCGTCCTCGCGCACCGGCTGCGCCGCCAGCTCCGCCGCGTCGGCGCGGCCGAGTACCTGGGCAAGCTCAACGGCGCGACGGGCACGTACGGCGCGCACACCGTCGCCGTCCCGGGCGTCGACTGGCCGTCGGTCTCGAAGCACTTCGTCGAGGGCCTCGGGCTCACGTGGAACCCGCTGACGACGCAGATCGAGTCGCACGACTGGCAGGCCGAGCTGTACGCGGACGTCGCGCGGTTCAACCGGATCCTCCACAACCTCGCGACCGACGTGTGGACCTACATCTCGCTCGGCTTCTTCACGCAGATCCCCGTGCCCGGCGCGACCGGGTCGTCGACAATGCCGCACAAGGTCAACCCGATCCGGTTCGAGAACGCCGAGGCGAACCTCGAGATCTCCTCCGCGCTGCTCGACACGCTCGGCGCGACGCTCGTGACCTCGCGCCTCCAGCGCGACCTCACGGACTCGACGACGCAGCGCAACGTCGGCCCGGCGTTCGGCCACTCGCTCCTCGCGATCGACAACGTGCGCCGCGGCCTGAAGGCCCTCGCCGCGAACGCCGACCTCATGGCGGCGGACCTCGACGAGAACTGGGAGGTGCTCGGCGAGCCCATCCAGTCGGCCATGCGTGCGGCGTCGGTCGCGGGCGTCCCCGGCATGGAGAACCCGTACGAGCGCCTCAAGGACCTCACGCGCGGCCAGCGCGTCGACGCGGCGCGCCTGCGCGAGTTCGTCGCCGGCCTCGGCCTGCCCGACGACGTCGCGCAGCGCCTCTCGGACCTCACCCCCGCGACGTACACGGGCCTCGCCTCCCGCCTGGTCGAGACCTACCTGGACTGACCGGCCGGCGCCGAGAACGGGGTCGGCGACCGAATCCTGGGGATCTCGGTCGCCGACCCCGTTCTCGTCCGCACGCACCGTCGTGCCCGACGGCGCCCGGGTCAGACGGCGGTCGGCTCGCCCGGGTGCGACCGGGCCCGGGCCGGCGCCCCGCCGATGGCGGCGAGCTCGGCGCGGTGCGCCGCCCGCGCCTCGGCCAGCTCGTCGAGGCGGTTGACGACCCAGGTCAGCACGAGCGTCGCGGCGCCTGCGAGCGCGAGCAGGCCGAGCACGTTGCCGAGGTCCGCCGTCTGGATGTTCACCGTCCCCGACCAGAAGAAGGTCGAGCGGCTCAGGAGCCCGGCGAGAGCGAGACCGCCGAGCAGCGGGACCGCCTGCCGCGTCCGACGCCACAGCAGCGCGGCCCCGAGGAGCAGGACGGCCGGTGCCGCGAGCGCGGGCAGCGTCCACGGGCTCAGCGCGACACCGGACCACCAGGGCACCCCGAAGCTCGCCGCGTCGGCGGAGGTCGCGGCGACGAACGCGCCGAGGGTCAGAGACATCGCCCCGAGGGTCGCGCCCCGGAGCGTCCACCTTTCGGGCCCGACCCGACACGTCCGCCGCCCGGCGAGCACGCCCGCGTAGACCGCCACCCCCGCGGCCCACGGCGCGTCGAGGTAGGCGGCGTAGCTGCTGCCGGACCCGAGCGACAGGACGAGCCCGCCCACCCCGGCGACGGCGGCGAGCACCGCCGTCGCGAGGCCCACGCGCTGCGCCCCGAGGAGCGTGAGAGCGACCGCCGCGAGCCAGAAGGTCCACATCGTCGCCGTCGGGACGGTCGCCAGGAGCGGCGCGTGCCCGTCCGGACCGAGCATCGCCCGGACGATCGCCGCGGCGACCGCGAGGACTCGCGCGGCCATGACCACGAGAACGGCAGGGAGGACCACGAGAAGGAGCCCGGTCGCCGCGCGCCGCTGCCGCGGGGTCGAGCCCAGCGGCGCGAGCAGCCACTCGCGCGCAGCGGCACGCAGCAGGTCCCACCGCTCGGCCCACGTCGGCCGTGACTGCCCGGGCTGCGCGGCGTCGACCAGGTGCCCGAGCATCTCGGCCTCGTGCGCCCGCCGGTAGGTGTACGGGAAGAGGCGCAGCAGCCGCCGGTAGTCCCGCACGAGGACGGGCGCGACGAGCACCGTCCCGACGGCGTCGGTGCCGTCATGGCTGTCGAGGTGGCTCATGCCGGCACCGCCACGCCGTCGAGCGACACTCCGGCACTCCCGGGCGCGGGGCGGGCCGCGGTGCGGTCGCCCGCCGGGGCGGCCGTGCGGCGTCGGGCACCGAGACGCTCGAGCGCCCGGCGGGCCTGCGCCTCGGCGCGCTCGGCCTCGGCGGCGAGGCGCGATCCACCCTCGGGGGTGAGCCGGTAGTACCGGCGCAGCCGTGAGTCGACGACCTCCTCGTGGTCGACCTCGACGAGCCCGGCGGCGACGAGCCGGTCGATCGCGCCGTACAGCGTGCCGGCGCGCAGGGTGACCCGCCCGTCGGAGCTGGACTCGACGTCCTGCGCGATGCCGTACCCGTGCAGCGGCCCGGCGGCGAGCGCGGAGAGCACGAGGAACGCGGGCTCCTGGAGCGGTTTGGATACCATGCCCGCGACCATACTCTCGCCACGAGGGCATAGCTCAGAACCCGCGCCGCACCGCGTGTCGCCGCCCGCGACGCGCGGGCGACGAGCACTCGACCACGACCCTGCTGTCGCGAAGGGCTCCAGAGCGCCGACAACCCCGTGATCGGCGTCGTCGTGGGCTCGCGTGGCGCAAACCTTCACAGTCACGATGTTCTGTGAAACTATCTGCCACATACTCGACGACCCGGAGGATCAGCAATGACGCTCGACGGCTCCCCCACGTCCCCGGCCCCGGCAGCGGCCGGCGTCGGACGACGACAGTTCCTCACCCTCGCCACGGCCGGCGTCGCGGCGAGCACGCTCACCGTGACGGTCGGCTCGCTCACCCCGGCCGCCGCGCTCACCACGCCCGGCGCGGCCCACGCCGCGCCGACCGCGGCCCCGGCGCCTCGCAAGCGCGAGCTGCGGGCGATGTGGATCTCGAGCGTCGTGAACATCGACTGGCCGTCGGCGTCCGGGCTCTCGGCCGAGCAGCAGCAGGCCGAGCTGCTGGGCTGGCTCGACGTCGCACGCGACTTCCGCCTCAACGCCGTGTTCGTCCAGGTACGCCCGACGGCGGACGCGTTCTGGCCCAGCCCCTACGAGCCGTGGTCGCAGTACCTCACGGGCGTGCAGGGCCGGGACCCGGGCTACGACCCCCTCGCGTTCGTCGTCGAGGAGTGCCACCGGCGCAACCTCGAGATCCACGCCTGGTACAACCCGTACCGCGTGTCGATGCAGGCCGACCCGGCGCAGCTCGTCCCCGAGCACCCCGCCCGGCAGCACCCGGAGTGGGTGTGGGCCTACGGGGGCAAGCTCTACTTCGACCCGGGTCTGCCCGCGGCGCAGGAGCACATCAAGAACGCGATCCTGCACAGCGTCGAGAACTACGACCTCGACGGCGTGCACTTCGACGACTACTTCTACCCGTACGCCGTCGCGGGCGAGACGATCCCCGACGCGGCGACGTTCGCCGCCCACGGCGCGGGCTTCGACCGGATCGAGGACTGGCGCCGCCACAACGTCGACACGTTCGTGCAGTCCATCTCGCAGCGCATCAAGCAGGCGAAGCCGTGGGTCAAGTTCGGCATCAGCCCGTTCGGCATCTGGCGCAACGCGTCGACGGACCCGCGCGGCTCCCAGACGGGCGGCTCGCAGTCGTACGACATGCAGTTCGCCGACACGCGCAAGTGGGTCCTCGAGGGCTGGCTCGACTACATCAACCCGCAGGTCTACTGGCAGCTCGGGCTCGCCGTCGCGGACTACGCGAAGCTCGTCCCGTGGTGGGCCGACGTCGCCGCGCAGTCCGGCACGCACCTGTACATCGGCGAGGCGCTGTACAAGGTGACGTCGGGCGTCTTCACGGACCCGGCCGAGCTGTCGAACCACCTGACGTTCTGCCGGGAGCAGGAGCACCCGGTGCACGGCAACGTGTACTTCTCGGCCAAGCACGTCCCGGCCGACCCGCAGGGCTCGATGACGCGCGTGCGCGACGACCACTACCGGTACCCGGCGCTCGTCCCGGCCATGCCGCACCTCCCGGGCACGAAGGTCCGCACACCGGTGCTCGCGTGGGCCGGCTGGCGCGACGACGGCGTCCGCGTGCACTGGACCGACGCCGGGGGCCGCCGGTTCGCGGCGACGTCGTTCGCGATCTACCGTGCCGACGGGTGGGTGCAGCACGTGGACACCGAGAACCCGGCGAACCTCGTCGCGACGCAGCGGGCCGAGGGCCGGGTGGTCCAGGACTTCCTCGACCCGACCGCCGTGCGCGGGCGCCGGTACACGTACGCCGTGACCGCGCTCGACCGCGTCTGGAACGAGTCCGCACCGAGCAGGGTCCGCTGGTCGGTGTGACGATCGTCGTGCCGGGCCTCGGCCCGGCACGATCGCCCTTCGCCGGAACTGGGGCCGCGCGAGGGGCAGGCCCGACGGCGCGTGGTTCGCTGGGTGCGCCACGCGCCGTCGAGGTTCCCCGGCCACCCGCCCGTGGGCGCCGACTGGCACAGTGGGACACGTGAGCACGCCCGACCTCCGCCCCGCCGACCCCTCGACCTCCGGAGCGTCGGCCCCGCCGTCCGACCTCCCACCGCTGCGCACCGTCGGGTGGGTCAACGTCCGCGGCGGACGCCTGCTCGCGGTACGGACCACCGGGAAGGACCGCTTCTTCATGCCGGGCGGCAAGGTCGAGCGCGGCGAGACGGACACCGAGGCCCTGGTGCGCGAGATCCACGAGGAGCTCGGCGTACGCCTCGACCCGGCGACGGTGCGCCCGGCGTTCGTCGCCGAGGCGCCGGGGCACGGTCTGGGCGGACGTGTCGTGCGGATGCACTGCCTGTACGCCGAGCCGCTGCCCGGGTCCCCCGAGCCGGCGCCGGACGCCGAGATCGCCGAGCTCGCGTGGCTCACGCCGGCCGACGCGGACCGCGTCCCGCCCGCGGGCCGCATCGTCCTCGAGCGGCTCGCGGACGTCCTCACGGCCTGACCGCGCGCCGGGTCGGCAGGCCGTCCGCACCCGGCATGGGGACCTCGCCCCATGGGCACCCCGAGACGCGGGGCCGCTCGCCCACGTACGCTCCGGGAGCACGATCCGCCGCGACAGAGGGACGACCATGGGGTTCTACGGTGCCGACATCGGCGAGCTGCGCAGGCTCGCGCAGAGCCTGACGACGGCGTCGGAGTCGCTCGAGACGACGCGCGGCGGCCTCCAGTCCACCGTCAGCGGAGCCCGCTGGGCCGGCCCCGACGGCGACGAGCTGCGCGGCCGATGGACCTCGGAGCTCGGCCCCGCGCTCGCCGCGGCCGCGGCCACGCTCCGCGACGCGGCCGACAAGGTGCGCACGAACGCCGACCAGCAGGAGAGCGCCAGCTCCGACGGCACGGGCGGGGGCGGCAGCGGCCCCGGCGGGCCGGGCGGGTCCGGGCCGGGATCCGGCGGGTCGGGCGACGGCGGCGAGAGCGGTGAGGGCCCCGGCGGCCCGACGGTCTCGGTGAAGGGCAGCCAGAGCGGCGGATCCGACAACGGAGGCCTCGGGAGCCCCGCGACCGAGGGCACGGACTCGAAGGTCGGCTTCGGCGTCTCCCACGACCCGGACAGCGGCGAGACGACGTACTCCGGCAGCGGGTCGCTCGCCGACTGGTTCAAGACGACCGACGGCTCCAAGGTCTCGTTCGGCGTCAACGGCGGCGCCGAGTACACGGTCGGGGAGAAGTCCGAGGACGGCTTCACCACGTACACGTCGAAGTCGGACGTCTCGATCGGCGTCGAGGGTGGCGTCTCGAAGGGGGGCACGGGCGTCAGCGGCGGGTACACGACCGGCGTCACGTCCGAGTACACCCTCAAGATGCCCGACGGCACCGACGTCGACCCCGGTTCCGTCAACCCGTTCGACCCGCGGAGCATGCCGGTCGGCTCGTCCGTGACGATGGACGGCGGGAGCTACGCCAAGACCGAGCTCGACGCCGCGTTCCGGCACATCGCGCTCGAGTCGTCCGTCAAGGACTCCGAGGGCGTGAGCAGCCTCATCGAGCGCACGGGCGACGACACGGTCCGCGTCACCGCGGGCCCGACGGAGGCGATCGCGAACCACGCGGGCCTCGGCCTCGACTTCGACGCGGTGAAGGTCATGCTCGGCAACACGACGTCGCTCGACGGCGCGTCCCTGCGCAGCGCCGAGTTCGACCTGTCGACGCCGGAGGGCCAGGCCGCCTACGACACCTACCTCGTCACCGGCGAGATCCCCGGCGACCCGTCGACCGGGATCTCCGGCACGACGACCATCGAGCGCGTCAACTACGACTCGACGTCGACCGTCGGCTTCGACACGCCCGTCGGCGGCGCCGAGTGGCAGATCGGCCAGAACACCGGGTCGCTCGTCGCGACGACGTATCCCGACGGCAGCACCGAGCAGCTCATGACCGCGACGTACGGCGACCGGGGCGACTTCCGCCTGTCGCAGTCGTTCGACGCCTCCGGCACGGAGGACCTGTCGGCGCGCACGTACTCGTTCGACGTCACGGCCGACGACATGTCGTCGCAGTACTTCAACACGCGGGACTTCTCGGGCTTCTCGCCGTCCGGCGACGTGTCGCCCGGCCAGCAGGTGACGATGACGCTCACCGAGTCGCAGATGAACCGCCTCGCCGACAGCGTGCGCACCGCCGTCGAGAACGACGCCCTCGGCATGCAGACGCGGGCCATCGTCACCGACTACGACATGAAGCCGCTCTCGGACCCGTACCAGCTCGCCACGAGCCTCGCCCGGGCGGCCGACTCCGACCTGGACCTCGTCATGATGATCAGCGAGATCAACGCTGCGGGCGACGGCTCGGTCACGGACCGGTCCGCCGCCCGGTTCCCCGGCACGGTGACGCTGGGGAACTGACGCCGCGCCCCCGGAGGGGCGCGGCACGGAGATCGGCTCAGCGCGGCTTCTGCGCCGACAGGTACGCGGTCGAGACGAAGCCCGTGCGGCCCCCGGCGGTCACCTTGAGCCACCCCTTCGAGGCGGTGCCGGCGTGCGTCACCGCGGTCCCGCGCGCGAGCCGCGCGACGACCTTGGACGACGTCGACGCCGACGCCCGCAGGTTGAGGCTCGAGGCGGTGACGTACGACGTCGCGGCCTTGGGCGGTGCCGGGGCAGGGGCCGGCTTCGCGGGCGCCGCGGGGGCGCTCGTGGACGTGTACTGGGCCGAGACCCACCCGGTCCGGCCGTTCGCGGTGACCTTCAGCCAGCCGCCCGAGGTCGTCGCGACGGAGAGCTTCGTGCCCTTCGGGAGCCGTGCGACCACGGCCGAGGACGTCGTCGCCGACGCCCGCAGGTTCAGCGACGCGGCCGTGACGTACCGGGTCGCCGGCTGGGGCGCCGACGGCGTCGGGACGGGCTTGGGTGCCGGCTGGGGTGCCGGCGGCTTGGTCGCCGGGGGCGTGCTGACCGGCGCGGGCTTCGTCGGCCCGATGCTCGCGGCCGGGACCCAGCCCGTCGTCCGCCCCGACGTGACCCGGCGCCACGTGCCGCTCTCGTCCCCGGGCTTGCCGACGACGGTCGCCCCGCGCGCGACCCGGGCGACGACGGCGCCCGTCCCCGCCCCGGCACGCACGTCCACGGCGGCGTTCGTGTAGTAGGTGCACGACGTCGCGGTCGACCGGGCGGCCACCCGCGTCGCGTTGCGCCCGAGGTCGACGCCCGTGGCCTTGAGGTAGGCGAGCGGGTCGGTGTGCGAGGCGCCCGACCCGTAGGTGCCGTTCCAGACCTCGAGGTGCAGGTGGGGGGACGTCGAGATCCCGGTGGAGCCGACGTCGGCGATGCGCTGCCCGGCCTTGACCGTCTGCCCGGCCTTGACGTACTTGTCGCCGTCGATGACGTGCCCGTACACGCTCGAGACCGTCTTCCCGCCGATCGTGTGCCGCAGGACGACCCACTGCCCGAACCCGCTGACGCTGCCCGCTCGGAGGACCGTGCCGTCCGCGATCGCGTTGATCCGGGTGCCCGAGGCCGCGCCGAGGTCCTGTCCCAGGTGCCACGTCGACGCGCTGGCGACCGGCATGCAGCGCGGACCGTAGTAGGACGAGACCGAGTAGGTGCGTGCCCCCAGCGGCGCCACGACGGCGGCCGCCGCGCTCGCGCTCGGGGCGACCAGCACGCCCCCCAGGCCCGTGGCGAGCGCCGCCGCCATCGCCGTACTCACGATGCCCGACCAGCGCCTCGCGTTCCGAACCATCCCCTGCCCCCTGAAAGTTCTGACATGCCCGGCGTGTCGGGTTGACACGCCTGAAGCACGGTAAGGCCAGTTCCAGGGCACCGCCAGATGGACGACTGTCCAACAACGCTCGGGCGTACCGTCGGGTCATGACCACGGGGACGGGGCACGCCGACGAGGGCTTCCTCGCCGCGACGCTGCCCGTCCGGGACCTCGCGGTCGAGTCCGTCGCAGCCCTGCGGGACGCGGCGGCGCGGGCGGGCGGGTTCGACCCCGGACCGGCCCCCGACCCCGAGCGCGTCGCCGCGGCGTTCACGAGCGACCGGCTGCTCCGCGTCGACGGTGCGCCGGTGGACGGGTTCGCGCCGCTGTCCGGCTTCTTCCGCACGGCGGACGGCTGGGTCCGCACGCACGCGAACTACCCGCACCACCGGGTGCGGCTGCTCGCGCTCCTCGACCTGCCCGTCGCGGTCGCGGACGCCCCGTCCCGGGACGACGTCGCGGCGGCGCTCGCCGTGCGGTCGGCCCAGGAGGTCGAGGACCGCGCGGCCACGGTCGGCGCGATCGCGGTGCGCGTGCGCTCGGTGGACGAGTGGCGCGCGTCCGCGCCCGGCCGGGCCGCGGCGTCGGGCCCTCCCGTACGGACCACGGTGCGCGACGACGTCGCTCCCCCGCGCCCGCTCCTCCCGGGGCCCCGGCCGCTCGCCGGCCTCCGCGTCCTGGATCTCACCCGCGTCATCGCCGGGCCCGTCGCGACCCGGACGCTCGCGCTGCTCGGCGCGGACGTCCTGCGCGTCGACCCTCCGGGGCTGCCGGAGATCGAGGTCCAGCACCTCGACACCGGGCAGGGCAAGCGGTCCGCGCTGCTCGACCTCGCGACCCCCGCCGGCCGGGCCCGGGCCCAGGAGCTGCTCGACGACGCGGACGTCCTGGTGACGGGCTACCGCCCGGGCGCGGTGGAGGGTTTCGGCCTGCGCCTCCCGGCCGGTGCGGTGCACGCGCGCGTCAGCGCGTGGGGCGACGACGGCCCGTGGGCGCCGCGGCGCGGCTTCGACTCGATCGTGCAGGCGGCCAGCGGGATCGCGCTCGTGGAGGGCACGCGGGACGGGACCGCGGGCGACCCGGCACACGACACCGCCGTCGCCGATCCGGGCGCCCTGCCCGCCCAGGCGCTCGACCACGCGACGGGCTACCTCGTGGCCGCGGCCGTCGTGGACGCCCTCGCCGACCGCGCGGCCGACGGACGCGGGCGCGAGGTCGACGGCGCGCTCGCCCGCACCGCGCACGCGCTGCTCTCGGCCCCCCGGCGCGACCCCGCGCACGGGCCGCCGCGGACGCCGGGGGCGCGGTGCGTCGTCGGGCACCGGGTACGCCTCGACGGCCGGGACGTCGAGGTGACGACGACCCGGCCTGCGCTCGACCGCCTCGCAGGCGAGCCCGTCGACGACTACCCGGCCCCGGCCCGGCCGTGGGGCACGGACGCGCCGCGGTGGGCGACGCCGCGCGGCGCGGCGGGAGCCGCCGGCTGAGCGGGTCGCCGGACGTCAGGCGTGGTCGAGGCGGCGCAGGATCGCGCCCTCGCGCAAGGCCCACGGGCAGATCTCGACCTCGTCGACGCCGAGCGCGCGCATCGTCTCGACCGCGACAACCCCGCCCGCGACGATCTGGAACGTGCGCTCCGGCGTGATGCCCGGCAGGGCGGTGCGTCCCTCGGCCGTGATGCGCGCGAGCCGCGGCACCCAGTCCGCGAGCTGCGAGCGCCGCATCCGCCACCGGTCGTCAGGGCCGACCGCCTCCGTCTGCATGCCCGCGAGCCGCGCGAGCGAGCGGAACGTCTTGGACGTCGCGACGACGTGGTCCGGACGCGGGAGGCGGGCGAACCGCGCGACGGCGGGCGCGAGCGTCGCGCGCACGTGCTCGCGCAGCGCCTCGACGTGCTCGGGCGCGGGCGGGTCGTCGGGCAGGAAGGCCATGGTCGTGCGGCCGGCGCCGAGCGGGAGGGACACGGCGAGGTCGGGCTCCTCGTCGACCCCCGACGCGATCTCGAGCGACCCGCCCCCGATGTCGAGGACGAGCAGCCGACCCGCGGCCCAGCCGTGCCAGCGGCGCGCGGCGAGGAAGGTCAGTCGCGACTCGTCCTCGCCGGAGAGCACGTGGACCGGCTGCCCGACGCGCTCGCCGATCGCCGCCAGCACCTCGGGCCCGTTGGTCGCGTCCCGCAGCGCCGACGTCGCCATGGGCAGCATCTCGTCGACGTCCGACTCGCGCGCGAGCGCCATCGCGTCGTCGACGGCGGCGAGCATCGCCGCGACGCCCTCCGGGGACAGCGACCCGTCCGGCCGGAGGTAGCGCATGATGCGCACGACCGTGCGCGCCCCCGCGGCCTGCACGGGACGCGCCGCGTACGCGGCGTCGACGACGGCGAGGTGCACGGTGTTCGAGCCGATGTCGAGGACGCCCAGGCGCGTGGTGGTGCTCACGCGGCGAGCCTAGCGGCGCGGCGCGGGCCGCCGTCGGGCGTGCTGCCCGACGACGGCCCTCGACCGGTGCGCGGCGCGCACCCGCGGTGACCTGCCGGTCAGTCGCAGGCCAGCGCGTCGTAGACCGCGTCGACCGTCGACGTCGTGCCGTCCGCGGCGACCACGGTGACGGTCGCCGTCCCGGCCTCGACGGACGTCGCCCGCGTGGTGAACGACTGGTAGGCGCTCTTGCCCGGCTGCACCTGCCGGACCGTCCGCTCGCCGAACGGCGTCGTGAGGGTCACGTCGACGGGCGCGTCGGCCGTGCTGGTCGCGCGGACCGCGACGAACGCCCGGCCGCCGAGGCAGCGCGCGCTCGCCTCGACCTCGACCGGCGCGGGCGGCACGACGGCGGAGACCGACGGGATGCGGTCGGCCGCCCCCGTGCCCCACGTGAGGCCCGCGCTCGTGTCGGAGAGGTCGAAGTCGAGCGTGCCGCCGTCCTGGAGCGCCGCGACGTCCAGCCACGCGGCGGTGTGCGCGACGCCGTCGACCTCCAGCCCGGCGACGTAGCTCGGGAGCTTCTCGTTCGCGCCCGCCGCGTCGATGCGCAGCGTCGCCCCGGCGTCGGTCGTGACCGTCGCGGCCTGCACCTTGGGCGCGTTGAGCGCGAGGATCCCGGAGCCCGGCATGACGGGCTCGAACCCGAGCGACGCCATGACGTACCAGGCGGCGAGCGTGCCGAGGTCGTCGTTCCCGACGCCGCCGCCCGGGGTGTCCGGGAAGCGGTTGAGGTTCGCGGCGAGGACGTCGTTCGTCTTCCACGGCTGGCCCACGTAGCCGTAGAGCCACGCGTTCATGATCGTCGGCTCGTTGCCCGGGTTGTAGCGGATCGTCGTGTAGTACGAGCTGCCGCCCTTGGCCCACGTGCTCGGCGAGACGCCGGGGTTCGCGGCGAGCGCCGGCTGGTCGAAGTAGTAGTCGAGGCGCTCGACGAAGCCGTCCTCGCCGCCCATGACCTCCTGGAGGCCCGTGACGTCCTGCGGCACCATCCACTGGTACTGCCACGGCACGCCCTCGTGGAAGCCGGAGCGCGTGACGTCGGTCAGCTCGGGCAGCGTGACGAACTCGCCGGTCGGGCGCTTCGCGTTGACCATGCCCTGGAAGCCGCCGGAGAGCGGGACGTCCGGGTTCCACAGGTTCCGCCAGTTGCGGCCCCGGTCGAGGAACGCCTGACCACCCTCGCGGCCGGTCCGCTCGGCCGCGGCGCCGAGGCTCGCGTCGGCGAGCGCGAGCTCGAGCGTCGCGGAGCCGCCGTGGCGGTACTCCTCGAACTGGCCCCCGAGGCCGCCCTCGTTCTCGGGGTAGAACGGCACGTGGCCGTGCTCGGCGTAGAACTCGGTGCTGCGCCGCCCGACGGACGCGACGCCGTCCGGCGGGGTCGTCGTGGCGTTCTCGACGAGGTAGTCCCACAGCTCGTCCGCGATGTCGTCGGGGACGGTGCCGAGCGCGAAGTTCTCCGCGAGCCACGGCGTGACGGGGTCGCCCGCCATGATGTTGGTCTCCAGCGCGCCGAGCGACCAGCGCGGCAGCCAGCCCCCCTCGACGCGGTGCTGGTACATCGAGCGCACGATGTCCTGCGCGCGCTCGGGCAGCAGGAGCGCGTGCAGCGTCGCCTGCGTGCGGTACGTGTCCCAGAGCGAGAAGTTCTGGTAGTAGTCCCAGCCGTCGGCCTGGTGGACGTCGAGGTCCATGCCCCGGTACCGGCCGTCGACGTCGCTGCCGATCGTCGGCGAGAGCAGCGTCTTGTAGAGCTGGGTGTAGAAGATCCGGCGCTGGGCGGGCGACGCGTCGATCGCGGCACGGCCCAGCTCGGCGTTCCACGCGTCGCGGGCCTCCTCGCGCACGGTGTCGAACGCGACCTGCCCGCCCTCGTCGGTGGCCTCGGCCTCACGGTTGGCGCGCGCGCCGTCGACGCTCACGAACGACACGCCCACGCTCACCTCGACGTCGCGGTCGGTCGTGGTGTCGAAGATCGCGACGGCGCCGTTGTCGCCGCCCGCGACCTCGCTCGTCGTGGAGCCCGCGACGTAGCGCGCGTCGGTCCCCCACGTGCCGCTCGACGCGACCGGGCGGTCGAACGTCGCGCTGAAGAAGTACCGCTGCTCGTCCGGCGTGCCGCCGCAGAAGCCGCCGTTGTCGACCCAGCCCTCGAGCGTGCGGTCGTCGACCCACGTCACCGAGCTCGCGCCGGCGTCGCGCAGCGTCTGGCCCACGTTGAACGACAGGTGGGACGTCGTCGAGGCGGGGAACGTGTAGCGGTGCGCGCCGACGCGCGTGGTCGCGGTGAGCTCGGCGTGCACGTCGTTCGCGAGGGTCACCTCGTAGAACCCGGCCGACGCGTGCTCGGTGCTCTTCTGGTCCTTGATCGCGATGAAGGAGCGTGAGGTGCGCGGGGTCGCGCTCGTGTCCGGCGTGACAAGCAGCTCGCCCGCCGCGGGGCAGCCCGCGCTGTTCACGTGCCGGTGGCTGAAGCCCCACACGCGCCCGGCGTTCGTGCTGTACGACGTCGAGGCGTAGGAGCTCGTGTTGTCCGGGCTGAGCTGGACCATGCCGAACGGCACGGTCGCGCCCGGGTAGGCGTTGCCCTCGCTCTCGGTGCCGACGAACGGGTTGACCTCGAGCGTGAGGTCGTCGCTCGCGGCGGCGGTGACGGTGCCCTCGTCGGCGGGGGCGGCGCCCGCGGCGGCGGGCAGCAGCGTGGCCGGCGCGACGGCGAGCGCGAGCCCCGCGGCGAGCAGGGCGAGTCGTGGTCGTCTCATGCCATGTCCTCTTCGACGTGCGACCGGGCGTCGTCGCCCGGGGCGCCCCGGGGCCGTCGGTCAGGCGCCGCCCGGGCCGCTCGTGGCGGGGCGACGGTGCTCCTGGTCGACGACGGGCGTCCGTCGGCCACCCTCTCCCGGGTATGACTGCGCTGTCAATCGGATGCCCGAGGCAGCGGGTCCGTCGAGCGGACGGAGGGTCAGCGCACGCCGGCGGCCTCGTGGACGAGCGCCTGGGCGTCCGCGACGACCGCGCGCTCCTCGGCCTGCGCCGCGGCGACGGCCTCCGCGCGGGCCGCGACGATCGCGCGGTGCAGGTCGGCGTGCACGCGGCGCCGCACGCCGCGCGCGATCTCGTCGGCCTCGTCCGGCTCCACCGGGTCGCCGTCCGCCTCGCGCAGCGCGACGACGTCGGCCACCTCGAGCGCGACGCGCCGCTCGGCGTCGGCCAGCAGGGCGACCACCGCCGTGTCCGCCGCCCGGCCGAGGCGCGTCTCCTCGAACGCCCGCGTCGCCTCGTCGACGATGGCGCGGGCCTGGGTCACGAGCTCGGACGCGATCGACGGCGAGTGCGCCGCGAGCGTCGCGAGGTCGTACAGGAGCACGCCCTCGACGTCGGCCACGCGCGGGTCGACGTCGCGGTGCAGCGCGAGGTCGAGCACGACCGTGGGGCGCGCGACGGGCTCCTCGCCCGCCCGCACCGCGGCCCGCTCGCGCGCCCGCACCACCGCGGCGGCGTCGAGCACGTGCTCGATCGCCTGCTCCCGCCGCTCGGCACCCGGGCGTGCGGCGTCCGCGGCGAGCGCCCGCCCGCGCGCGCCGCTGCACGACACCACGAGGTCCGCGTCCTCCAGCGCCGCGACGAGGTCCGTCACGGCCTCCACGCCGCGCGCGGCGGCGAACTCCTCGGCGCGGCCGGACTGCGAGTAGACCCGCACGTCGTCGCACCCGAGCGCCCGCAGCGCGGCGAGGCTCGCGCCCGCGTACGACCCGGTGCCGATGAGGACGGCGCGCACCTGCGGCCACGGCGGCAGCTCGGCCGCGGCGAGGTCGAGCCCGAGCGCGACGACGGAGCGACCGGCCCCGCCGAGCGTCGTGTGCGTGCTGACCTTCTTGGACGTGCGCGACGCCGTCTGGAAGAGGAGCTCGAGCGTCGAGGACGTCACGCCGTCGGCGTGCGCGGTCTCCAGCGCCCGCTTGACCTGGCCGGCGATCTCGCGCTCCCCCACGACCATCGAGTCCAGGCCCGACGCGACGGCGAACAGGTGCTCGGCGACCTCGGTCCCGGCGCGCGTGCGGAACGACGCGAGCGCCTCGGTCACCTCCACGCCCGACGCCTCGGCGACCATGCGCGCGACGTGCTCGGTCGCGTGCTGCACGCCGGTGCCGTCGAGGGGGGCGTCCACGTCGAGGTACAGCTCGAACCGGTTGCACGTCGCGAGGACGACCGCACCGGTGATGACGTCGCACGCCGCGACCGCGGAGCCGCCGATCGAGTGCGCCCCGGTGGAGAGTCGTTCCAGGGCGTCGAGGTCCAGCTCGTGGTGGCTGGCCGTGAGGGAGAGAAGAGCCACAGTGCCTCCGATTTAATCATTCCCCCGGGAGAGAGGCAGAATCGGTAGCTGTGATTCCTGTCGCCCTTTCCCCGGGCCATCCCCTGACCGACGGCCGCACGGACCGTTCCCCGCTCGTGCAGGCCTTGCGCGCGGGCACGACCGGAAAGCGCCCGGAAATCACACCCGTGTGGTTCATGCGCCAGGCGGGCCGATCGCTGCCGGAGTACCGCGCCGCGCGCGAGGGCGTGAGCATGCTCGACTCGTGCCTGCGCCCCGACCTCGCCTCGGAGATCACGCTCCAGCCGGTGCGCCGGCACGGCGTGGACGCCGGGATCTTCTTCTCGGACATCGTGGTGCCGCTGCGGCTCGCGGGCGTCGAGGTGGAGATCGCGCCGGGCGTCGGCCCCGTCATGGGCCAGGCGTACCGCACGCCCGACGACGTCGCCCGGCTCGTCGAGAGCGAGCTCACCGACGACGCGCTCGCCCCGATCCGCGAGGCCGTCGCGCTGACCGTCGACGCGCTCGGCACGACGCCCCTCATCGGGTTCGCCGGTGCGCCGTTCACCCTCGCCGCCTACCTCGTGGAGGGCCGTCCGTCGCGCGACCACCTCGCGGCGCGCGCCCTGCTGCGCGGCGACCCGGAGACGTGGCAGCGCCTCGTGGACTGGGCGGCCGACCTCACCGGCACGTTCCTGCGGACGCAGGTCGAGGCGGGCGCGAGCGCGGCGCAGCTCTTCGACTCGTGGGCCGGCTCGCTCTCGCTCGCGGACTACGCGGCCGGCGCCGCCCCGGCGAGCACGCGCGCACTCACCCACGTCGCGGACCTCGGCGTGCCCGTCGTCCACTTCGGCACGGGCACGGGGCACCTGCTCCCCGCCATGCGCGACGCCGTCACCGCGGCCGGGGTGCAGGACGTCGCCGTGGGCGTCGACTACCGCACGCCGCTCGACGACGCCGCCCGGCTCCTCGCCGACGGCCACGCCCCCGTGCCGGTGCAGGGCAACATCGACCCCGCGCTGCTCGCCGCGCCGTGGGACGTGCTCGAGGCGCACGTCCGGGACGTCGTGCGCCGCGGGCGCACCGCCCCGGGGCACGTGGTCAACCTCGGCCACGGCGTCCCGCCGGACACCGACCCCGACGTCCTGACGCGCGTCGTCGCGCTCGTCCAGGCGCTCGCGGACGACGCTCCCGACGCCACCACCGAGGAGGCGACCCGACGGTGAGCACCGAGCCGACGACGCCCCGTCCGTCCGGACCCGCCGCAGCGGACGGGGTCGAGACCGCGGACGCGGTCGTCGTCGGCGCGGGCGTCGCCGGGCTCACCGCCGCGCGGACCCTGCGCGCGCAGGGGCTGCGCGTCGTCGTGCTGGACGCCGCCGAGGTGCCGGGCGGACCGGTCCGCGGCGGGGACCTCCCGGGCCTCGACGGCGTCCGGGTCGACCTCGGTGCCGAGTCGTTCGCGGCGCGCGGCACCGCCGTCGGCGACCTCGTGCGCGAGCTGGGGCTGGACGTCGTCGAGCCGTCGGGCGCGGGCGCGTGGGGCTACGCCGCCGGGCACGCCTACCCCCTGCCGCGCGCGGGCGTCCTCGGGATCCCCGCGGACCCCTGGGCACGGGACGTGCGTCGCGCCGTCGGCCTCGGCGGGGCGCTGCGCGCGAGCCTCGACCGGGTGCTGCCCCGCCGGTTCACCGACCTGCGGACGCTCGAGACGTTCGCACGGTCCCGCATGGGGGCGCGCGTGACCGAGCGGCTCGTCGCGCCGGTCGCCTCCGGCGTGCACTCCGCCCCCCTCGACCGGCTGGACGTCGCCGCGGTCGCGCCGGGGCTGCGCGAGGCGTTCGAGCGCGAGGGGTCGCTCGCGCGCGCCGTCGCGTCGATGCGCGCGCTCGCCCCGGCCGGGTCGGCCGTGCGCGGCATCGACGGTGGCATGCACCGGCTCGTCGAGGGGCTCGCCGCGGGGACCGACGTCCGGCTGCGTCACGAGGTCACGGGCATCTCGCGCGCCCTGGCCCCGGACCGGGGGCCCGCGTCCTGGCTCGTGCGCGCCGAGACCCCGGGCAGGCCGGTCGACCTCGCCGCGCCGCGCCTCGTCGTGACGACCCCGGCGCTCGTCGACGCGCTCGGGCCGCTCGTCGGGACGGCGGCAGACCTCCTGCCCGACCCGGAGCCGGGCGCGGACGTGCGGCTCGTGACGCTCCTGCTGCGCGCTCCCGAGCTCGACGACGCCCCGCGCGGGACCGGCCTGCTCGTCGCCCCGCCGCACCGCGACGCCGGGCGCGCGGCGCCGCCGTCGGACGTCGAGGCCAAGGCGCTCACGCACTCGACCGCCAAGTGGCCCTGGCTGCGCGACCGCGTCCGCGCCGCCGCCGGGCCGGGGCACCACGTGGTGCGCCTGAGCTACGGGCGCATCGGCGCGACGACGGAGCCGGACCTCGACCGCGTCGTCGTGGACGCGTCGCGCCTCTTCGGCGTCGACCTGCACGGGCGCGTCCTGGGGCACGTCGTCACGCGGTGGAACGGCGCGCTGCCCCCACCCACGCCCGCGTTCCGGCGCGAGGTCGCGGCGTTCGTCGCGCGCGTGGACGCCGTGCCCGGGCTGGCCGTGACCGGCGGCTGGATCGCCGGGACGGGGCTCGCGTCGATCGTCGGCCACGCCCAGGAATGCGCGCGCGACCTCGCGTCCACGGAGTAAGGGAATCCTTACCGGATTCCGCGTCGGAAATGCCCCGAGAATTCTCCGCGAATTGACCTGACACGTTGTCCGGAAGTTCCTGACCGAGCGTCAGGACCGCGTCACTCCGCGCGCCATTCCCGCGCGGTGACGTGCGCATTTTCGTGGAATGCCGAAGTGGGGAGAGACTGGTTCCGTGAGTCCTGCAGGTACGACGCCCCTCCGCGTGGGCACGCGCGGCAGCGCCCTCGCGACGACCCAGACCGGCCACGTCGCCCGCCGCCTCGAAGAGCTGACCGGCCGCGACGTCGAGATCGTGCGCATCCGCACCGACGGTGACGTGCTCACCGGCTCGCTCGCCCAGATGGGCGGGACGGGCGTCTTCGTGACCGCGCTCCGCGAGGCGCTGCTCGACGGTCGGTGCGACGTCGCGGTGCACTCCCTCAAGGACCTCCCGACCGAGCCCGCACCGGGCCTCACCGTCGTCACGCCCGAGCGCGAGAACCCGCGCGACGTCCTGTGCGCGCGCGACGGCCTGACCATCACGACGCTCCGGCGCGGCGCGCGCGTGGGCACCGGGTCGCCGCGGCGCGCCGCGCAGCTCCGGTCCGTCCGCCCCGACCTCGACGTCGTCGACATCCGCGGCAACGTCGACACGCGCCTCGCGCGGGCGCTCGGCGAGGAGGCGGACCTCGACGCCGTCGTGCTCGCGTACGCGGGCCTCGCCCGCCTCGGCCGGCTCGAGGCCGTGTCCGAGGTGATCGACACCGCGATCATGGCGCCCGCCGCCGGGCAGGGCGCGCTCGCCGTCGAGGTCCGCACGTCGTCGCTCGACGACCCGGTCCTCGCCCGCGCCCTGCACGACCTCGACCACGAGCCCACGCGCCTCGCCGTGCTCGCCGAGCGCGCGCTCCTCGGCCGGCTCGAGGCCGGGTGCGCAGCCCCCGTCGGCGCGCACGCCGTCGTGGAGGACGGCGACGTGGCGCTGACCGCCGTCGTCGCGCGGGTCGACGGCGCCGAGCAGCTCACGCACTCCGCGCGCGCGGCGCTCCCCCCGAGCACCGGGTCGCTCGCCGCCTCCGCGACCGCCCGGGACGACGTCGCGCGCGGGCTGGGCGCGCGCGTCGCCGACGCGCTCCTCGCCGACGGCGCCGCGCGCCTCGCGCCGCTGCGCGAGACCGGGGCGGGCACCCCCGTCCTCGACGCCCCGGCCGCGGAGGCCCCGGCGACCGACCGCGCCGTGGAGGCTGCCCGCGAGCAGCTCCGCGACGGCGGCTACCGCGGCGCGGCGGAATGAGCCCCGGACCGCTGCGCGACCCGTCGCGCGGGCCCGCGTCCGTGGTGCCGCCGCTCCCGGCGCGCGGCCCCTCGGGCGCCGCGGAGACCGTGGGCGCAGCGGGCGCCGTGGGCACTGCGGACGCCGTCGGCGCCGCGGGTGCAGCCCGCCGGGCCGACGTGCTCGCCGGTCGGACCGTCCTGGTCCCCCGCGCGCCCGAGCGCGCCGCGGGGCTCGCGACGACGCTCCGCGACGCGGGCGCCCACGTCCTCGTCAGCCCGGCGATCGAGCGCGCGCCCGTCGCCGACACCGCACCCGTCGACGGTGCCCTCGCCCGCCTGGTCCACGGCGACTTCGCGTGGGTCGTCGTGACGAGCGTCAACGCGATCGACGAGCTCCTCGCGAGCGCCGCCCGCCGAGGCGTCGACCTCGCCGACGCGGCCCGCCGGGCCCGCTGGGCCGCCGTCGGGCCCGCGACGCGCCGCGCCCTGGAGGCGGTCGGCATCACCGTCGAGCTCGAGCCGGACGAGAACTCCGCCCGCGGCCTCGTCGCCGCGTTCGCGACCCTCCCCGCATCGGACCGGACCTCTCCCTCGGCCGACCAGGGCTCTACCTCGGGGGACCACACCTCTCCCTCGCGAGGTCGAGGTGTGGTCCTGCTGCCGCAGGGGGACCTCGCCGCGCCGACGATGCACGACGGCCTGCACGACCTCGGCTACGTCCCGCACGTCGTCACCGCCTACCGCACCGTCACGCACACCCTCGCGCCGGACGTCGTCGCGGCGTGGCGCGCGGGCGCGGTGGACGCCGTCGTGCTCACCTCGGGGAGCGTCGCGCGCGAGGTCGCGCGTCAGCTCGGCCCGCGCGACGACGTCGTGGGCGTCGCGATCGGCGGCCCGACCGCACGGGCGGCGCGCGACGTCGGGCTGCGGCTCGACGCGGTCGCGGACCGCCCGACCGACGCCGCGCTGGCCGCCGCGCTCACCGACGCGCTCGCCGCCAGCCGCACCGCCACCAGCGCCGCCACCGCCTCCGCCGCCGCCGCCCGCACGGCCGCCCCGCCCGACGGCCCGGCCGCTCCCCCGGCCGCGGGCACGACCCCTGCCGACCCGACCCCCGAAGGAGATCCCTCGTGACCCACCAGCTCCCCGTCGGGCACCACCGGCCGCGCCGCCTGCGCACGAGCCCGCGCGTGCGTCGGCTCGTCAGCGAGACGCGCGTGCACGCGTCCGACCTCGTGCTCCCCCTGTTCGTCAAGGAGGGCCTCGACGCCCCGCGCCCCATCTCGTCGATGCCGGGCGTCGTGCAGCACACCGAGGCGACGCTCGCGGACGCCGTGCGCGACGCCGCGCGCGCCGGGGTCGGCGGCGTCATGCTCTTCGGCATCCCCGCCGAGCGCGACGCGACCGGCACGCAGGCGGACGCCGAGGACGGGATCCTGCAGCGCGGCATCCGGATCGCGGTCGAGGCGGCGCGCGAGCACGCGGTCGGCGGGCCGGTCGTCATGGCGGACACGTGCCTCGACGAGTTCACCGACCACGGGCACTGCGGCGTGCTGGCCGAGGGACGCGACGGGGGCGTCGTCGTCGACAACGACGCGACGCTCGACCGCTACGCCTCGATGGCCGTCGCGCAGGCGCGGGCGGGCGCGGACGTCGTCGCGCCGTCGGGCATGATGGACGGCCAGGTCGCGGTGATCCGCGAGGCGCTCGACGGCGCCGGGTTCGACGACGTCGGCATCCTCGCGTACTCCGCGAAGTACGCGAGCGCGTTCTACGGGCCGTTCCGCGAGGCCGTGGACTCGGCCCTCCAGGGTGACCGGCGCACGTACCAGATGGACGCGGGCAACGCCCGCGAGGGCCTGCGCGAGGCCGACCTCGACCTCGCCGAGGGCGCGGACCTGGTCATGGTGAAGCCTGCCGGGTCGTACCTCGACGTCCTCGCGGCGGTCGCGGAGATGTCGCCGGTGCCGGTCGCGGCCTACCAGGTGTCGGGCGAGTACGCGATGATCGAGGCCGCCGCCGCGAACGGCTGGATCGACCGGCGGGGCGCGATCACGGAGTCGGTGCTGGGCATCAAGCGTGCCGGCGCGGACGTGATCCTCACGTACTGGGCGACGGAGCTCGCGGGCTGGCTGGACGAGAACGACGGAAGGACGCGGGCATGACGGACACGGGCGGTTTCGGGACGGCAGAGGCCGTGCAGGCGGAGAACGCCGCGCTGTTCGGCGCACCGGGCGCGGGCGGCGCGGACAACCACGCCGCGTTCGTACGCGCGCAGGGCGTGCTCCCGGGCGGCGTGAGCTCGCCCGTGCGCGCCTACGGGTCCGTGGGTGGCGACCCGCGGTTCCTCGCGTCGGCGCGCGGCCCGTACGTGACCGACGTCGCGGGGCGCGAGTACGTCGACCTCGTGTGCTCGTGGGGTCCCGCCCTGCTCGGGCACGCGCACCCCGACGTCGTCGCCGCGGTCCAGGAGGCGGCGGCCCGCGGGCTGTCGTTCGGCGCGCCGACGCTCGGCGAGGTCGAGCTCGGCGAGGAGATCCGCCGCCGGGTCCCCGCCGCGGAGCACGTGCGCCTCGTGTCCACGGGCACCGAGGCCACGATGACCGCGATCCGCCTCGCGCGCGGCGTGACCGGGCGCGACGTCGTCGTGAAGTTCGCCGGCTGCTACCACGGGCACGTGGACGCGCTGCTCGCGGAGGCCGGGTCCGGCGTCGCGACGCTCGCCCTGCCCGGCTCGGCCGGGGTCACCGAGGCGACGGCGGCCGAGACGCTCGTGCTCCCGTACAACGACCTCGCGGCCGTCGAGGCGGCGTTCGCGGAGCGTGGCTCCGAGATCGCGGCCGTCATCACGGAGGCGTCGCCCGCGAACATGGGCGTCGTCCCGCCCGCGGAGGGCTTCAACGAGGGCCTGCGCCGCATCACCGCGGCGCACGGCGCGCTGCTGGTCCTCGACGAGGTGCTCACGGGCTTCCGCGTCGGGCCGAGCGGCTGGTGGGGCCTCGAGAACGCGGTGCTGCGCAGCCAGGGCGCGGACGGCTGGACGCCCGACCTGTTCACGTTCGGCAAGGTCGTGGGCGGCGGGATGCCCGTCGCCGCGGTCGGCGGGCCGGCGAGCGTGATGGACCAGCTCGCGCCGCTCGGCCCCGTCTACCAGGCGGGGACGCTCTCGGGGAACCCCGTCGCGGTCGCGGCGGGCCTGGCGACGCTGCGGCTCGCCGACGACGCGGTGTACGCGCGCGTCGACGAGGTCGCGGGCGTGCTGTCGTCGGCGGTCGGCTCCGCGCTCGACGCGGCGGGCGTGCCGCACCGCGTGCAGCGCGCGGGCTCGCTCTTCTCCGTGATGTTCGGCGAGCTCGCCGCGACCGCGGGCGTGCGCGACTACGCGCAGGCCCAGGCGCAGGAGACGTTCCGGTACCGCGCGTTCTTCCACGCGATGCTCGACGCGGGCGTGAGCCTGCCGCCGTCGGTGTTCGAGGCGTGGTTCGTCTCGGCCGCCCACGACGACGCCGCCGTCGCCCGCATCCTCGACGCGTTCCCCGCCGCCGCCCGCGCGGCCGCGGAGGCCTGTCCCGCCTGACGGCGTCTGGCCGGAGCGGCCCTCCCGCCGAGCACGGGGTTGCTGGCGTTCTGACGCTCAGGACGACAGCAACCCCGTGGTCGGCGCGGCGGTGAGGTCAGTACGTGCCGGGGGTTGCCGCGCGTCCGGCCCGTCGGCCGAGCGAGCGGATCTGGACGCCGAACGCGATGAGCATGACGCCCCAGACGATCGCGAAGAGCGCGAGCAGCCACACGATCGACACCAGGCCGGCGTTGACGTTGAACAGCACGAGCAGGCCGAACACGATGCCGAGCAGGCCGGCGACGACGCCCCAGCCCCACCCGCTGCCGGGGACCTTGCGCAGGTCGAGGCTCGCGACCGTCTGGAACAGGCCGTAGACCACGGCCCAGAACCCGATGATCCAGGTGAGCACGATCGCCGTCTTGCCCGGCCACACGAGCAGCACGACGCCGACCGCGAGGCTCAGGACGCCCATCGTCACGAGCAGCGCGGTGCCGCTCCCCGTGCCGCGGCGTCGGACGCCCTCGACGATCTCGACGATGCCGTCGACGACGGCGAAGATGCCGATCACCCAGATGACGACGGCCGCCGTCTTGTCCGGCCACGCGAGCGCGATGATGCCGAAGAGGATGGCGAGCACGCCGCGGATCACCGGCCAGTACCAGACCTGCTTCGCGGTGCGCGAGAAGGCGGTGAGGATCGGGTCCTGGATCGTCATGGGTCACTCCCCTGCCGCGGTGACGGGTCGGCTCCCGACGGCCTGGGCCCGGGCGCCTCCCGCTTCGCCTCCATGGAACACCCGGCGGTGCCGCGTGTCGCGGCGAACCGCGCGTCTCGCCCGTACCGGGTGACCCGGCAGCAGGCCGGGTCGCGCCGCTCAGGCGCGGGCGGGGTGCGGTGCGAGGGTCGGCGCGGGCGAGCGACGCCGTCGGCCTCTCCAGACGACGAGCGCCGCGAGCGCCAGCACGCCGGCGAACGCGAGGACGGGCCCGGCGAAGAACGGGCCGATCCGCTTCTCGGCGACCACGGCGTACGTCGGGGTGTGGGCGACGTCCGCGGCTGCGGGCGCGAAGGCGAAGTCGGAGACGATCTGGGTCGCCGGCTCGGTGAACACCTGCTCGTGGGCCGTGACGAAGCCGCCGCCCGCGAGGAGCGCGGCGAGCTCCTGCGACGTGACGTCCGCCGGGTCGAGGCGCCCGGCGAACCGCACGGTCGGCTCCTGCGCCTCGGCGGTCGGGTCGACGCGGTCGACGCGGTGGTCGGCCAGGACGTACGTGCGCGTGCTCTGGGTGTCCTCCGCCGCGGCGGACATGCGCATGGGGTAGACGAGCGAGCCGCTCGGGAACGTGACCCGGAGCGGCTGGAGCGTGCCGTCGAACGCGGCGGCCTCCTCGGGCGCGAGCCGGGCGGCGACGAACGACCAGCCCTCCCCGACGTAGGGGGCGAGCGCCGTCCGGATCGTCTCGGGGAGCTGGAACCCGCGCTCGGTGAGCCACGTGTCGAGCGCGCCCGTGTCGGTCGCGCCGAGCGTCGTGACGTCGAGCGGCCCGAGCCGGACCTCGTCGAGCACCGTGACCCCCGCGCCCGCGACGGCGTCGGCCCCGCTCCCGAAGCCGAGCTCGGGCCACCATCGGGTGTCGGAGACGACGGCGCGCGGCCGGGTGAGCTCGTCGAGCTCGCGGAACACCTGCGGGTCGGCGAGCGCGACCTCCGCCGGTGCGGGCGTGGGCAGCAGCAGGCCGACCTCGGGCGCGTTCGACAGCGTGGCGAGCTCGACGAGCATCGTCTCGGTGGTCCCGTCCCACTGGAGGACCGCGGTCTCGTGCGAGACCGACGTGTCGTACGCGGGCCCGTCGACGAACCCGCCGCACGCGCACGCGCCCGCGGGCGGCGCCGCGACCAGCCCGGCGCCCGCGAGCGCGACCGACATCACCGTCACGCGCAGCGCGTGTCGTGCTCCGGCTCCCCTGCCCATGCTTCGGAGGGTAGGGGCGGGGTCACCGCACCGCGCGGCGTGCGCCGAATCGTGATGCCGCCGTGACGGCGTCGTGACCCGGCCGTCAGCCGACGGCGGCGCTCACGCCGAGGTGCACGACGACGCCCAGCACGAGGGCCCAGGCCGCGACGGCCACGACGCCCCACGTGAAGACACGGGCGCGCGGTGCGCCGAACCCGACCATCGCCGCGGCGGTGACGTGGCTCGGCAGGAGCAGCGGCCCGAGGAGGCTGACGCCGGGCACGCCGTAGCGGTCGAAGACCTGCCGCATCCGCTGGCGCTTGGGCGAGCTCTCGACGGTGCGTCCGCGCGTGATCCCGGAGCGGGCCGCGCTGATGAGCCAGACGACCGCGGCGAGCGCGATCGCGTTGCCGACGATCGCGACCGGGATCGCGACGAACGGGTTGACGCCGGCCACGACCCCCAGGACCGCGGCACCCTCGGCCTCGACGTACGGGATCGCGCCTGCGAGCAGGACGCCGACCCAGCGCAGGAACGGGGGAAGGCTCTGCGTGAGCTCCTGGAGCCCGGTGACGATGTCGGTCATGATGCGCCTCTCGTGTGGTGGTGCCTCCAGCCTCGCGGCGTCGGGGCGCCTGCGGCAGTGCGGCCCGTCACCGGTCGGGGTGGAGTCCTCACGCGCCGGGCATGACACGTGTCACGCGCGGGGAGGCGCGGGAGGAGCCTCCCGACGCATACCTCTCCGGGGTATGATGGGGCGTACCCTGACGGGGTATCACCGCCGCACCACCGAGGCGGCGGGCGCGCTACCGCGTCCTGGACGAGGAGGAGAGCATGACCGACACGACCGAGGCGACGGCCGTCGAGCAGGAGCAGGCGGTCCACACCGGTCCGCACGGCTACGCGTCCGACAAGGAGGCGTACCTCAAGCGCATGCGCCGCATCGAGGGCCAGGTGCGCGGCATCGCCCGCATGATCGACGAGGACGTCTACTGCATCGACATCCTCACGCAGGTCTCGGCCGTCACCAAGGCGCTCCAGGCCGTGAGCATCGGCCTCGTCGAGGACCACCTGGGCCACTGCGTCGTGGACGCGGCCCGCCAGTCCGAGACGGAGGGCGCGGCGAAGGTCAAGGAGGCCGCCGACGCCATCGCCCGCCTCGTCCGCAGCTGACCACCCCACCACCCGAGGAGCACCATGAGCACCGTCACGACCCTGGGCGTCACCGGCATGACCTGCGGCAACTGCGTCGCCCACGTCACGAAGGACCTCGAGGCCGTCGCCGGCGTCGAGAACGTGAGCGTCGAGCTCCGCGTCGGCAGCGCCTCCGAGGTCACGGTCTTCTCCGACGACCCGCTCGACGAGGCCGCGCTGCGCGAGGCCGTCGACGAGGCCGGCTACACGGTCGAGTCGGTCGAGGTCCAGCAGGACGCACTCGCCGCCCAGTACGCCGAGCAGGCGGCCGACAAGCAGGAGGCGCACGACTGCGCGTGCGGCTGCGGCACCGAGCCCGCCGCGGACGCCGCCCCCGCCACGAAGACGTACGACCTCCAGGTCCCGCCCCGCGCCTGACCGTCCCGGTCCGCACCTCCCGGTGCCCGACGGCGGGACGCGCCTCGACCGCACGAGGCCGCGACCGTCGTCGGGCACCCCGGGTCCCGGTCGCCACCGCGATCCGACCCCGCGCGCACCAGCAGCGCCGCGCACGCCGCGACGGCCACCACGCCGGACCACCGCGGCGACCTCGCCCCGCACCCCGTCGAGGAGCCCCACCGATGACCGCACAGCCCGCGCCCACGTCGACCGCCGCACCCGGCGGAGCCGCGGAGGCCCGGCCCGTCGCCGAGGTCGACCTCGCGATCGGCGGCATGACGTGCGCGTCGTGCGTCGCGCGCGTCGAGAAGCGGCTCAACCGCGTCGAGGGCGTCACGGCGACGGTCAACCTGCCGCTCGAGACCGCGCACGTCGTCCTCGCGGCCGACGTCACCGACGCCGACCTCGTCGACGCCGTCGAGAAGGCCGGCTACACGGCCCGCGTCACCACCCGCCGCGCAACCGCCACCACCGTCGAGAGCACTCCCCCGGCGGACCAGGGCGAGACGACCGCCGAGGCGGCGGCGCGGCCGGAGGAGGCGGAGGCGGGCCCGAGCACCTCCGGCGACCCCGCCACCGAGCCCGCCCGCGCCCCCGGGGCTGACCGGGCCACCGCCGCACCCGACGACGGCGCCGCCCCGACCGACCGCGGCGTCGTGCTGGCGCAGCGCCTGCGCGTCGCGGCGGTGCTCACCGTGCCGGTCGTCGCGCTGTCGATGGTCCCGGCGCTGCAGTTCACCGGCTGGCAGTGGGTCGTCGCGGCGCTCGCGCTGCCCGTCGTCACCTGGGCCGCGTGGCCGTTCCACACGGCGGCGTTCCGCGCGGCCCGGCACGGCGCGTCGACGATGGACACGCTCGTGTCGCTCGGCGTGGTCGCGGCGACGCTCTGGTCGCTGTGGGCACTGCTGCTGGGCGGCGCGGGCGAGCTCGGGATGCGCATGGAGCCGACGCTCGTCCCGTCGCGCGGCCACGCGGGCGCCACCCCCGAGCTCTACTTCGAGGTCGCGGCGGTCGTCACGACGTTCCTCCTCGCGGGGCGGTACGCCGAGCACCGCTCGAAGCGGCGCGCGGGCGATGCGCTGCGGTCGCTGCTCGAGCTCGGCGCGAAGGACGCGGAGCGCGTGCTGCTCGCCCCCGACGGCACCCCGCGCACCGGGCCCGACGGCGCGCACGTCACCGAGCGCGTGCCCGCCGCCGACCTCGCCGTCGGGGACGTGTTCCTCGTGCGACCGGGCGACAAGGTCGCGACGGACGGTGTCGTGCTCGAGGGGTCGAGCGCCGTCGACACGTCGCTGCTCACGGGCGAGCCGGTGCCGGTCGACGTCGGCCCGGGCGACGCCGTGACCGGCGCGACGGTGAACGCGGCGGGTGCGCTCCTGGTGCGGGCGACGCGCGTCGGCGAGGAGACGACGCTCGCGCAGATCGGCCGGCTCGTCAGCCAGGCGCAGACGGGCAAGGCCCCGGTGCAGCGGCTCGCGGACCGCATCTCCGCGGTGTTCGTGCCCGTCGTGCTCGTGCTCGCGGTCGGCACCCTGGCCGCGTGGCTCCTCGCCGGCGCGGGGACGCAGCTCGCGTTCACCGCCGCGGTCGCGGTCCTCATCATCGCGTGCCCGTGCGCGCTGGGGCTCGCGACGCCCACGGCCCTGCTCGTCGGCACGGGCCGGGGCGCGCAGCTCGGCGTGCTCATCAAGGGACCGGAGATCCTCGAGTCGACGCGCCGCGTCGACACGGTCGTGCTCGACAAGACGGGCACGGTCACCCAGGGCACGATGGCGCTCGAGGCGGTCGTGACGCCGTCGGGCCGCGCACCGCTCGACCGGCTCGTGGCCGACGACCCGGCGGCCGCGGGCGCGCGCGACGCCCTGCGCCACGCGGGCGCGGTGGAGGCCCTCAGCGAGCACCCGATCGCGCGCGCGATCACCGCGGCGGCACGCGACCTGCCCGCGGGCGCCCCGGCGTCGGACGACGGCCCCACGGTCGGGGCCGACGGCGTCGTGGTGGGCTCGCTCCAGGCGTTCGACTTCCGCAGCGCCCCGGGCGGCGGGGTCGAGGCCGTCGTCCGGACCGCACACTCGGGCCTCTCGCTGGGTGCCGACGGCGCGGGGCTCAGCGCGCGCCGGGTGCTCGTCGGGCAGCCGGCGTGGCTCGCGCGCGAGGGCGTGACGCCCGACGCGGCGCTCGACGAGGCGTTCACGACGGCCGAGGCGTCGGGGGCGAGCGCCGTCGTCGTCGCGTGGGACGGCCGGGCGCGCGCGGTGCTCGTGCTGCGCGACCCGGTGAAGCCCACGTCGGCCGAGGCGGTGCGCGAGCTCCGGGAGCTCGGTCTGCGGCCCTACCTGCTCACGGGCGACGGAGAGGGCGCGGCCCTCGAGGCGGCGCGCGCCGTCGGCATCGCGGAGGCGGACGTCGTCGCGCGCGTCCTTCCCGACGAGAAGGTCGACGTCGTCGCCCGGCTCCAGCGCGAGGGGCGCGTCGTCGCGATGGTCGGGGACGGTGTGAACGACGCCGCCGCGCTCGCGACGGCCGACCTCGGGCTCGCGATGGGGACCGGCACCGACGTCGCGATCGAGGCGAGCGACCTCACGCTCGTCCGCGGGGACCTGCGCAGCGCGGCGACCGCGATCCGGCTGTCGCGCCGGACGCTGCGCGTCATCCAGCAGAACCTCTTCTGGGCCTTCGCGTACAACGTCGCGGCGATCCCGCTCGCGGCGGCCGGCCTGCTCAACCCGATGATCGCGGGCGCGGCGATGGCCGCGAGCTCGGTGCTCGTCGTCGGCAACTCCCTCCGCCTCCGCCGAGCGGCCTGAAACCCCGCGCCCACCCGGGAGGGGTAGCCGGGACGGCCAGGTCAGCGGAAGCGGCGGCCCTCGTCGCGGCGGTAGGCGCCGACCGCGAGGACGGCGAACAGGACCGTCCAGCCGAGGAGCACGAACCACGCCGCGCCGTACGCCGGCTCGCCCGTGAGTGCCTGGACCAGCAGGTCGCGGCCCGCGCGGGTCGGGGTGGCCTTCGAGATCGCGTCGAGCCAGTCGGGGAAGAGGAACGGCGGCAGGAACAGGCCGCCCGCGAACGCGAGCGGGAAGAGGATCACCTGCACCACCGGGAGCGCCGCCTTCGCCGACAGCGAGTAGCCGATCGCCATGCCGAGCAGCACGAACGGCACGGACACGAGCAGCACCGTCCCGACGCCCGCGAGGAGTTGCGTCGCGGTGACGCTCGCGTCGGTGAACAGCCAGCCGATGAGGATGAGCGGGACGAGGCCGAACAGCGAGAAGATCCCGCCGTTGAGCACGCGCGCGGCCATGCGCGGCGCAGGTCCCGCGGGCAACGTGCGGACGAACGGGTCGAACGGCAGCTGCCGGTCCTCCGCGACGCCCAGCCCGTACGTGAACAGGCTCGCCGAGCAGATCGCGAACAGACCGAGCGAGGCGACGGCCGTCGTCGCCGCCACCGGGTCCTGCGCCACCGCCTTCTGCGGCACGACGAAGAAGAACATGGCGAGCGCGGGGAACAGCAGGTTGCCGAGCACCGCGACGGGCACGCGCACGGTCTCGAGGAACTGGTACTTGAGGTGCAGCCACGTGAGGCGCAGCGGCCCGGGCAGCGCCGCCGTCCGCGGGGTGGTGGTCGTGGTGGTCATCGGGCCCGTGCCTCCGTCGTCGGGGCCGCGTCGCGCGCGACCATCTGCTCGAACGCCTCCTCGAGGCTCGCGCCCCGGATCTCGAGGTCGTGGAAGTCGACGCCCGAGGTGACGAGCTCGCGCACGAGCGCGTCGGCGTCGGGCGTGTACAGCTCCTGGCGGCCGTCGCCGAGGCGGTCGGCACGCACGACGCCCGGCCGGTCGCGCAGGTCGACGGCCGACCCGACGACGACGCGCCGCAGCAACACGCGCCGCAGGATCGCGTCGAGCGAGTCGTCGGCCTTGACGACGCCCTGGTCGATGACGACGACGCGCTGAGCGAGCGCCTGCACCTCCTCGAGGTAGTGGCTCGTGAGCAGCACCGTCCCGCCGGCCGCGTGGTACGCGCGGATCGCGTCCCACAGCGCCTGCCGCGCGCCGACGTCGAGGCCCGTCGTCGGCTCGTCGAGCAGCACGACGCGCGGGCGGCCCACGAGCGACAGCGCGACGGCGAGGCGGCGCTTCTGCCCGCCGGACATCGCGCCCGTCTGGCGGCCCGCGAGCTCGGTGAGGCCGAACTGCTCGAGCAGCTCCGCCGTCGGGACCGGGTCGGGGTAGTGGCCGCCGACGAAGTCCACGACCTCCCGCACCTTGAGCGTCGCGGGCAGGCCCGTCTCCTGCGGCGTGAGGCCGAGGCCGACGCGGCTGCGCGCGTCGCGCGGGTCGCCCCCGAGCAGCCGCACGGTCCCGGAGTCGGGCCGGCGCTGCCCGCTGACCAGGGACAGCAGGGTCGACTTCCCGGCGCCGTTCGGGCCGAGCAGACCGACGAGCTCGCCGCCCCCGACGGTGAGGGACACGTCGTCGAGCGCGACGACCGTGCCGAAGCGGCGCGTCACGCGGTCGACGGCGACCACGGGCGGGGTGCGGTCCGTGCCCGACGGCGCGGGCTCGGCCCGGGCGGTCCGGACCGGGCCGGTGCGCGGGGCGCTCTCGGTGCGCTCGGTGCGCCTCGTGCGCTCGTCGCTCATGGTCGGGCTCCCTTCAGGAGGGCGTTCAGGGCGGTCGTGTAGTCCTCGAAGGCGCCGCGACCGCGGGCGGTGAGGGACAGGTAGGTGGCGGGCGTGCGGCCCTCGTGCGTCTTGGTGACGGTCACGTAGCCGGCGTCCTCGAGCTTGCGCAGGTGCGTCGAGAGGTTGCCCGCGGTCATGTCGAGGAGCTTCTGGAGCTTGGGGAAGGACAGCTCGTCGCCCGACGGGAGGGTGGCGAGCGTCGCGACCACGCGCAGCCGCGCGGGCGCGTGGATGACGGGGTCGAGCCCGGCCTCAGGCATCGGCCCCTCCCTCCGCCGGCCGGGCGGGCACGGGCCGGGCCGCGCTGCGCCGTCGTCGGGCGCGCACGACCTGCTCGATCCCGGCCATGACGAGGAAGCCGCCGCCGCCCGCGAGCGCCATGACGAGGTAGGTGAGCGGCAGCCCGGCGAAGGTCGCGACGGCCGCGGTGAGGAGGATCCACACGCCGAGCACGAACAGCCCGCGGTCACCGAACGCCGCCGCGCCGCCGAGGTAGAGGAGGCCGACGACGACGCACGCGAACGCGTTGCTCGCGAGCGCCATGACCTCCTCGGACGCCCCGGCGCGGGCCAGCCCGCCGAGCACGAGGCCGAAGCACACGAACCCGAGCATCCACGACCACCCGTACATCGCTCCGGTGCGGGCGCTCACGCCGCGCGTCCCGGCGGTGCGCGTGACGCTGTGGACGATCGTGAACGCGACGGCGGCCGCGATGAGGCTGAAGAAGACCCAGAAGGCCCACGGCTCGGGCTGGGCGCCCATGACCTGGCCGGCGCCGCTGGTGACGCGGACCGTTGCGGTCCCGTCCGCGACCCGGACCGCGCTCGCCCAGAGGCACAGGTAGCCGACGAGCCACGCGACGCCCCACGCGAGGAACAGCAGCCGCGGGTCGGGCTCGGTCGCCCGGCGCGCGCGGTCCTGCTGCTCGCGGATGAGGCGGAGCGTCTCGGCGGCGCCGAGGGTCGGCTCGTCCGGGTCGCCGACGGCTCCGTCGTGGACGGCGTCGCCGTGGTCGGTCGTCATGGTGGCCTCTCGGTCGTTCGGGTCGTTCCGGAAACTACTTTGTGCTGCAAACCTGTTTGTAGGTTCCCACGCGCGGGCCGCGCCGCGCAAGCCCCGCGGGACGGATGGCGGCCTCCCTCGAAAATGTGATATCACTTTGCTATACACGACGCGGCCCCGCCGCAGGAGAGGACGACCACCGTGACCGAGAGCGCAGCACCCCCGCAGGAGTCCGTCGGCGGCGAACCGACCGGCCGCCCCGTCGGCCACGACGGCACGCGCGTCGACGTCACCGAGCGGCCCGCCTGGTCGCTCGGCGCGGGCGGCGCGGCCGCCGTCATCGCGCTGAGCATCGTCCTGCTCCTCGGCGGCACGGGGCTCGTCGTCGCCGCCGCCGCGGAGGCCGGCAACCCCGCCGTGCTCATCACGCTCGGCGTCCTGGCGTTCCTCGCGGGCGTGCTCGTCCCGACCGGCGTCGCCGTCATCAACCCCGGCGAGACGGTCGTCGTCCAGTTCTTCGGCCGCTACCTCGGCACCGTCCGCACCACGGGCCTCGTCGCGACCGTGCCGCTCAGCACCCGCCGCCGCGTGTCCGTGCGCGTCCGGAACTTCGAGACGAGCGAGCTCAAGGTCAACGACGCCGACGGCAACCCGATCAACATCGCCGCGATCGTCGTCTGGCAGGTCGCCGACACCGCCAAGGCGTCGTTCGCGGTCGAGGACTACGACGACTTCGTCGTGGTCCAGGCCGAGTCCGCGCTGCGCCACGTCGCGATGTCCCACCCCTACGACGACGCCGAGGCCGGCGAGGAGTCGCTGCGCGGCGCGACGGAGGTCGTCTCGGCCGAGATCGCGGCGGAGGTCGCGGAGCGCGTCGTCGTGGCGGGCGTCGAGGTCATCGAGGCCCGTATCTCCAACCTCGCCTACGCGCCCGAGATCGCCCAGGCGATGCTCCAGCGCCAGCAGGCCGGGGCGATCATCGCGGCGCGCTCGCGCATCGTCGAGGGCGCGGTGTCCATGGTCGAGGACGCCCTGTCCCGCCTCGAGGCCGAGGACATCGTCACGCTCGACGACGAGCGCCGCGCGACCATGGTCTCCAACCTCCTCGTGGTGCTCTGCGGCGACAGCCGCGTGACGCCCGTCGTCAACACGGGGTCCCTGTACCAGTGACGCACGTCGGGCCCACGCCGCCCGAGAAGCGCGACGCGCCCGACGACGGCGACCAGCCGTGGTCGGGCCGCGGCGTGCCCGCGGGCGGGCAGCAGGCCACGCCGGAGGGCGACGCGTCCTCGCCGGGCGAGCAGGCGTCGTCGGGCACGGGCACAGCCCCCGGCGCGGGCGCAGACACGGGCACGGGCGCGGGCGCGGGCCGAGCGCAGCGGCCGCAGCGCAAGTCGGTCCTCCTGCGCCTCGACCCCGCCGTGCACGACGCCCTCGCCCGCTGGGCCGGCGACGACCTCCGCAGCGTCAACGCGCAGATCGAGATGCTCCTGCGCCGAGCGCTCGACGACGCCGGCCGCCTCCCCCGCGACGTCCGCCCGCCCCGCCGCCCGGGCCGCCCACCCCGCCCCTGACCCGCTGCCCCCTCTCCTCTCCCCCTCTCCTCTCCCCCTCTCCTCTCCCCCTCTCCTCTCCCCCTCTCCTCTCCCCCTCTCCTCTCCCCCCTCCCCTCCCCCGTCGTCGGCGGACAGGTTTCGTCCAGGAGGCACCGAGGTGGCTTCCGAGGAGCGGTGCTATAACCGGACGGTGCCCGACCTGACCGCTCCCGGCTCCCCCGCCGCGCCCGTGCCCGGCCCGACGGCCGCCGTCGTCCCCGGGACCGCCGACGGCGCTCCCGCGCGCCCGGACCGTGCCACGCGCCGTCGCATCGGCGCGGAGATCTGGATCGTGCTCGGGCTCAGCCTCGGCAAGTCCGCGGTCTACGCGGTCATCAACATCGTCGCGCGGCTCACCGCCGGGACCCCGCTCGGCGAGCAGTCCGCGAGCCTCAACGTGAGCCGGTCGGCCCGGCCGTACCTCGACCTCACCTACCAGCTCGTCGGGATCTTCTTCGCCGTGCTGCCCGTCGCGCTCGCGCTCTACCTGCTGAGCGCGCGCGGCCGGTCGGCCGTCCGCGCCATCGGGCTCGACGGCGCCCGGCCCCTGCGCGACGTCGGCTGGGGCTTCGCCCTCGCTGCGGCCATCGGCATCCCCGGCCTCGGGTTCTACGCGCTCGGCCGCGTCCTCGGCATCACGGTCGAGGTGCAGGCGTCGGCGCTCAACGCCGCGTGGTGGACGGTGCCCGTGCTCATCCTCGCCGCGCTGCAGAACGGTCTGCTCGAGGAGGTCATCGCGGTCGGGTACCTGTTCGAGCGCACGCGCGACCTCGGCTGGGGGCGCGTGAAGTTCGTCGTGTGGAGCTCGCTCCTGCGCGGGTCGTACCACCTGTACCAGGGCTTCGGGCCGTTCCTCGGGAACGTCGTCATGGGCGTCGTGTTCTCGTGGTTCTACACGTCCCGCTGGGGACGGCACCGCGTCATGCCGCTCGTGATCGCGCACACCCTGCTCGACGTCGTCGCGTTCGTCGGGTACGCGCTCCTCCCCCTGGAGTGGAAGCAGTCCCTCGGCCTCGCCTGACGCCCGCCGAGGGAGAGCCGCGGTCGTCCGGAGCAGAGCCCCGGCCTGTCCCGCACCACCACGGCTCTACCTCAGGGGACCAGGGCTCTACCTCGGCGGACCAGAGCTCTCCCTCGGCGGGCCGGAGGGTCAAGCCCCGCGGAGGGCGCGGAGCTGCTCGCGGCGCTCCGCCTGGAGCACCGGGTCGGGGACGGGCAGGGACGCGAGGAGTCGCTGCGTGTACTCCTCGCGCGGGCTGCCCAGCACCTCGGCGCCCGTGCCCTCCTCGACCAGCCGCCCGCGGTAGAGCACCGCGATGCGGTCGGACAGCAGGTCCACGACGGCGAGGTCGTGCGACACGAACAGGCTCGCGAAGCCGAGCTCGCGCTGGAGCTCGGCGAACAGCTCGAGCACGCGCGCCTGCACGGAGACGTCGAGGGCCGACGTCGGCTCGTCGGCCACGAGCAGCTCCGGGTCGAGCGCGAGCGCCCGGGCGAGCGACGCGCGCTGGCGCTGCCCGCCGGAGAGCTCGTGCGGGAACCGGTCGCCGTACGACCGCGGGAGCTGCACGGCCTCCAGGAGCTCGTCGACGCGCCCGCGCGCCGCCTGGGGCGACTCCGCGCGCCCGTGCACGACGAGCGGCTCCGCGACGCAGTCCGCGATCGTGAGCAGCGGGTTGAAGCTCGTCGCGGGGTCCTGGAAGACGAACCCGATGCGCGGCCGCACGGGACGCAGCTCGCGCTCCTTCACGCCGTTCATCTCGACGCCGAGCACGCGCAGCGACCCGTCCGTCACCCGGGTGAGGCCGGCGACGGCGCGCGCGAACGTCGTCTTGCCGGAGCCCGACTCGCCCACGAGACCGAGCACCTCGCCCGGCCGGATGGTGAGCGAGACGTCGTCGACCGCGGTGAAGCCGGGACGGCGCAGGCGGCCCGGGTAGGTGACGGTCAGCCCCTGCGCCGCGACCACGGGCTCCGCGTCCGCCCACCCGGCGTCGCGGGCCGACGCGCGGGCCTCGGCCCGCGCGGTCCCCTCGCCGACGCGCGGCACGGAGTCGAGCAGCGCGCGCGTGTACGCGGCCTGCGGGGCGGCGAAGAGCTCGCGCGCGGGCGCCTGCTCGACGACCTTCCCCTGGTACATGACCGCGACCCGGTCCGCGAGGTCCGCGACGACGCCCATGTTGTGCGTGATGAGCACGATGGCGGTGCCGAACTCGTCGCGGCACCGGCGCAGGAGGTCGAGGATCTCGGCCTGGACGGTGACGTCGAGCGCGGTCGTGGGCTCGTCCGCGACGATGAGCCCCGGGTCGAGCACGAGGGCCATGGCGATGACGATGCGCTGCTTCTGCCCGCCGGAGAACTGGTGCGGGTAGTGGTCGACGCGTGTCTCCGGGTCGGGGATGCCGACGCGCCGCAGCACCTCGACCGCGCGCCGGCGCGCCTCGCGGCGCGACACCTTGGCGTGCGCGCGGATCCCCTCGACGATCTGCCAGCCCACCGTGTACACCGGGTTGAGCGCGGCGGACGGCTCCTGGAAGACCATCGCGACGTCGGTCCCGCGGACCTGGCGCAGCCGCTCCCCGCCGAGCGTGACGACGTCGTGGTCGGCCGTCCCGGCCTTGTTCGTCAGCACGACGGCGCCGCGCGCCGTCGCGGTCGACGGCAGCAGGCCGAGGATCGTCTTCGCGGTCACCGTCTTGCCGGACCCGGACTCGCCGACGACGGCGAGCACCTCTCCGGGCGCGACCTCCAGGTCGACGCCGTCGACGGCGCGCACGGCCCCGGCGTCGGTCGCGAACGACACCGCGAGGTCGCGGATCGTCACGACGGGACGCGCGGTGTCGCCGTCCGGGCGGCGGGTCGTCTCGGTCACGGCGCTCATCGCCGGTCCTCCGTCTCGTCGTGGGGTGCGTCCGCCGGGCGGCTCGCGGGGCCCGTCGCCGGGCCCGTCGCCGGTCCTGTCGCGGGGCCTGTCGCAGGGCCGCCGTCGTCCGGCGCGGCGCCGAGCCGCCCGTCGAGCCGCCCGTCGATCCCGACGGCGTCGGGGTCGCGCTGCCCCGGGACGGCGGCGAGCTCGTCGGAGCGCGAGCCCGCGCCCTCGATCGCGTCGAGGCCGCCGGGGCCGGCGGTGAGCGTTCCGCCCGGCACGACCGACGTCTCCGCGACGTCGCCCGACACCTCGGCCGACGCGCGGCGCGAGCGCAGGCGCGGGTCGGCGAGGTCGTTGAGGCTCTCGCCGACGAGCGTGATGCCGAGCACCACGAGCACGATCGCCAGGCCCGGGAAGAGCGCGGTCCACCAGATGCCGCTCGTCACGTCGGACACGGCCTTGTTGAGGTCGTAGCCCCACTCGGCGGCCGCCGTCGGCTCGATGCCGAACCCGAGGAACCCGAGCCCCGCGAGCGTGAGGATCGCCTCGGACGCGTTGAGCGTGACGATGAGCGGCAGCGTGCGGGTCGAGTTCCGCAGGACGTGGCGGACCATGATCCGCCGGTGCGGCGTGCCGAGCACGCGCGCCGAGTCGACGAACGCCTCGCCCTTGATCCGCACGACCTCCGCGCGCGTGACGCGGAAGTACTGCGGCACGAACACCACGGTGATCGAGAAGGCCGCGGCGAGGATGCCGCCCCACATGCTCGACTGGCCACCGGAGATGACGATCGCCATGAGGATCGCGAGGAGCAGGGACGGGAACGCGTAGATCGCGTCGCAGACCACGACGAGCAGGCGGTCGGCCCAGCCGCCGAAGTACCCGGACACGAGCCCGAGCAGCACCCCGACGACGATCGACGCGAGGATCGCCACGACGATGACGAGGAGCGCCGTCTGGGCTCCCCAGATGACGCGCGACAGGACGTCGTAGCCGCCGACGGTCGTGCCGAGCAGGTGCTCGGCCGACGGCGGCTGCTGCGCGCCGAACGGCCCGTCCGCGGTGCGGAGCTGGCTGTACCCGTAGGGGGCGAGCACGGGCGCGAGGGCGGCGGTGAGCAGGAAGAGGCCCGTGATGACGAGGCCCGTGACGAGCATGCCGCGCTGCAGCCCGACGCTCTGCCGGAGCTGGTGCACGACGGGCAGGCGCTTCCACCACGCGACGCGCCCGCGCTCGGGGACGACGGCGGGGACGGGGCCCCCGGTGCCCGGACCGGCCGGGACGACGGTCTCCGCGACCATGTCAGTACCTCACCCTCGGGTCGATGAGCGCCGCGATGATGTCGACGAGGAAGTTCGTGACCGCGACGATCACGGCCATGAGCACGACGATCCCCTGCACGGCGACGAAGTCGCGCGCCTGGAGGTACTCGGCGAGCTGGAAGCCGAGCCCCTTCCACTCGAACGTCGTCTCGGTGAGCACGGCGCCCGCGAGGAGCATCGCGACCTGGAGACCGATGACGGTGATGATGGGGATGAGCGCGGGGCGCCACGCGTGCGCGCGCACGAGCCGGGACTCGCGCACGCCGCGCGACCTCGCCGCGACGACGTAGTCGGTCGAGAGCGTCCCGATGACGTTGGTGCGCACGAGCCGCAGGAACACGCCCGCGGTGAGCAGACCGAGCGCGAGCGCCGGGAGGACGGCGTGCTGGAGGACGTCGCCGACGATCGCGGGGTCGCCCGTCCGGATCGCGTCGACGAGGTAGAACCCCGACGGGTCGTCGAGGAACTGCAGCTCGATCTCCGCGTCGGTGGACGCGCGCCCGGAGACGGGCAGCCAGCCGAGCCACACCGAGAAGACGAGCTTGAGCATGAGGCCGGCGAAGAAGACGGGCGTCGCGTAGGCGAGGATCGCGGAGACGCGCAGGATCGCGTCGGGCACGCGGTCGCGCAGGTAGCCCGCGAGCATGCCCAGCGGGATCCCGACGACGAACGCGACGAGCAGGGCGTAGGCCGCGAGCTCGAGCGTCGCGGTGCCGTACGTCGCGAGCACCTCCGTGACGGGGCGGTTGTCGCTGATCGTCGTGCCGAAGTCACCGCGCACGATGCCGCCGAGGTACTCGAGGTACTGCACGACCACCGGGCGGTCGTACCCGGCCTCGTGGATGCGCTCGGCGAGCTGGTCCGGCGTGAGCCGGCCGCCGAGCGCCGCGGTGATCGGGTCGCCCGTGGCCCGCATGACCACGAAGACCGTGGTCACGAGGATGAAGACCGTCGGGATGATGAGCAGCGCGCGGACCAGGATGTAGCTCCCGAGCCCGCCGCCGCGACGGCGGGTCGTGCGCGGGGTGCGCACCCGCCCCGTGCCGCCGGGGTCGCGGGGCGCGTCCTCGCCGACGGGCACGTCGGTGGTGGTGGTCGTCATGTCGTCTCTTCCTCAGGTGCCCGGGCGTCGGCGTGGTCGCCGGTCCGGACGTGCGGTGCCCGGCCCTCCCCGCGGGTCGCGCGGGGAGGGCCGGGCGGCTGGGGCAGCTGCCGGTCAGCCCTTGGACAGCGCCGCGTAGCGGAACTTGAAGGACGGGTCCAGCGTGTCCTCGGCCCCCTCCACGTCCGTCCCGACGACCGCGACCTGCGCACCCTGGAGGTACGGGAGGGTCGACAGGTCCGCCGCGACCTTGCTCTGGATCTCCTCGATGAGCGCGGTGCGCTCGTCGGCGTCGGGCGTCGCCGCCTGCTGGAGGATGAGGTCGTTGACCTCCTGGTTGGCGTAGTGGTTCACCAGGAAGTTCTCCGTGAGGAAGAACGGCGTGAGGTAGTTGTCCGCGTCGGAGTAGTCCGGGAACCAGCCGAGCTGGTACGCCGGGTAGACGTCGGACGTGCGCTCCTTGGCGTACGTGACCCACTCGGTGGTCTGCAGGTTGACCGTGAAGAGGCCGTCCTTCTCGAGCTGGTCCTTGATGAGCGCGTACTCGTCCGCAGACGACGGGCCGTAGTGGTCGTTCGAGTACTGCAGGTTGAGCGTCACGGGCGTCTCGACGCCCGCGTCGGTCAAGAGCTGCTGCGCCTTCGCGGCGTCGGGCTTGCCCGCGCCGTCGCCGTACATCTCCTTGAGCGGCTCGACGGCGCCGGTCAGGCCCGCGGGGACGTAGGAGTACAGCGGGGTGTAGGTGCCCTTGTAGACCTGGTCCGAGAGCTCGTCGCGGTCGATGAGCGACGCGGCGGCCTGACGCACGGCGAGCGCCTTGGCCGGGTCGGCCTCCGGCGTCTTGGCGCCGAACGGCTGGGTGTCGAAGTTGAACGTGATGTAGCGGATCTCGCCACCGGGGCCGTCCACGACCTTGACGTCGTCGTTCCCGCGCAGGTCCTCGATGTCCGTCGCGGACAGGCTGCGCCACGCGACGTCGATCTTGCCCTGCTGGATCTCGAGCTTCATGTTCGACGCCTCGGCGAAGTACTTCACCGCGACCTTGTCGGTCTTCGCCGGGCCGAGCAGGCCCTCGTAGCCGTCGTACGCCTCGTAGGAGACGAGCTCGTTGAACTTGTAGCCCGTGATCGTGTACTGCCCGGCGAACGCGTTGCCGTCGACGATGTCCTGGTCCGAGGTGAGCGCGTCGGCCGCGAAGACGTCCTCGTCGACGATCGGGCCCGCCGGGCTGGACAGGATCTGCGGGAAGAGCTGGTCGTTCTCGCTCTTGAGGTGGAAGACGACGGTCGTGTCGTCGGGCGCCTCGACGCTGTCGAGGTTGTAGAGCAGCGACGCCGGGCCGTTCTCGTCGTTGATCGCGACCTGGCGGTCGAACGAGAACTTCACGTCGGACGACGTGAGGTCGTTGCCGTTCGCCCACTTGAGGCCGGGCTTGAGCGTGACGGTGTACTCCGTCGGCGAGGTGAACTCGGCCGACTCCGCGATGTCGGGCTCGACGTCGGGGCTGCCGTACGGGGTGTTCATGAGGAACGGGAAGACCTGGTTCATCACGGCGAACGAGCCGTTGTCGTACGAGCCGGCCGGGTCGAGCACCGTGACCTTGTCGGTGGTGCCGATGACGAGCGAGCCGCTCGCCGAGCCGCCGCCGTCCCCGTCGCCCTCGCCGTCGCTCGATCCCCCGCCGCACGCGGTCAGGGTCAGCGTCACCGCCGTGATGCCGGCGGCCGCGGCGAGGAGCCGCTTCCTGGACACCGCTGTCATGTGTCTACCTCTTTCTCGGGTTTCTCGGGGTGCGAGACACCGGTGGCGCGACCTTGCACGCACCAGGACCCCGACCTGTCGGCGGAGTGCCGTGATTTCTAGCACAGTGCTGTGTCGTGCAGGTGTCAGGATCGACAGAAACCCGGACAGAACGCCAGCGTTGTTACCCGGTCGTAACCCTGAGCTCCGGGCAACGGTCGTGACGTGAGACACACTCACGGCACCCGCGCGCCGGGTGTAGAGTCCGCCCCTCCTCGGGACGCCCGACCCTGGCGGACGGCGCGCCCGGCGGTCACCGGACGAGCGGCCGACCGCTCCCGGCCGGCGGCGCCGACCCGCCTCTCAGGCGCGCTCGCGGCCGTCCGGCCCGCCCGCGCCGGGACCACTCGACGTCGGGCCGTCCGACGGGTCGGCGCCGAGCTCGTCCGCGACGGGACCGGGCGTCGTCGGGCCGTCCGCGGCGGGCTCGACCGGAGCGAGGCCGCTCGTCGCGGACGGATCGGAGGCGGGAGCCGCCGGATCGGTGGTCGTGGGCCCGGCAGGCGCCCCGCCCACGGCCGACGGCGGGGCCACGCCCGGGTGCACCGCGGCGGCGCCCAGCACGGACCCGCCCGTCACGACGACGCCGGCCGCGACCGCCTGCGCGCGCAGGTCGGCGAGCTCCCGCGCGACCGCCCGGACCGCGAAGCCGGAGACCACGTGGATCGCCCCGGACACGAACGCGTACAGGGCGAACACCACGGTGACGAGGCGCA
This sequence comes from Cellulosimicrobium sp. 4261, assembly GCF_040546915.1. Classification (NCBI taxonomy): domain Bacteria; kingdom Bacillati; phylum Actinomycetota; class Actinomycetes; order Micrococcales; family Promicromonosporaceae; genus Cellulosimicrobium; species Cellulosimicrobium sp. 4261. The sequence continues at coordinate 508,484 of NZ_JBEPOQ010000001.1, forward strand.
GCACGTCGAACGCGTCGAGCGGGCGCGTGACGAGCAGGATCCCGAAGAGCACCGACACGATCCCGACGGCGAGCATCCACGCCCAGCCGAGGTCGCGGTTGCGCACGAGCGCCGCCGCCCCCGCGATCGTCGTGATGCCGAGGACGAGCACCCAGACGGCGAGGACGTAGTACAGCGCCGTGGCGCCGAGGTCCGGCCACAGCGCCACCACGACGCCGAAGACGACGTTGACCCCGGCCTGCGCGAGCCACCACGCCGACCCGACCTGCTTGCGGTGCACGAACCCCTGGACGGCGACCAGCACGCCGTCGGCCACGAGGAACGCCCCCAGGACGACCCGGAGCGTCCCCAGCCGCTCGAGCGGCTCGATCATGAGGAGGAGGCCCAGGACGACGAGGAGCGTGCCCCGCACGACGGGGAGCCACCACACCCGGCGGAAGGGGTTGCGCTCCTGCCCGCTCTCGTCCGGCGTCGCGGGTGCCGCCCCTCCGGCCTCGTCGCGCTGCGTCGTCGTGCCACGTGCCATGCCGACCTCCCCAGGGGTGCTCGCACCCCCATGCTAGGGAGGCCTTCCTCACACCCGCCCGTCGAACGACCCCCCGCGGGCGCCCGACAACCGGTCGAACCGGGCGAATCACCCGGAGGAATCGGCCAAATACCGCGCCTGTCGGGACCCCCGGACCTAGACTCGCAGGCATGTCCTCCCCCGCGCCCGAGCCGACGCCGGGCGACACGTCCCACGTGGGCGCGGTCGTCGAGGTCGGGTCGCTCGCCGCGTCGGGACGCCGCGACGCACGGCCGCAGACCGGCGCGCTCGAGGCGCTGCTCGCCCCGCGCGGCCGCGACGACGACGGCACGGTCCGGGTCGTCGACACCGCCGAGCAGCGGGTCCGGCACCCGATCGACCTCGTCAACCTCGTGCTGTGCGCGATCGGCGTCGCCGTGGTGCTCCTCATGTCCGTGTACGCGCACGGCACGACGGCCGGCGTGGCCGAGGACGTCCGCAACTTCTCCGACCTGCTCGCGCGGATCCTGTTCGTGCCGGTCGCGGTGCTCGAGGGCCTCATCACCCTGTTCGTCCCGATCGCGGTCCTCACCGAGCTCGGCGTGCGCCGGCTCGGTCGCCAGGTCGTCGAGTCGATCGTCGCCGCGGGCCTCGGCCTGCTGCTCGGGGTGCTCGTCGTGCTGGCCCTGGGCGCCTGGGGCTCCGACGAGCTGGTGCGCGGTCTCTCCGTCTACTCCCAGGGCGCGTGGCGCCTGACCGTCCCGGGCTACGTCGCGGCGATCGGCGGGCTGCTCACCGCCGCAGGGACCCGCACCCGGCGGCGCACCGTCAAGTGGTCGTGGAACCTGCTGTTCGTCGGCATCGGCGTCGTGCTCATCACCGGCCAGGTCTCGCTGCCGGGCATCCTCATCACGCTGCTGCTCGGACGCCTCGCCGGGCTGGCCGTGCGCTACGTCTCCGGCGTCCGCAGCGAGCGCGCCTACGGGCCCGACCTCGTGGCCGGGGTCCGCCGCGCGGGGTTCTCCCCCGTGGCGCTCGTCCGCGTGCGCGACGTCACCGACGACGACGAGCGCGCCGAGGCGGCGGACGACCCCATCACGGAGGTTGATGCCGAGGGCCGGATCACCAACGAGGTGCACGTCGGCGTGCTGCGCGCACCCGGTGCCACCGACGACACCGGGACGGTCCTCACCGCCGACGCGACCCTCGCGGCGCACCACCTCGGGGCCGCGCACCCCGACGAGGGCGCCGCCCCGGAGGGCACGGACACCGCCCCCGAGCCGCAGGACGCCCCGTCCGACCCGGCCGCGATCGCGCTGACGCGCGCGGGAGACAACCGCGTCTACGCGATGCTCGCGGAGGACGACGTGCGCCGCGACGTCGTCGTGCTCGACGGCGACCGCCAGGTCGTCGGCTTCCTCACCCGCTTCTGGCGGTCGCTGCGCCTGCGCGGCAGCGAGGGTCGCGCCGCGATCTCGCTGCGCGCCGCCGCGGAGCGCACGGCCCTCCTGTCCTACGCGGCCCGGGCGGCGGGCGTCCGCACGCCGCGGCTCCTGGGCGTCGCCGAGTCCGCCGACTCGATGGTGCTGGTCCAGGAGCACGCGACGGGCGCCGTGTCGCTGCGCGACCTGCCCGTCGAGGACGTCACCGGCTCGGTCCTCAACGAGGCGTGGCGCCAGCTCCGCCTCGCCCACTCCGCCGGGATCGCGCACCGCGCCCTGACCTCCGACGTCGTGCTCGTCTCGCACGAGCCGGCGACGGGCGCCCCCGAGGTGTGGCTCACCGGGTGGGAGCAGGGCGACATCGCGTCGTCCGAGCTCGCGCGCCGCATGGACCTCGCCCAGATGGTCGCGCTGCTCGCACTCCGCGTCGGGGCGCAGCGCGCCGTCGAGTCCGCGGTGAGCGTGCTGCCCGACGACGACATCGCCGCCATCGGCCCGCTGCTCCAGTCGGTCGCCCTGCCGCCGAGCACGCGCGAGGAGATCCGGCAGGACAAGGAGCTCCTCAAGGAGCTCCGCGCCGCCCTCGTGGAGCGGCTGCCGGAGGCCGACGTCGAGCCGCAGCGCATCACCCGCTTCGGCGGCCGCACCATCCTCACGCTCGTCCTCGTCATCGCGGCCGTCACGGCGCTGGTGACGTCCTTCAACTTCGACCAGATCGCCACAGCCGTCACCGAGGCGAACCCCTGGTTCGCCGTCCTGTCCTTCGCGCTCGGCATCCTCACGTGGGTCGGCGCGGCCCTCACCCTCGCCGCGTTCTCCCCCAAGCGGCTGTCGATGTGGCGCGTCACGCTCACGCAGGCGGCCGGGTCGTACATCGCGCTCGCCGCGCCCGCCGGCATCGGCCCGGCGGCGCTCAACCTGCGGCTGCTCACGAAGCGCGGCATCTCGACGCCCATGGCGGTCGCCACCGTCGCGCTCGTCCAAGTGTCGCAGTTCGTCGTGACGATCCTCATCCTCGTGGTCCTGTCCGTCTTCACCGGCGAGGGCGGCCTCGTCCAGCTCCCCTCGACGACGGTGCTGCTCGCCATCGGTGGCGTCGCCCTCGCGGTGCTCGCGACGCTGCTCGTGCCCGCGGTGCGGACCTGGGCGCTCGCCAAGATCCGGCCGACCGTCCAGCAGGTGTGGCCGCGGCTCTCGGAGATGCTGGGCCAGCCCGGCCGCCTCGCGCTCGGGTTCGCGGGCAACATCGTCATGACGCTCGGCTACGTCCTCGCCTTCGACGCCGCGCTCGCGGCGTTCGGGCAGGAGCTCGACCTCGTCGACGTCGCCGTGATCTACCTGGTCGGCAACGCGGCCGGCGCCGCCGTCCCGACGCCGGGCGGCCTCGGCGCGATCGAGCTCGCCCTCATCGCCGGCCTCACCGCGGCCCAGGTGCCGCCCGCCATCGCGACGTCGGTCGCGATGCTGTTCCGCGTCGCGACGTACTGGGCGCGCATCCCCATCGGCTGGTTCGCCATGCGGTTCTTGCAGAAGAAGGGCGACCTCTAGCTGTACTGACCGGAGACGTTGGTCGAATGAGTGCGATGCGTTGATCTGATCTGGTAGCGCACGAGGGCCTCCCGCGGTGGAGTGGAACTGCCTAGGTATCCGCTCTGCTCACAGGAGGCCCTCGTGTCCCACGCTAATGCTGCTCTGACGCCGCGCGCCCGGCTCACGGTCGCCCGGCTGGTGATCGGCCAGCACGTCCCGATCGCGGAGGTCGCGGCCCGGTTCCAGTGCTCGTGGCCCACGGTCAAACGGTGGGCCGACCGGTACGCGACCGGGGAGTCCA